>CALKLP010000123.1 GCA_937991965.1 uncultured Verrucomicrobiales bacterium
TTTATAATTTGAACTTCGACCTTTGCCTTCTGGTTTGTATACGTTTGTCCAGGTTGCCAGAGGGCGTTATTGTCTGATGCATTGGTGATCTCGTCGGGTAGCTGAAGTGTCATTGGTCCTTTTCCAGTTCCTATAGTACCATTCACCTTATAGATTAGAATCCCGTTTTTCACAGTTTTCTTCCAAGGTTTTGGGGTTTCGAATACAATAAGTTCATCGGGGTATTGCTCGCTGGGGATAGTAATCATTTTTATTCCAGTTTTTGAATCTATTGATACGAGCTCTATCTCTTTTTTCCCTCTTTTAATGTGTTGTTTATTTTTTTTGGGTATCCATTCCCAAAGGTGACGGCTCCAGGCGCAAAAATAATTTGCTGTCCAATTATCAGCCATTATATCCCAAGGGCCTGGCATGATAAATTCATTTGGTTCATTTTTAGGATCATAAAGGTATAAATCTGGTAATCCCATACCGTGACCAGTTTCATGAATTAGATGCTGAATTCTAGATTGCTGCCCATCATCCCCAAAAGTGACAACGACTTTAGGAGGGTTACGCACTTTACCTAACTCTCGTTCGGATAAATAGTGAGTTGGAGAGTTGTGACGCATTCCCTTTGGTGCTACAATATAGACAATTTGGTAGTTTCTCAAGCGAAGGCCACTTTTTTGGGCTAAGAGTAGAGAGTCTTCAATATACTCAATAGGTCTATATGAATCAGGGTAATCAGTAGACTTCTTGTTTTTGAGGCGCATCCACTGGTATTCAATATCAATTTCAAAAGAAAATTTTCCATTTGATTGCTGTTGGTAGAAATCAACAATACTCATTTCTCCATTTTCTTGAATTCCGAGAAGTTTTTCTGCGATTTCTTCAGGCTGATATGGGTTGTTTTTCCCCTCCAGGTTAGGGAAATCTACAAAAATCATTAAGGATTTTAATTTCCCAAGATAGGGTATCGTGTGATCACCATCAGGTGTAGATAGATTCAGAGAGTTGTTAGAGCCTCTTGACAGCTTAGGAATAGGATGGGCTTCCAAAAGGATTATTGAAAAAGCCCATAATATGATTAAATGCTTCATTATCAAAATTTAGATGGAGAGGATTATCCTGTCAATTAGCGCTTTTAATTGGAGGGAGCTCCCGGTCACCTGATACGGAATGGTTTATGGTTTTTAGCTCTCTCACGTTAGCTCTCTCACGTTAGCTCTAGCGCAAAGTCTACCGCGGCAATAAGGCTCTGCACATTTGCCTTTCCTGTCCACGCGATATCGAAGGCGGTGCCGTGATCTACAGACGTTCTCACGATCGGCAATCCAAGCGTGACATTGACGCCTTCGTCAAAGCACAGGGTCTTCAGTGGGATCAGGCCTTGATCGTGATACATGCAGACATAGGCGTCGACGTTGGGTCGAATTTGGGAGAGAAAAGCCGTGTCAGGTGGGAGTGGACCGATTACCTCTATCCCTTCGGCCTTAAGCTGATCGATCGCGGGTTGAATGATGCGTTCTTCTTCCTTATTACCGAAGAGGCCTCCTTCACCCGCGTGTGGGTTCAGCCCTAACACGGCGATTTTAGCTGGGCGCTTATGCCGCTTAGACATGACTTCGGCGGAGAGGCGTGCGACTTCTTCGATCCGTTCTTTGGTGATGCTACTGGGCACGTCAGCGATTCCAATATGAGTTGTCACGAGGGCGCAGCTGAGCTCACTTCCACTAAGCATCATAGCGTGTTTTTGCGTGGCGGTGCGTTCAACCAAGATTTCGGTATGCCCCGGGTAGTGAATTCCTGCGGCTTCGAGTGCGGCCTTGTTGAGAGGGCAAGTGACAATGCCGTCAACTTTACCTGCCATGGCGTCATCGATAGCTGAGATCAGGAAGTTATAAGCCGCCTGTCCACAGTTAGCTTGCACCTTACCGGGAACTAGTTGAGCTACATTATCGATAGGATGATCGATAATCGTAACGTTCTCGAGAGAGAGATTTAACTGCGCACCAACACGCTCTAATATGACTCGATTTCCGTAGATGTGGTATTGTAACTCGTTCCTTTGCGCTTCCGCACAGAGCCGTAGGCAAAGTTCTGGCCCAACACCTGCAGGGTCGCCCATTGTAATCGCTAAGGTTTTCATTATACGGAGTGAAGCATGGAAAGAGAAATTATGCATCAAGGAAGTTTCTGGAAATCACAAGTTGTCCGAAAAATCATTTGCTAAATTCTACTGATCTTTTAGTTTTGTGTATGAGTTCTACTATGGAAATCCAATCACTACCAAAATATTTGACCGAGGAAATTATGCTCAACCCAGAGAAGCGTGACTTTCCAAACTTTGACTTAATCCGCCTTCTCAATCAGGTTTTTGAACCGATCGAGGGCTGCAAGATTTGTATTTTGACCGACTTCGATGAACCGGTGAAATACATCAAGGATTTCCAGTTTTTGAAGGAAGAGGGCTTCGAAGTGCAGAAGAATGCGCACAAGTATTTCCACACCGCACTGCTCGAGTATGCGAATGAGAAACTCGGCACGACGGGCGGAGAAATGTTCGCTTACAAATACACTTACGGCTCGAATCTCGATATGCAGGATGAGGTATGGGACACGGATGGAAACCAGCTTTCGCTCGATAAGGACATTTATACCAACTATGACATCATTCTCTGTATCTCGACCTGGTCTGCCACAGCGCCACTCACAGCGAAGTGTAAGGAGTATGGATTCCGTGGTGCAACGATGCATGGGATGAATGACATCATTCTCAACAGTGGTTTAGCGGTTAATTATGATGAGGTATCAGCGGATGCAGAGCGTATTCGCCTCGCGATGACGAATGCGGAAGATATCGAGATCGACTTCGCGCTAGAAGACGGTCGGGTCCTGACCGCGTGGCTCGGATTAGACGGGCAAGACGCGCAGAAATCGCACGGTCTCTGTAAGGGAACGAAGCCTGACATCGCGAACTTACCAGCCGGTGAGGTTTACTTCGTGCCATGTGATGCGAGAGGGGAGTTCCCCATGAAATATGAGGACGGCACGCTAGGGCTGCTCACCGTAGAGAACCGTAATATTCTCAAGTCTGAGTTGATCGAAGGAGACCAGAAAACAATCGATGAGCACAATGCCCGCCTCGCGGATGATCCGATGACTGGAACACTGGGCGAGCTCGGTTTCGGGACGCAAGTCCTTCCTGTGTCCTACCAAGATATTCAGGATGAGAAGGTTCTCGGAACGTGCCACCTCGCGACAGGGCGTGATGACCATCTCGGTGGCGACATCGTCCCAGAAATGTTCAAGAAACACGAGAACAGCACGCATGATGACATTCTCTTTGCCCCGCACAAGACCCCGAACTTCAACGTCAAAGAAGTGCGTATGAAGCGCGGTGACCAACAGGAAGTGATCATCGAAAACTTTCGTCCCTCGGCTTACATCATGGAAGCTCTGGCTTCTGGGAGGTAAGGGGAGCGTGGCCGTCCCGGCCGCTTTCAACGTTATATTTCACTTACATTAAAAGCGACCAGTGGTCGCTTCTACGATTAAGCTTACACCGTGATCCCACCCGTCCAGCCGAGCTTTGCTCTTAGCTTTTCGTAATAGGTGCTGTTTGGCATTTGGAGGAGTTGGAGCCTATCTTTGGCACCTTTGATTTTTACGGGGTGCTCTGGGTCTAGGCAGAGAACATCGCGACCATCGGCGGTGAAGAGGATGGGCTCGCGGCCACAGGCTTTGAGCGTGATGCTGGATTGGTTCGGCACCACGAGCGCACGGTTACTGAGGGTATGCGGGCAAATCGGGTTTACCACAAAGACCCCAGATCCGGGGGCGATGAGCGGGCCTCCAGCCGCTAGGGAGTAGGCGGTAGATCCTGTGGGGGTAGCCACGATCAAGCCGTCTGAGCGGTAATGCGTCAGGTATTGACCGTCGATTTCCGCTTCGATCGTGATGAGGCGCCCGGTGTTTCCCCGCATTAGGGTAACTTCATTTAAGGCCCAGAATTTGTGTGTTCCTTTGTCTTGCTCCTTCATCTCGACCTCGAGCAGGCTGAGAGAGAGCGTTTTGAGTTCTTCCTTGGCGAGATGTTGCGCGTAGAGCGGGAAGTCATCGACCGTGCAGGTGGTGAGAAATCCGAGGGTTCCGATATTTACGCCAGCTATAGGCATGTCGAAGTTGCCTTCCATACGGTGCACACATTCGAGCATCGTGCCGTCCCCGCCGAGCGAGAGAACCAGATCCATTCCGACGTAAAACTTATTGGTGCCGCTCTCACCCAGAATCTCGCCTGCTTCTGTGTCTAAGACGTAAGAAATCCCGTGCTTGGCGAGTTCTGAGGTCACGGTTTGCAGAGCAAGGAGCGCGTCTTGCTTGGTCGGGTTGGCATAAATACCCACATTCATACGCTACTCTTACTGTCAAAATTCCGCATCGTAAACCATGAATGTGATCAAAGATGCGAATCGTCCTAAATTATAGATTGCATCGCAGCACGGCTCCTGTCTAGAAGTGCAGGCATGACCTCAGCTGAAATCCGTCAAAGCTTTCTCGATTTCTTCCACAGCAAGCAGCACACCATCGTGCCTTCTGCTTCTCTCCTGCCGCAGTCGCCAGGCTTGCTCTTTACGAACGCCGGGATGAATCAGTTCGTGCCGTATTTCCTCGGGACAGAAAACGCCCCGTATGCTCCCCCCAGAGCGGCAGATACGCAGAAGTGCATTCGTGCGGGAGGTAAGCATAATGACCTGGAGGATGTCGGGTATGATACCTATCACCACACCTTCTTTGAGATGCTGGGGAACTGGTCATTTGGAGATTACTTTAAGCAAGAGGCCATCGATTGGGCGTGGGAGCTCATTACCCAAGTGTGGAAGTTCCCCGCAGACCGTCTCTATGCTACGGTATATGCTCCGAGTGAAGGGGATCCTAGTTCCTTTGACCAAGAGGCGTATGACTTTTGGAAGGCCTTATTCGAAAAGGAGGGACTCGATCCTGAGAAGCACATCATCAACGGAAACGTCAAAGACAACTTCTGGATGATGGGGGAGACAGGTCCTTGTGGGCCGTGCTCGGAGCTCCATATGGACATCACGCCAGATAAGAGCGGGCGCGAGCTTGTGAATATGGACTCGGATCAGTGTATCGAGATCTGGAACCTCGTCTTTATCCAATACAATGCGGAGGCCGATGGCTCCTTCCGTGATCTTCCTGCCAAGCATGTCGATACGGGGATGGGCTTTGAGCGAATCTGTTCCATCATGCAGAACACGGATGGCCTCACGAATTTTACGAAGCGGATTTCGAACTACGCGACCGATGTGTTCGCGCCGATTTTTGCGAAGCTCGAGGAGATGAGCGGGAAGAAGTATGTCGATATTTACCCACATGATCCTGGAGCGAATGATGACCCTGAGGTGTTAGAAGTCGCGATTGCGTGCCGTGTGATCGCGGATCACCTGCGCACCCTATCGCTCTCGATCGCAGACGGAATCCAGCCTGGGACTAATGGACGCAACTACGTTCTCCGTCGAATCCTACGTCGTGCCGTTAGGTATGGGCGCTCGCTCGGTTTCGCGGGCGATACCCTGTTCCTAAGTCAGCTCGTTGATGTGCTGGCAGCTGAGCTCTCAATCTTCCCGGAGCTCAAGGAAAAGTCGGCGATGATTAAGGAGACGCTCGATCGTGAAGAGAAGAGTTTTAATAAGACCTTGGATAAGGGGTTGAAGCTGTTTGCGGATGTTCAATCCAAGATGCAGGATAAATCTTTCCCTGCAGATCAGGCCTTCAAACTTTATGATACCTTTGGTTTTCCGCTTGATCTTACGGCGCTCTTATGCCGTGAGAATGGTCTTACCCTCGATGAAGCAGAGGTAGAGATGCACATGGAAGAGCAACGGAATCGAGCACGCTCGGCTCAAAAATCTGATATTGTGCGAGCTGTAGATATTTCCACAGATGCGGTTACAGAGTTTGTGGGGTTTGATAATATTGCTACTCCTGCAAAAATCTTAGAGGTGATAGAGAGAGAGGAAGCTTCCTTCGTGATTACTGATCAATCCCCATTCTATGTAGAGAAGGGTGGACAGGTAGGTGATACAGGAGTTCTTGGCGGATTCCCTGTTGAGTCTGTTATGCAGGTCGGTGATGCGATCGTGCACTCATTACCTGCGGGAGCTGATATTCAGGAAGGAGCTGATGTTATTCTAAGCGTGCAGACAGAGGCACGTGCTGCCATTTCCGCCCACCATACCGCGACACACCTTTTACACTGGGCGCTCCACGAGCATGTTTCTGCGGAGGCAACGCAAGCAGGATCGATGGTGACCGAGGACCGTCTGCGCTTTGACTTTAACTCTGCAGCTCTTACTCCAGAGCAAATCACAGCTCTTGAAAAAGCGGTGAATGACAAGATCTCAGAAGGTGGCGTCGTGAGCTGGCAAGAGGTGAAACACGCCGATATTAAGGAGCGTGCGGATATCATGCAGTTCTTCGGGGATAAGTATGGCGAGGAAGTGCGTGTAGTGCAGATCGGTGGCGAGTCACTGGCCCTGAATGGTTACTCGATGGAGCTTTGTGGTGGCACGCATGTGACGAACACGAATGAGCTCGGTCGCTTTGTGATTAAGAAAGAGGAGGCGATCGCCTCTGGCGTGCGCCGGATCGAGGCGGCCTGTGGTGAGGCGGCGAAGGCCTATATTAAGGAGGAGCTGAAACTGGCTTCCGAAAAGACGCTGGAATATCTCGGGAAATCGATCAAAACCCTCGGGATTTTCGCGAGCCTTAAGAAGTCTGAGAAAGTGCTCAAAGATGCAACGGAACCTCTGAAGCAATTCGAGGAAATTTTCTCTAACAAGGTCTCCCTGAGCGTGGAAATCGATAAGATTAAGACCGCCTTTAAGGAAAGTCTAGATCCAGATAAGGACGGGAAGAATGTGTTCGATGAGATCAAGGAGTCTGTTAAGTCAGTGAAGCTCCCAGAATTTGAAGTTCCTCAGCCTTTATTAGACCTCGGGAAGAAGCTGGAAGACCACCGCGTGACGCTGGAGAAAGTGATTAAGAAAGCCTCAGCAGCCAATGCCGCTAAGATTGCCGACGAGTTGCTAGAAACGCAGCTGAATGCAGAGGGGAACACCGTTCTGTGCTTAGAAGGGGACCCAAGTCTCTTACAGGAACTACTCAACGGCTTCAAGAAACGTCAATACGCTCACGCCGCCTTTGTGATTGTGAATGATGGGGGTAAGCTCCATCTGGGTGCCTATGCTGGTGATACGGCGCAAGCGAGTGGACTAATGGCTGGGAAACTGATCCAAACTCTCGCCCCGATTGCGGGTGGGAAAGGAGGCGGAAAACCTGACCAAGCTCGCGGAGCTGCTCCAGACCTCGGCAAAGCTTCAGAACTGGAGAGCGAAGCTAAAGCGGCTTTACAGCTCTAACGACTGAGCAATATCAACTCCAGCCTTGAGGAAGTCAGGATATCTGGGTTCCCAGCCTGCGCTGACAAGCTTCTGGTTGGATACCGCCTTATGAGTCCAGCCGCGTTTGCGGTTGAGATCTCGCTTTCCGACAGGGGGAAGGGGGAGTTCCAATAATGCGCAAAGCCCTTCATACGTCGCTTTTTGGCTGCGGGGATTTGAGTCGGTGACGTTGAAGACTTCGTCTTGGAGTCTATGATGGTTTTGACAGAGGAAGAGTAAGGCGCCAGCAGCATCTTCTTGGTGGATCTGGTTGATGAGACGGCGTCCGTCTTCTTCGATCTGGGCTTCGCCTTTGAGCAATTTTTTAATCAACACGCTTCGTCCAGGGCCGTAAATGCCAGAGAGCCGTGCCACGATTCCTTTGTTTGCGGTCACGAGTGCCTCGCTACGCTTGAGGATTTTTCCTGTTTCGCGAGTGGGTTCAGAAGGAGAGTCTTCTGTGACGGTTTCGCCCTCAATCTGTGCGTAAACAGAGCTACTAGAGACAAAGATGAGAGGGGTGTTAGGGAAGACGCTTTGGATATTACTCACGCCGGTTTCAAAAACGGCGCGGTAGGCTTCTTCTCCGCCTCGGCCTGAGCTGGCGCAGTGCACGATGACGTCGGGTGCCGTAATTTCTGATTTTACGACCGCTAAGCTGTCGAGATCGCTGACATCGAGTGCAATCGTGTCATCTTCGCCCGAGCGGGTGCAAGGAAGGGTGTTCCAGCCAGCGGAGCGTGCTTGACGCACGAGCTCTGCTCCTACGTATCCAGCTCCGATGACTAATAGCGACTTCATTAAATCCCTAATCCGTAAGCGCGACCACTGCGTTTCTCGAAGTGATTAATATAGGCGCGTGAGACGGTGGTGTAGCCACCTGGAGTCGGGTAGTTTCCAGTGAAATACCAGTCGCCATATTCTCCTGTGAGGCTCTTATGGAGGCTCTCGGTATTCAAGAAGACGATCTCGAGCTCACCTTTCCAACTGGTGTCTTCGGGGTAGCTGATAGCGGAGATTTCGGCGGAGAGTTCCTCATCCGTGAAAGGCGCGTAGAGTTTCTGCACTGGGTTGGATTGCTCCTCACGAGGCTTTTCTAATTCCGCTTGGCATTCCTCGTAGATTTCTCGGAAGACCATAGAGGTGCCCGCTTTTTTGTGCAGGTTTTCGGCGGCTTGGAAGGCGATGAATTTGCCAATCTCGGCCATGTCGATGCCGTAACAATCTGGGAAGCGGATTTGTGGCGCGGTAGAGCAGACCACAATTTTCTTAGGGTTGAGCCTTGAGAGAATTTTGAGCACGGATTTCTTGATCGTGGTTCCTCGCACGATCGAGTCCTCGAGCACCACAAGCGTGTCTTGATCACTAACGGTGTTATAAGAGATGTCATAGACGTGTGAGGCCAGGGTGTTGCGATCCTTCTCCTGTGAGATGAAAGTGCGGAGCTTGATGTCCTTGTGTGCGATTTTTTCCGCGCGCGGCCAGTTCCCCATGATGAGCGAGTCCAGTAACTCGTTAGAGAGCGTGTTCGAATCACGAGCCGCCTTTAGTTCATCGAGCACTTGTTGGCGTCGATGGAGGCGGAGCCCGTCCATGAGGCCGTAATAGGCCACCTCTGCCGTGTTAGGGATGAAGGAGAAGGCTGCTTTTCCGAGGTCGTTATTGATCGAATTTAGGACTTGCGGTACGAGGGCGCGGCCCATTTGCTTTCGTTCTTGGTAAATTTTCGGGTCATTTCCTCGGGAGAAGTAGATACTCTCGAACGAGCATGACGAGCGCTCACGTGGAGCGAGGAAGGTGGAGATTTTAATTTCACCAGAAGCTTTCACAGTTAGCATTTCACCAGGTTGGAGCTCGATGATTTGGCCTTCATCGGTCTCAAACACAGTCATTAACGGGACACGTTCAGAAGCGACCGCAATGACCTCGTCATTGATGTAATAATGACAAGGGCGGATTCCGTTCGGGTCACGGATCACGAAGAAATCTCCATTTCCAACGATGCCTGAAATAGTATATCCACCATCCCAATCTTGCGCTGAGCGACTGACGATTTTTTCGAGATCGAGCTGCTCGGAAATGTGCTTAGGGATGTCCTCTCCGGCGATGTCTTGGTCGCGCAGCTGGCGGTATAGGTCGGTATGCTCCTCATCGAGGTGAAAGCCAATTTCTTCCAGAACGGTTTGAGTATCGGTGCCGAAGACAGGGTGCTGACCACGCGAAATCATCTTGCGGTTAAGCTGCCCCGTGTTGGTCATGTTGAAGTTTCCTTGCACCATCAGCGTTCGGGTCGGCCAGTTACTGCGGCGGAGATATGGGTGGCAGGAGCCTTCTTCGTTTCCTCCTGAGGTGCCGTATCTTAGGTGCCCCACGAGAATCTCTCCCGCGAAGTCAAAGTTGTCTCGCAGCGAAATGGGACAGTCTTGATCGACTGTGCCTTTACTGTGCATTTCCTCTAAGTCTTGGAGTTCCTTGCTAAAGATCCGAGCAAGCCCGTCCTTAAGCGCATCGCGACGACGTGAGATGTAAGATTGGCCGGATGGAATATTGAGCTTACAGGAGCCGATGCCGACGCCGTCATGCCCACGGTTATGCTGCTTTTCCATGAGGAGAAAGAGCTTATTAAACCCCCAGAGCGGGTTGTCATACTTGTCCTTATAATACTCCAGCGGCTTTCGGAGACGTATCGCGGCAATTCCACACATGACTTAGGCTTCGTTAATTTTTACTCCATGCTCGCTGGTGATCTCACCAATGATTTGTCCACCAGGGCCGGCATTGAGGATTTGTTGTGCCTCATCTGGAGAGACGACGGAAACCCAACCAAACCCCATGTTAAAGGTATGATAACGATCTACTTCATCTGCAAACGCGAGGACTTTCTGTGCCACTGGGTTGTCCCATTTTGGAACCGTGAGCGTCGCTCCGATTCCCTCTCCAAAGAGGCGTTCTAAATTTTCTGGAAGCCCGCCACCCGTGATGTGGGAGGAGGCCTTAGGCTTGATGCCAAGCGCTTTGATATCTCTGACAACGTCATGGTAAAGTCTTGTTGGTGCGAGTAATTCGTGTAATTCTTCTTTTGTCAGCAGATCAGGGTTTTGCTCCAAAATACGACGCACGAGAGACCAACCATTGGCGTGAAAACTATCTGAAGGGAATCCGACGAGAACGTCACCCACCTCGATCGTGGACGGATCGACTAAATCAGGTTTCTCTACCGCTCCAACGCAAAATCCAGCGAACTCAATCATCCCCTCAGGAACGATCCCCGGCATTTCCGCCGTTTCACCACCTGCTAGAGCGCAATCACAAGCTTCTAGGTAGTCACACATACCCGCAATCAAGCGAGTGAGGCGCGCCTTATCTAACTTATTTACCCCGACGTAATCGAGGAAGAGAAGGGGATCACCACCAGTTGTAAGAATGTCATTAACACTCATGGCTACGAGGTCTTTACCAGCGATTTCGAGTAAGTCTTCCTGTAGGAGAACCTCCATCTTAGTTCCGACCCCATCACAACCTGTTACTAGGACTGGCTGCTTGTATGCGCTCATGTCAAAGGCTGCCGCGAAGAGGCCATAACGCCCCATCAGTTGACGGTTTTTCTGTGTGCGTTGCACGTGCCCCTTGATGTCTGTCACGAACGAAGCTGCTTCGATCGTATCTACTCCAGCTTCTTTATAAGTAAGTTTTCCGCCCATAATACTTGTGTGAGAAACTTATGTACACCGCCTTGAGCGATTGCAATACACGAGTGAGGAAATTTTTTCTAACTTTGCACCAGTTTTTCCTTGTCATTCATTTTTCAACGTCTTAAGAATTTCCACCCGCAAGGAATCGCCTGAACTGGTCGTTACCCTGCAAACGTTTATAACGGCTCATTAGCTCAGTTGGTAGAGCAGCGGATTGAAAATCCGCGTGTCCTTGGTTCGAATCCGAGATGAGCCACCACTTTTTAATTCATTAAAACTCACTATCGGCGTAGCCAACCTCGGATGAGAACAAGGTTCGATTGCGGAACGCAAAGGCTCAAAGCGAAGCGACAGCCAATCCGAGATGAGCCACCACGTTTTCTTATGAAGTTACCCGAGGATATAGATAAGGAACTTTGGTTTACTGTTCCAGATAAATGCCATGGAGAGAAACATTACTTATTGGGTAACCCGCATACGTTTAAAGGGAGAATTATGGCGTGGTGTCCTCATAAGGAAACTAGTTTTTTTGTATCCCTTAAGGAAATGAAAGAATTGTCCGAGCCTGCTAGATGGTGGATTACTGGTTACTTAAGAGGTAATGAACCCCACCCACCAATTAATGGTGATGGTGATACCAATTTCGATTCAAAAGAATACAAAGCTTGGGAGAAGGCGTGCGATGAATTTCACGAATCTGGCGTTTGGAAATGATAGCCAGAATTACGATTCACAATCGAGTATTTTAAGCTACTAGCGGTTCCACTTCGCGGTTGATAGCGTCTGCTTTCTCCGCCTGGGCTTTCTTGAGCTTATAGGCGGTTTGGAGCTTTAGGAGGAATTCGGCTCGGATACCGAGATAGCGTTCGATTCTCATGGCCATTTCGGTGGAGATTTCACGTCTGTAGTTTACGATTGCATTGAGTAATTGCTTATCAATACCCATGGCTCTAGCGGCTTCGGATTGGGTGATTTTTCGCGCCTCTAGCTCGTCTGCGACGAGTCCGCAGGCGGGGTTTGTGAGTTCTATAGTGATATTGTCACTCATGTTATTTATGGGTTTCTTTAGTTAGTCTTACGAGTTTTACATCGGTCATTTCATCGTCATCCCATTGGAATAGGATTCTCCATGCGGAGTTTCGCTTTGTGTCGATGCTGTAGTATTCTGTGCTTCCGATGCGATGGTAATGGAAGGAGATAAGCATTTTCAGGTCTTGTTCGGTGGCTGTGTTTAGGGCTTCGAGCCTTTCTTTTGCTTTCCGCAAATCACAATTCCCAAGCGTATTCGCTTCCTTTCGCCTGAGAGCTTCTCCTTTAAAAAGTTTCTCTGTGACATGGCATGAAAAGCTCTTGATCATATTTATCTATGAAATGAAGTGTAAACAATTTCGCTTACTCTGTAAAGTGGTAAAATCTTCTGAAATTTTCGGTGTATGTAGCTTGTCGAGCGTTTGCAAGGCGACAGCTGACCCAATATGAACGAATACTTTTTTCAATGGGTATGATTTGTGTCTGGTGGATTTTTAGGCAGCCTGCTTCGCTGGATAAGAGAACATGCGGCAAGATACCGATGTTTGTACGCAAGATGGGCGCGCTGCCCGTCCATCAGATGAAATCACACCCTTTTTCTGGTGAAGCTTGTGAATTTTAGCTATAGATTTCGTATACTGTTATGATATTTCCTATTAGTGATGATGACCGACACCTGAGTAAGCCTGCGTTAGTGACATGGGCTTTTCTTATTCTGAACGTGGTAATCTACTTTTACCAAAATGCTAATCCAGATTTCACCAATGGATGGAGTGTGATTCCTAAAGAAATTACAACTGGGGTTGATCTCGTAGGGAGTGAATATCTGACAACTCCGTCAGGTCATCAGGTAGAAATCTCTCAATCGAAAGGGCCGAGTCCGATTTTTCTCACGATCCTTAGTGCGATGTTTATGCATGGGAGTATTATGCATTTAGGAGGGAATCTTCTGTATCTGTGGATCTTTGGAGATAATGTGGAGCACCGCTTTGGCCATGTTAAGTTCGCTGCCTTTTACTTGCTGAGTGGTCTAGTGGCTACTCTGATTCAGGTGATGATGGGACCTGATAGTATTATCCCGAATTTGGGTGCCAGTGGTGCGATTGCAGGAGTTCTAGGGGCTTATTTAGTATTATTCCCTCGCAATAAGGTGAACGCGATTTTCTTCTTCCGTGTCATTTCGATTCCAGCATTGCTTGTGCTCGGGATGTGGATCGTTATGCAGTTCGTGAGCGGTTGGGGAAGTCTGACGAAAGTAGGTCAAAGTGGAGGGGTTGCGTATTGGGCGCACATTGGCGGCTTTGTTGCTGGTCTCGGTATGGGGTATCTAGCGCGAGTGTTTATGAAGGAAGAGCCAGAGAATATTTTGCTGAAAAACTACCAACGAGACCCGAAGGCAAAGAGATACTGGTAAGGTGAGAAGATGGCAACGAAGCGTTTCTTAATAATCCTCCACTGGTGATTGCGTTGGTGCATTTGTTTCCTCGATGTCGCCAATGATTTCTGTGCGGAGGGACTGGATTTGCTCGTTGTTTTGGTCCCAGCTTGCGTTGGTGAACTCGAGGGGGGAGGGGATGTGCTTTTTCTGCTTATGAATGCGGTTTAGGGCGCGGTCTGTGATTTCAGTGTCGACTTCTTTGAGGGCATCGTAAGCGATTTGGGCGGATTCGGTTTGGTGGCAGATGAGGGCCATGTCGTTTCCGGCTTGGATGGCGAGTTTGACGTCGGTGCCGCGACCGTAGTTGTTAACGATAGCGCCCATGTCGAGGTCGTCGGTGACGGCGATGCCTTTGAACCCAATAATGTCACGCAGGACACCGTCGATGAGCTTTGGAGAGAGTGTGGCGGGGAGGTCTGGATCAATCTGCGGGAAGGTGACATGCGCGGTCATGATGGCGTTCATCTCTGGGAGGAGGCTCATGTAGGGGATGAGGTCTTCGCGCTGAAGGTCGCTGAGGGAAATGTCGACGATGGGCAGGTCATGATGCGGATCGGATTTCGCGTGGCCGCAGGAGGGGAAGTGCTTACCGCAGGTGAGGAGCTTATTGGCGCGCATGCGGCGGTTGGTGAGGCCGGCTTTATCGAGGACATCGTTCGCATTTGTGCCATAGCAGCGACCACGGAGTGCGTTTTGAGCGCCGGAGGCCTTGTGGTGATCGATGTCTAGCACGGGGCCGAAGTTCATGTTAATGCCTAGAATCTGCAGATGCTTCGCGATGTGGTCGGCCATAAATCCGATTTGGGCGGGAGTGGCATGGTCAGCCATTTGTTCGGCCGATGGCGGGGTGGCGCCGATGGTTTGCGTGCGCCAAACGCGCCCACCCTCGTTATCAATAGCGATGAAGGGATCGTCATAGGTGAGGGATCTTAGATCATCCGTGAGCTTTCGCACTTGTGCGGCGGAGGCGATGTTACGGGTGAAGAGGATAAAACCTCCGGGCTTGATTTTCTTGAAGAGCTCCGCTTCTTCGAGCGTGAGTTCTGTGCCTTTGATTCCGAGGAAGAGGAGTTGTCCGAGCATAATGAAAAGTGAGATGTTTTGCTGAGAGTAGGGCTCTCTGGATTGAACACAATTAGGAAATGGTTCATTTCGGAGTTTTTTTGAAAGTCATTAGCGTTTTCGCAGAGTGCGCGTAGAATCTACATGTTATGAAATCACCAATGAAATTCGCCTTAGTCGCTCTCGTCGCCTCGTTTACTACATCATCATTGTCTGCACATTGTCAGGTTCCGTGTGGAATCTATGATGATAACGCCCGCGTAAAAGCGATGCTGGAAGATGCGGATACGGTCACGAAAGCGGTTACGGAACTAGAAACGTTAGCAGGAAAGTCTGATGCGCAGTCTCTGAACCAAATTACACGCTGGGTCACGAACAAGGAATCTCACGCGCAGAACGTAATCTCCTCAATCTCAGATTACTTTCTCACACAGCGTGTTAAGTCGAGTCAAGAGGACTACGTAGAGCGTTTAAAGAAGCATCATGCTGTGATCGTTGCAGCGATGAAGGCTAAACAAAATGCGAGTAAGGAAGCTGCGGAAGCACTTACAAAAGCGATTGCGGAACTAGAGGGTTATTACCCCGCAAAGAAGTAAATAGCGCCAGTATTATAAACGGAATAAGATGGAGCCTCGCATGAGGCTCCATTTGTATTTTTTTGACGTGTGAATTTAGGCTGCGGAAATCTTGAAAAGCACTGTGAAACATGGTTTTTGCGCAAAGGCTTCAGCGCAAACTGTTCGATGAGCCTTGGTAATATTTATGTTTTTGTCGGCTTGAATGAAAAAAAATCACTTTGCGAACTTTCCCGATTGACAGAGGAGAGGAAGTTGATAACGTCCGCTTCCCATTTTCGGTCAAAAAGTCGTAAGATTTTCTGTCCGTTGAAGGGAAATGCTCTTGTAGCTCAGTGGTAGAGCGCGTCCTTGGTAAGGACGAGGTCGGCAGTTCAAATCTGCTCAAGAGCTCCACCGCTAATCTCATTAGCAAAAACAACTAAACCAGCAAAAATAACAAACTAGCCCAAAAGCTAACTAATCACCTAACGATATGGCAAAAGAA
The DNA here is from genome assembly GCA_937991965.1 of uncultured Verrucomicrobiales bacterium. Lineage (GTDB taxonomy): Bacteria > Verrucomicrobiota > Verrucomicrobiia > Verrucomicrobiales > Akkermansiaceae > WTJZ01. The sequence goes on from CALKLP010000123.1 coordinate 15,729, forward strand.
GCATTCGAAAGAAACAAGCCGCACGTCAACATTGGTACCATCGGACACGTTGACCACGGCAAAACGACACTAACAGCTGCAATTACTAATACACTTGCAGAAAAAGGTAACGCAGAAGCAAAAGCATACGATCAAATTGACGGAGCTCCAGAAGATCGTGAGCGTGGAATTACAATTTCTACCGCGCACGTTGAATATGAGACCGACAAGCGTCACTATGCGCACGTTGACTGTCCTGGACACGCCGACTATGTGAAAAACATGATTACAGGTGCTGCGCAAATGGACGGAGCGATCCTAGTATGTTCTGCTGCAGACGGCCCTATGCCACAAACGCGTGAGCACATCCTTCTTGCTCGTCAGGTAGGTGTTCCAGCACTCGTTGTATTCCTCAACAAGGTTGACCAAGTTGATGATGAAGAGCTTCTTGAGCTTGTTGAAATGGAAGTTCGTGAACTTCTTAGCATGTATGATTTCCCAGGTGATGACATTCCAGTAACAATGGGGTCAGCACTTAAAGCTCTCGAAGGAGACGCGACTCACAGAGAAAACATCAACAAGCTAATGGACTCAGTGGATGAGTATATCCCAGAGCCAGAGCGTCCAGTTGATCTTGATTTCCTTATGCCTGTGGAAGACGTATTCTCTATTGAGGGTCGTGGAACAGTTTGTACCGGTCGTATCGAGCGTGGTATCATTAAGAAGATGGAAGAAGTTGAAGTTGTAGGTATCCGTGATACACAAACAACAACAATTACTGACATCGAAATGTTCCGTAAGCTTCTTGATGAAGGTCGTGCAGGCGATAACGTAGGTCTTCTCGTTCGTGGTCTCAAGAAAGAGGACATCGAGCGTGGACAATGTATCGTTAAGCCAGGGTCAGTAAACCCACACAAAAAATTCAAAGCTGAGATCTACGTTCTTTCTAAGGACGAAGGTGGCCGTCACACGCCATTCTTCTCAAACTACCGCCCACAGTTCTACTTCCGTACGACAGACGTAACCGGTTCTATCTCCCTTCCTGATGGAGTAGAAATGGTAATGCCTGGAGATAACGTTGAGATTACTATCGACCTCATCACACCAGTTGCGATGGAAAAAACCATGCGTTTCGCTATCCGTGAGGGTGGACGTACCGTTGGTGCTGGTCGTGTCGGCGAAATCGTTGAATAAACACTCCATGGCAGTGAGTCCATTGTGACTCACTCGCTGGTTTTTGAACGGGGCACTCTGGCTTCTAGCTAGTTTGCCCCTTCCTAGCCTAAAAATTAAAACACAATACAACTAGAAAAATTATAAACAGGGGCATAGCTCAATTGGTAGAGTAGTGGTTTCCAAAACCATTGGTTGTGGGTTCGAGTCCCTCTGCCCCTGCCACCTTAATTTTTCCCATCAATTTCATCATGTTAAGCAAAGTCTCATCCTTCTTAGGAGAAGTTAAATCTGAACTCCGTAAGGCCACCTGGCCTTGGGAACCTGCGTCCTCCAATATTAAAGGTTTCAAGAAGTATAAAGAACTCATCGATTCCACTCTAGTGGTGCTTGTATCGATGGCTCTTCTCGCGGGCTTTGTGGCGCTATCTGACATCATGCTGCAAAAAGCAGTAGGACTCATCACGATGCTTGGCGGTAACTAAAACCCAATCATCCTAAACTATTTACCATCATGCCTGTAATTCCTGAACCAAAAAAACAATGGTACGTCGCACACGTGCTCTCTGGACAAGAGAAAAGCACTGCGAACCGACTGCTACGCCTCATTGAAGCTGAAGAGCTCAGTGATAAGTTTTTTGATGTCCTCGTTCCCCAAGAAACCGTTTCTGAAGTAAAGAAAGGTGAACGTAAGGAAAGACAGAAAAAATTCTTCCCCGGCTACATCATCGTTAACATGCACCTTTACGATGAAGACGGCGCGCTCATCCCACAAACCTGGGATGCGATTAACAATACCGACGGAATCATCGGCTTCGCAGGGACTAAAACTCGTCCACTTCCGATGCGTCAGCGCGAAGTAGAAAGCATGATGAACCAAATCAAAGAGCGTTCCGAACAAGCTCGCCCAACAGTGGTTTTTGCCGTTGGAGACTCAGTAAAAGTCAACGATGGCCCGTTCGAAGGTCAAACTGGTTTGGTCGAAGAAATCGATATGGAGAAAGGCGAAATGCGCGTATCTGTAACAATCTTTGGCCGCTCAACGCCTGTCGATCTTGAATTCTGGCAAGCGGAAAAAGAATCCTAATACAACCCCCTCTCTAATCCTTAGATAACTAAAACCATGGCAAAAGAAGTAACAAACATCATCAAACTGCAGATCCAAGCAGGTCAAGCTAACCCTTCTCCTCCAGTTGGTCCTGCACTTGGTCAAGCGGGTGTGAACATCATGGCATTTTGTAAAGAGTTCAATGCAGCAACTCAACAAAGTGCAGGTGACATCCTCCCAACTGTGATCTCAGTATTCGCAGACAAGTCCTTCACCTTTATCACCAAAAAGCCACCAGCAGCGGTTCTTCTTAAGAAAGCAGCTGGTCTTGCGTCTGGTTCTGGCGAACCAAACCAAGTCAAGGTCGGTAAAATCACGAAAGAAAAGCTTTTGGAAGTAGTAGCAATTAAACTTCCTGACCTTAACACCAATGATCCTGAGCAAGCCGCGAAAATTCTCGCTGGAACCGCTCGTCAAATGGGTCTTGAAATCGAAGGAATGTAACCTTTTCGGAATCTTAACAGATTCCTTAACCAATAACGCAGGAGGGAGTGATCCCGAACGCACTGCAAAATATAATGAAAAAAAGAAGTAAACGATACGAAGAAGCAGCAAAGACCATCGATGCCGATGGATCTTATTCACTTAGTGATGCTGTAGATAAGCTTAAGGCCTTCCCGGCTCCTAAGTTCGACCCGACGGTAACACTCTCATTCAGCCTTGGGGTTGATCCACGTAAGAGTGATCAAATGATCCGTGGAAGTGTTTCCCTCCCACACGGAACTGGTAAAAACGTGCGCGTAATCGTGTTCGCTACCGGTGACGCTGCAAAGGCTGCGCAAGACGCAGGTGCAGAAAAGGTTGGACTCGATGAGCTTATCAAAGAAGTCAGTGATGGCTTCCTTGACTTTGACGCAGCAATCGCGACTCCAGATGCCATGGCTTCCGTGCGTAAAATTGCTCGTGTTCTCGGACCACGTGGTCTCATGCCAAACCCTAAGACAGGTACCGTTACGGACGACACCGCGAAAGCAGTGAACGAGGTAAAAGCTGGTCGTGTTGACTTCAAGGTCGACAAATCAGGGAATATCGCAACTTCAATTGGTAAAGCTTCTTTTGATAACAAGCAGATCATTGAGAATGCCGAGGCAATCATCGATAACATCGTGAAAGCGAAACCTTCTACCGCAAAAGGCGTTTACATCAAGAAAGTCGTTCTTACTGGTTCTATGAATCCAGGAATCAAGATCGAGCCAGCCGCATACTCCGCAAACACTCCTGCATAACCCACAACAAGAATAAGAAATGAATCCAGATAAAAAATACATCGTCGATGAGCTTCTCGAGCGGGTGAATAGTTCACCATTCGTGCTTGTTGTTGAATACAGTGGAATGACTGTAACTGAGTTTGCTGACCTTCGTAACAAGCTTTCCGAAACCGGATCTGAGTGTCACGTAGCGAAAAACACGTTCATGAAGAAGACTCTCCAACTTGCAGAACTTCCTGCACTTGACGAGCACCTTATTGGACAAACTGCTTTCGTAACAGGGGAAGAAGACGTTTGTGGTGCCGCTAAGGTCATCAAGAACTTCATTAAAGAATTTAAGAAGCCAGAAGTTAAGGCCGGTATCCTAGACGGAGACGTTCTCGATGCGGCCCAGATCAATGCGCTTGCTGATCTACCTTCTCGCGACGAGCTTCTTGCGCAACTTCTCAGCGTTATCAACGCTCCTGCGACCAAACTTGTTCGCACGATCAACGAGCCTGCTGGCTCACTGGCGCGTGTTCTCCAGGCGAAGGCCGACAAAGGCGAATAAGAAGACAATTTCAAATCTCAGGTGTCAAAGCCTGAGGTTTTCACAAATCTGAACAGATGGCATGCAGCCTAGCTCATGCTTGAATACAATGGACCTAACGGTTCCTTGTCGGAGCATCGGACAGATGTTCTGAAATGCCCCAGAGCCCTGGGGCGCGACAATACCAACCCAAAAACATAAATAAATAATACTATGGCTGATCTAGCAAAAATTGCTGAAGAACTCGGAAAGCTCACTGTCCTTGAGGCGGCAGAGCTTGTAAAACAACTCGAAGAAGAATGGGGCGTATCCGCTGCTGCGGCTGCTGCACCTGTAATGGTAGCTGCTGCTGGTGGAGACGCTGGCGCTGCTGAAGAGAAATCTGAGTTCGACGTTATCATCAAAGGTGACGGAGGTAAGAAAATTCAAGTAATTAAAGCAATTCGCGGCGTTGTCCCAGGACTTGGTCTTGCGGACGCTAAAGCACTCGTTGAAAAAGCTCCTGTTGCTGTCCTCGAAGGTGTCGATAAAGGCGCTGCAGATGACGCGAAAAAGGCGCTTGAAGAAGCTGGTGCTGAAATTGAAGTCAAGTAATTGCTCCAATTTTCGTGAGTTTATGCCTGCAAATGGCGTGAACTCACTTTTTTGCTTTCAGAATTATCATTTGGTGACGCTTTAGTGTTACATAGTTTTGAAAGCAAAAAAGAGAACTCCTGTGAAGCTCTTTTCTAGATACATATTCCGCCTGCTCAGCGGAAGCCCTGCGATAGATCAAAAGGTAGAAACCATTGGCAAATTTCCAATGTGACACAGAGATTTTGGTGCTGTCATCCGCTAACTAGATTCTCGAGGATCTGGTCATATATATATCCCCAATACACAGAAACAACATATTACAATGGAACGTCGCAACTTCGGAACCATTCAAGAGGTCATTGAAGCACCAAATCTTATTGAGGTGCAGATTCAATCCTATGAAGACTTTCTCCAAGAAGAAGTCAATATCGATAAACGGTTAGATGCTGGATTACAGGCTGTCTTTCAGGAAGTCTTTCCTATCAAAAGCTATGATGAAGCAATTGAACTAGATTTCTCCACATATCGTATTGATAAACCAAAAATCACTGCTCTTGAGGCACTCCGCAAAGGCGAAACCTTCAGTGCTGCTCTCTATGTTAATTTCAAGCTCAAAGATGAGTCTGGCAATAAGACAGAGGAAGTATACATGGGAGAACTCCCGATGATGACCAAGCGTGGAACCTTCGTGATTAATGGTGCAGAACGTGTGATCGTATCGCAGCTTCACCGTTCACCTGGTATTTGTTTTGAAACTTCTCAGCACCTTAATGGGAAGACGCTTCACTCCTTCCGCATTATTCCTGACCGCGGATCATGGCTTGAGGTTCAGTTCGACACGAACGACCTCTTATATGTTTATCTCGACCGTCGTCGTCGTCGTCGTAAGTTCCTCGCGACTACCTTTATGCGTGTTCTCGGCTTCCCGACAGATCGTGATATCGTAGAAAACTTTTATGACATAACCACTCTCCAGATCAGCGATGACATGGACGAGATGGATCTGAATCACTACACGCCTTTTGAGGATGTGATGGATGGGGAGCTTGTTGTTGCTCGTAAGTATGAGCCTCTCACAATCGGAATCGTGAAGCAGCTTGTGGCGATCGGACACTCTTCCGTAGAGGTGCTCGATATCCGTGAAGACGAAATTCTCATTAAAACTCTCAAGAAAGACCCTGCGTTCGATGAAGAGTCTGCTCTGAAAGACATCTATAAGAAGCTTCGTCCTGGAGATCCTCCTACAGCAGCGAATGCGAAGGCTCTTCTTAAGCGTCTTTTCTTTGATCCTAAGAAGTATGACCTTACTCGTGTGGGTCGTTATAAGATCAACCAAAAACTCGGTCTCGATGTTGATCCTGATGAGCGCACGATGGTGCAACAGGATTACCTTAAGGCGATGCGTTACCTCCTTACCTTGAAGAAGGGAGAAGGCGGTGTTCTTGATGATATTGACCACCTTGGGTCACGTCGTATCCGTGCGGTTGGTGAACTCCTTGGCAACCAATGTCGTGTCGGTTTAGCGAGAACGGAGCGTCTTGTGAAAGAACGTATGACTCTCTTTGATGTCAACATCGAAGGAATGACGCCACAGAAGTTGATCAACCCGAAAGCACTCTCGGCGGTTGTTCGTGACTTCTTCGGACGTTCTCAACTTTCCCAGTTTATGGACCAAACCAATCCACTGGCGGAACTGACGCACAAGCGTCGTCTCTCAGCTCTTGGGCCTGGTGGTCTTAACAGAGATCGTGCGGGCTTCGAGGTTCGTGACGTTCACCCATCACACTACGGAAGAATTTGTCCGATTGAGACTCCGGAGGGACCGAATATTGGTCTAATTAACTCCATGTGTACCTTCGCTCGTATTAATGAATTCGGGTTTATTGAGACTCCATACCGTATCGTTAAGGACGGAAAAGCTTCTAGCGAAATCGAATACTTAACAGCAGACCAAGAGGAAGGTTACCTCATCGCACAGGCGAGTAACCCTATCAAAAAGGATGGAAGCTTCATTAATAAGCAAATCACCGCGCGTGAGCATGGTGAGTTCTTGGAGGTAGATCCTAAGCGTGTTCACCTTATGGACGTTTCTCCTAAGCAGCTGGTATCGGTTGCCGCAGGACTCATTCCATTCCTCGAACACGATGATGCTAACCGTGCTCTCATGGGAGCAAACATGCAACGTCAAGGGGTCCCACTTCTTAAGTCAGACTCTCCGTATATCGGGACTGGTCTTGAAGCAAAAGCGGCTCGTGACTCACGCGCCGTAATCGTGGCAGAAGCTGACGGGATCGTTGCTTCTTCTACCGGTGAATTCATCGTAACCTCTAAGGACGGTGCGCTTCCAGTAGCGGATGAAAAATTCCTCTCTGAGCCAGATTCAGTTACCACAGACCCAGCTAAGGGAATCTATGTTTACCCACTCCGTAAGTTCATGCGTTCTAACGCGGGAACATGTATTAACCAGAAGCCACTAGTTCTACGTGGTCAGAAGGTGAAGGCTGGTGACATCATTGCTGATGGACCGAACACGGAGGACGGTGAACTTGCTCTCGGTCGTAACGTGCTTGTTTCGTTCATGCCTTGGAACGGATATAACTTTGAGGATGCTATCGTAATCTCAGAGCGCGTGGTGAAAGAAGATGTTTACACGTCAATCCACATTTCCGAATACGAAGTTGCAGCTCGTGACACCAAGCTCGGACCAGAGGAAATCACTCGTGATATTCCAAACGTCGGTGAAGAAGCCTTGAAGAATCTCGACCACGACGGAATCGTTCGCGTTGGTGCAGAGGTTAAGCCGGGTGACATTCTTGTCGGTAAGATCACACCGAAGTCAGAAACCGAACTCGCGCCGGAAGAACGCCTTCTCCGTGCGATCTTTGGTGAAAAAGCAGCGGATGTTAAAGACACCTCTCTCCGTGTTCCCTCTGGAACTCGCGGAATCGTGCAAGACATCCGTATCTCTGCTCATGGCGGACTCCGTCCAAACTCTCAGAAAGAAGCGGTTGATCCGGCTGAGATGAAGAAGCAGCTGAAGAAAATTAACGATGACTATAAGAAGAAGAAAGACACCCTCACAGAGCAACTCACCGAGAAGCTTTCTGACATTCTTCTAGGGGAGAAAATCCCACTTGATGTCGATAATGCGCAGACCGGTGAGATCATCATCCCGGCGAATCGTAAGATCACGAAGACGCTTCTCCGTAAGCTCGCTTCTGTCTACGATCACATCGAGATCGATCCCTCACCGATCCGTAACAAGATCTTTGAAATCATCGGAACCTTCGAGAACCGTTTCCAAGAGCTTGATAACGACCGTGAGCGTCGCCTCGACCAAATCGAGAGCGGTGACGAAGTCGATCCAGGTGTCGTAAAGGAAGTGAAAGTCTATGTTGCTAAGAAGCGTAAGCTCTCTGTAGGTGATAAGATGGCAGGTCGTCACGGAAACAAAGGGGTTGTCTCCATTGTTGTTCCAGAAGAAGACATGCCATTCCTCGCTGACGGAACGCCGATCGATATCTGTCTAAACCCACTCGGGGTTCCATCTCGAATGAATATTGGTCAGGTATTGGAAACGCACTTAGGAGTCGCGGCGAAAGCCCTCGGTTTCAAGGTTGCTACCCCAATTTTCGACGGAATTAAGGAAGACAAGATTCTGGAGTATATGAGTGAGGCGAAGAAAGTTCCTGGATTCACCTGGATTGGAGACGGTAAAGACGGCTCTACCTTTGGTAAATCTACCCTCTATGACGGTCGCACGGGAGAAGCATTCCACCAGCCACTCGTTGTAGGTCTCATCTACATGCTTAAGCTCGGTCACCTCGTGGCAGACAAGATCCACGCTCGTGCAGTGGGGCCATACTCACTTGTTACTCAGCAGCCGCTGGGTGGTAAGGCACAGTATGGTGGTCAGCGTTTCGGGGAGATGGAAGTTTGGGCTCTCGAAGCCTATGGTGCTGCCTATACTCTCCAAGAACTTCTCACCGTTAAGTCGGATGATGTTCAAGGAAGAACCCGTATTTACGAGGCCATTGTGAAAGGGGATAACACCCTAGAAGCAGGCACGCCAGAGTCCTTCAACGTTCTCGTCAAAGAGATGCAAGCGCTCGGTCTGGATGTGAAACCAGGACGTAGCACCGACACTCAAGAGGGGCTTGATGCCCTAACTGCAGGTGACGACTTCAGCCTCGATGACCTCACTATCTAATCCCAACCCTAACTAATAACATATAACTATTAAAATATTATGAGCGTAGACATGAATCTAAAAGAGCTTTATGGGGTTGACGATAAGCCTCAAGCTTTCGACCAAGTCGGAATCATCCTAGCGTCACCTGACGTGATCCGTAACTGGTCCAAAGGTGAAGTTCAGAATCCAGAAACAATTAACTACAGAACGTTTAAGCCTGAGAAAGGTGGACTCTTCTGTGAGCGTATCTTTGGTCCATCGCGTGACTGGGAATGTACTTGCGGAAAGTATAAGCGTATCAAGCACAAGGGAGTGACCTGTGACCGATGTGGCGTAGAGGTAACTCTCTCTCGCGTGCGTCGTGAGCGTATGGGACACATCGAGCTGGCGGTAGCAGTAACCCACATTTGGTTCTACAAGTGTATGCCATCTCGTCTCGGGCTTATGCTCGATATGAGTGCTCGTCACCTTGAGCGTGTGATTTATTACGAGGACTACATCGTGATCGATCCAGGCCAGACTGCTCTTGAGAAGGGAGCTCTCCTCACCGAGGTTGAACTCCGTGATGCAGAAGACGAATACGGCGAAGACTCCTTCCGTGCAGGAATGGGGGCGGACGCGATTCACGCTCTTCTTGCGAGCATCGAGCTTGCGCCACTCATCGTGGAACTCGAGGAGCAAATGGGTCAAACCAGATCAAAACAGACGAAGAAGAAACTCGCGAAGCGCCTCAAGCTTGCGAAAGGATTTGCGGAGTCTAAGACTCGTCCAGAATGGATGGTTCTTACCACTCTTCCAGTAATCCCACCAGACCTTCGTCCTCTCGTTCCTCTTGAAGGTGGACGTTTTGCGACCTCTGATCTTAATGACCTCTATCGTCGTGTGATCAACCGTAACAACCGTCTCAAGAACCTCATGCAGCTTAAGACGCCAGAAGTTATTATTCGTAACGAGAAGCGCATGCTTCAAGAAGCAGTCGATGCACTCTTCGATAACGGACGTCATGGACGTGCTGTAACAGGCGCGGGGAACCGTCCTCTGAAGTCACTCTCAGACATGCTTAAGGGTAAAGGTGGACGTTTCCGTCAGAATCTACTCGGAAAGCGTGTGGATTACTCTGGTCGTTCAGTGATCGTGATTGGTCCTGACCTGAAGCTTAGCCAATGTGGTCTTCCTAAGTCGATGGCTCTCACTCTCTTTGAGCCATTCATTATTCGTCGCCTGAAGGAGCGTGGCTACTGTCACACTGTTCGTTCTGCTAAGAAGATGATCGACCGTAAGACGACAGAAGTTTGGGACATCCTAGAAGAAGTCACGAAAGGGCACCCAGTGATGCTAAACCGTGCTCCGACTCTGCACAGACTCTCGATCCAAGCGTTCGAGCCTGTGCTCATTGAAGGATCTGCGATTCGTCTGCACCCGCTGACTTGTTCCGCATACAATGCTGACTTCGATGGTGACCAAATGGCTGTTCACGTTCCTCTTTCTATCGAGGCACAGATGGAAGCACGTCAGCTCATGCTGGCTCCGAACAACATCTTCTCCCCAGCGAGTGGTAAGCCGATTACGACGCCTTCACAGGATATTATTCTCGGTTCTTACTACCTCTCTTACATCCGTGAAACGACCAAGCCTGAGAGCCTCGTCGGTCTTCCTCTCTTTGAGGATGCGACTGGTATCGAGTTCGCCCTTCAGTCTGAGAAGCTTGTCTATCAAGATTGGGTTCTCCTTCGTAACCCAGATTACGGCGTGAAGACGATCTTCGGAAATGCTGATGATCGTGTGATCCTCACTTCTGCAGGACGTGTCATGTTCAATGAGATTTGGCCGGACGAAATCGGATTCATCAACAAGACGATCGGTAAGAAGCAAATGGGTAACCTCATCTGGCGCACCTACCAAACCGTTGGTAAGAAGCGCACCGTTGAGTCTCTCGATATGCTCAAAGCCCTCGGATTCAAGGAAGCGATGTATTCCGGTGCTTCTATCGGGATGGTTGACATGGTTATCCCAGAAGATAAGCCAGAAATCCTTAAGAAATCTTATGAGGAAGTCGCGACCGTTGAGAAACAATTCAAAAATGGTATCATCACCGATGGTGAGCGTTACCAACGTGTAATCGACATTTGGACCCGTGCGACGGACTCACTCTCTGAGAAGGTCTTCAACACGCTCGTAAACAACTTCGGTAAACGTGAGGCTAACCCACTCTTCATGATGGTTGACTCTGGTGCTCGTGGTAATAAGAATCAGATTAAGCAGCTCTCTGGAATGCGTGGTCTTATGGCCAAGCCGTCTGGTGAAATTATCGAACGTCCGATTACCTCTAACTTCCGTGAAGGTCTGTCGGTTCTCGAATACTTCATCTCCACTCACGGTGCTCGTAAGGGACTAGCTGATACTGCTCTGAAAACGGCGGACTCCGGATACATGACCCGTAAGCTGGTGGACGTATCGCAAGATGTTATCGTCACGAAGGAAGACTGTGGAACCTCTAATGGACTCACGGTATTCGCTCTCGATGAAGATGAGGGATCAATCTCTAACCGTATCTATGGTCGTGTGGCTGCTGAGAAAGTGACCCGCCCTGACGGTGAAGTCATCTGTGAAATCGATGATCTCTTGGACGAGGAAAAAGCAAACGCGATTGAGGATCTCGGTCTTGATAAAATGACGATCCGCTCCGCTCTTACCTGTGAGTCAGATCACGGAATTTGTGGACGTTGTTATGGTCAAAACCTGGCAACAGGAGTGATGGCGAAATCTGGTGAAGCTGTTGGTATTATTGCCGCGCAGTCGATCGGAGAACCTGGAACACAGCTCACGATGCGTACCTTCCACTCCGGTGGGGTTGCCTTCGGTGGTGGTTCTAAGCCACTCATCGAAGTTAAAAACGACGGTAAGCTCATCTATAATGACATCCGATGCGTAGAAGACCTTGATGGAAACTACGTTGTTCTGAATAAGAACGGATCGGTCTCTGTTCGTGACCAAGGTGGAATGGAACTTGAGAACCATAAGTTGGTAATCGGAACCGTAATTAAAACCGCTGATGGTGAGATGGTGAAGAAAGGACAAGAGCTCGCGACATGGGATGCTCACGCCGCTCCAATTATCTCAGAGAAAGCAGGTCAAATTGAGTTCAACGACATGATCAATGGAATTACTTACACCCAAGATGCTGAAGGCAGCGACGAAGGTCAAGGTGGTCTCACCATCATTGAGCACAAGGAAGACCTCCACCCACAGATCAAAATCATCGATCCGAAGACGAAAGAAGTTCTCGCAACTTACGTCATTCCAGTAGGAGCCCGTCTCTCTGTGAAGGAGAAGTCGAAGATTTCTGCAGGTCAGCAAATCGCCCGTACTCCACGTAAGGCAGAGCGCACGAAAGATATTACCGGTGGTCTTCCAAAGATCGCGGAACTCTTCGAAGCGCGTCGTCCTAAGGATGCTTGCGTCATCGCTAAGATTGACGGACTCGTTTCCTTTGGTGGAACCGTTCGTGGTAAGAAGAAGGTGATC
>CALKLP010000124.1 GCA_937991965.1 uncultured Verrucomicrobiales bacterium
GGATTCCGTCGTTATCGTCATCATTATCATCAAAGTTATCGAGATAGTTAGGCGTTCCGTCATTGTCATCATCCTCACGTCCGTCTTCGCCATCGATGATGCCGTCTCCATCCGCGTCAGGATCACAAGCGTTTGCTAAGCCATCCCTGTCTGCGTCGCCATCTTCTTCCTCTAAGTCATACATTCCGTCCCCATCACGATCTAGGTCAAGGTGGTTCGCGACTCCGTCCGAGTCTAGGTCGAACACATCAGGGATTCCGTCTCCGGTGCGATCTTCATAGAGTGTGGAAGATCCGTCGCCGTTATCACCATCATCAGAGGTGTCCGTCCAGTTGCGGATTCCGTCTCCGTCTTCATCGCCGATGGGGTTATATCCACAGCCTTCTAGCTCATCGGGGATTCCATCATTATCATCATCGGTATCGGTTTCGTCATCGATCCCATCTCCGTCCGAATCAACGCGTAAGATAGACTCAGGCGAGATCGTCCCGTCATTAATTCCTGTCTGAGGGGCAGAGGCAATCCAGGTCACTGACCCGTCTGTTAAGCTCACGCGGAACGCTCCTGTGCCTTTGTTATCGAAGCCATAGACCGCGCCGTTGAAGTCACAGATCAGTGCGCCGAAAGTCTTGCCGTTATTCCCGAGAACTACGGTCGAGCCATTCGTAAGATCAACCTTAAAGAAATCGCCTCGTGAGGTGCTTCCATACATCGTCTCATCCACAAAGTTGTAAGCCATGTCGATCACACCACCTTTCATTCCAGTGGACAGTTTGTGGTTCTGAACAACCTCTAGGGTCTCAACATCAATTCCATAGAGACGACCACCGCCTGAGGTCCAGTAGAGTCCATTTGGCCCGAAGGTTCCCGCAACATACGTTCTAGGAAGACCTGAGATTACCCCTACCAGCGCGAGCGATCCGTCTGATCCGATTCTCATCAACTCTGGTTGTGAGGAAGAGCGGTTTTGCCCGTAGATGTAGTTATCTGCTACGCGGTAGGCGATCGCATTGTAGTGAATGTTCGCAGGCTGACCAACATTGATAAACACCCCTTTGTTCACATCCACAAGCGCAAACTGAGTTAACCCATTGTAGGACTCATACGCATAGCCTTCTGGCGTGAATACGGGCTGATGATCTTTGTAGTCATAGAGGCCATCACGGTCGATATCGTTCGTTCCTTCTACACGGTCGCTGAGGCCATCACCATCTGAGTCAAGGTCGAGATAATCAGGCGTTCCATCATTATCGGTATCAAGCGTAAGAGTCTCGAAGGAGTTGATTAAGCCGTCTCCATCGGTGTCTTCCGCGGGAGGATCAGCAACGCCATCGTTATCATTGTCGTTATCCTCATGATCAGGGATCCCATCGCCATCAAAGTCGCCTGTTCCCTCTTGGGTGTCGCTCACATTATCATTATCGGAGTCGGTATCAGCATATCCCGCTAAGCCGTCGCCATCCATGTCATTGGTGCCATCAAGCTCATCGATCACACCGTCTTGGTCAGAATCGAGGTCGAGGTAGTTTGGCAAACCATCTTCATCAATATCAGCCGCTCCTTCGATCGAATCAGCGATCGTATCTCCGTCTGAATCGAGATCTCTGTAATTAGGAATTCCATCCTGATCATGATCGAAATCAAAGGCATTCAAAGCGATTCCATCTAGAGCGTAGTCTGAGATTGTGCGCGTTGTTTTTATGCTCACGATCTGCATAGAAACCGTAGTACTAGCAGTCGCAGTGAACGTCGCATAGTGACGCTCCCAAACTCCTACATCTCCACCAACGACCGGAGTCTCAAGCGATACTCCATCAACTCTGAAGTCTAAGGCTGGTTCATTCCCATTGATGAGAGAGACAACGAGCGCGGACATGACATACTCCATCCCCGCCTTCACCTCTACATCCTGTTCCCAAACAAGCTCGCCGCTCTCTCTTCCCGAGCGCACGATCATCATTTGCTCACCGCCATTAATGTCTGAGATTGAAGGGTAGAACGCTGAAGCATCACGTGGGTCTTGCTCAATCGCGAACCATTGCCCTTCTGGGTTCTCTTCGCCTTGTATGTAGGTGGTCGTGAACGACTCCTCTCCCTCCTCAAAACTTCCATTCGTAAGAAGGTTTTCTGAAAGACCATTCGCATACACCTCGACCACGTTTTCGATGCCATCACCATCCATGTCCGTATCGATTCCATCTAAAACACCGTCGTTGTCCGAGTCCGTATCACGGAAATCTGCGATCCCATCGCCATCAATATCTCCAACTCGCTCTAACTGATCTACTACCCCGTCATTATCGGAATCGAGGTCGAGAAAGTCAGAAGCTCCATCCTGATCCGTATCGACTATGCCTTCCAGCGTATCCGTGATTCCGTCACCATCTGAATCCAAATCGCGATAGTTTGCGATGCCATCACTATCAATGTCATTAACGCCTTCCTCAGAATCAAGAATCCCATCATTATCGCTGTCTAGATCTTTATAGTCAGCCGCTCCATCAAGGTCGGTATCGACACTTCCCTCGACCAAGTCGCTAATTCCATCTTCATCAGAATCGAGATCTTGAAAGTTCGGCACCCCATCTCCGTCATCATCAGGCTGCTCATTAAAATACACATCAGCAGCAACGAGGCTACTCTCTACCCCACTGATTCCAGACCAAGCCTCTGCTCGAACATCAATGTAGGCGAGGTCAGACAACACGCGCTCTAGTTTCTCTTGTGAACAACCAAAAGTCTCTTTCGTAAGCGGAATCTGGTATTGAAACTCATTCTGAAGTCGTTGCGGCGAAGGTTGCACTTCATACACGCCCCACTTGATGTCGGTATTAATTTCTGTTCCGTCATTGGAAACCAGCGCAATGTCACGCGATGTATTCATCGCGAAGGAACTCCCAAGGCTCGTGCCAAGATCATTGAAGACTATCCCAAAAGAGAGGCTTTCACCAATCGCAGCGCCATGATTACCAGTCCAGCTTAGGATGCGGTAGTAACCAAACCCACCGGCATCGTCCCGCATGGAAACGGCTGGGACATTTCCATTAGGGCCTAATTCCTCAGTCGTAAAAACGCTCCCCTTGTAAGCTTCTATTTGACCAGATCGCAGAATATCCTCAGTCAACACAAAGCCTTTTTCAACGTTTAGAGTCGGGGCTTTTTCGACAGAGTCTGGGATCTGATCAAAATCGGTATCTTGTGCTGAGAGGCGCGAGGCCATCAACCCAATGATCGAAAGTGTGATAATGGTGTATTTAGTCATAATAGTTTTGTTGTCTACTATTATGCGTTTCACGCGCCAACTCATACTAAGACACCTCTAATCCTTTTATTTATAAGGGATGAAAAACTTTCAAAAAACTCGACGCCCTGCCAATCACTCGAAAAAGACAGTAATAATTACAGCCCTCAAAATTCAATAGCGTATAATTTATAGCCCACATTCATACATATAGATCGATTCTCACCATAGAATAGTTGAGAAGTCAGAATATCAAAATCCTCGCCTTGGTTCCAAGAGTATGACAGGAAACTTATTGCTACGACAATAAGTTATCTCCTATGGCGCATCAAAAGAGCTAGAACTCCAAGTGAAAAAAGAGTTGTAGATGTTGGTTCAGGCACAGGGGCAACCCTTTTCCAAA
>CALKLP010000125.1 GCA_937991965.1 uncultured Verrucomicrobiales bacterium
AGTCCGTTTGACCACTTGCAAAAGGTTAACCAATAGCTAACCCAAACTAAGATATATCCCCCCCTGAAACGGCGGGATAGCAGGTCGGCCGGAAACACGGCGGACCTTTGTCGATATCCAAGCCGTTTCATTTCCTGGGGATACCGGGGAGATAATTTTTCAAGTTTGGGGAAAGACTGAAAAAGTATATTATGGTGGATGTGGGGCTTGAACCAACGACCCAAAAACCCATGGTCTGTCGACGAGGCCATTTGTTAAGGTATTTAGTGCAGTATTAGTCCGTTTGACCACTTGCAAAAGGTTAACCAATAGCTTACCCCAATGAAGCCTTATAACAGTGGTGACCTAACGTCGCCGGCGGCAGTGCACGTGGCAGATTTTTAAAAATAAAGACAAACGGCAAACCAAGACCTACTAATTCAAAATAAAATCACTTTCCAAAAATCAGAATCCATAATGGGCGCCCCTTATTTCTCATGCAGTTATTTCTGGAGCCTCAAAACTAGAAAAGTAGTCGCCAGAAATAATTGCTGATTTTCTTTCTATAATAGTAGGTCTCGTACTGAAAATCCCAAATCAACGCCCTCCCGGATTCTTCGCAAGACAATGGCGAATCGACAATGGACTCAACTCCATCACCTAAAACAACACAAATGGCAAGAGGGAACTCATCGTCATGATGAGCGAAAACCTCTTCCATACTTACCTTTTGGCTTTTGTTCTCGCTATCCCCAAACATTCGAGTAAAGAAAAAGAAAATGTCAAAACTGTTGACACGATCAGCCTAAGCCTTCCCAGGTACAAAAACTATTCGATCATCGCAAAAACATGTATTGTTTCGCTCCTTCATTGCAAACAAGTGTTGGCAAAACGATACTGCTGCTAGTGGAACAAGCAATCAATCATGAACATGCCCAACCTCCGCTATTTTGCAATCGATCAGAAGGCTACTGCCAAAAACAGAAGATACCCGCAAAATAAAATATAACCAGTGCTACTATCAATACCATACATCAGCAGCGCACCTCTCAAGGCGCACTTACATTCCCTTTTCTCCAAATCGATATCGTGTGTACATCAGCTCCATCAGATTCCTTCTGGTCCTGTCTACACCAGAAAAACATTGCAAGTTTTTCGGATCTACAAAGATTGTTTGAGTTGAACATGAACACATACTTCAAAACTACCTAGCGAAAAAGGCAACGCATACCATCCAGAACGAATATCATATTATTCTATATGCGGGTCTCCACACTTGCCGCAAATAAATGATACATCGTCCATTATTTACGGGTTCCACACGTGCCGTAAAAAAAACCCATCACATTCGCCCCAAAAAAACAATTCGATCGACAGGTGTATCCATCGTAAAAGAACATTCGCCACTTCGACCAGACAGACCTGTCCCCCCCGCCCCGCGAGGTTGCCGAACTATTGAGCTTCAGCTGACGAGATAACCAGACCTGCTTCCTCCATGTCTTCGTTTGCTGCTGCGGTTGCTGCGGCGTATCATAGAGTACGTTCGGGCATGCCGCTCGACTTGCTGCCCGGACGCAACCTCATCGTTGTTTGGTACTGCTGCAGACAGCCCACGATTACCACGCGCTCGTTCCTACCGCTGCTACCAGAAGCAGGAAGCACGCGACCATTATGCCGCGCGCGACTTCGTCCTACCAAACTATCATAAAACCGAAAATACTTCAGGTAGAGTGTGCACGGCTGGTAACCGTGCGACTTTTCGTGAAATGTGCAGAAAGCCCCGTACCTGCTGCCTCCAGAACCAACCTTCTGAAGTGGAGTGCGTATGGCAAATGAAAACGAAAGTATATGCCGTGCCCTCGACTTAAAATCCCCCGTTCGCAACACACGGCCGGGGTGTGCCTACGGCTGTACTTCAGTCATAAGGATTTAAGCTGCGTGCTTTAAACCCCCCTGGCCGCTGTATACGGTGGGGGGGTCCTAGGTTATGCTACCACCGTGGCCATAAGCTGCTGCTACTGCCTGCCTACGGTTATACACCACCGTGTATGATTTTCCTCGCCACGCATTACAGCGGTACTCAGGAGCAAACTATCATAACCATTCATAAAGTCTCCACCGCGCACGCTCGCAAAGACGAAATATGAAGAGGGTGAGATGCGAACCCACGACCCATCTTTTGTTGGTTATATATAGCACTACCCACTGGACCACTTAGTCGCGTAACTGTAGAGCAAGTTTGACCCGCCAAAAAATACCGACCCCCCCGTCAGAAAGCAACTCGCCCATCGAGATGCCCTCCCTGCTCCCTCTTCCACCATAGGAGAATTCCGACGATGGGGGTACAGCATCTCTCCCTGTCATACCACCGGCGGCTCTCTCCTTCTCGGCACCGGAATTTTTCTTGCGTCTTGCTGCTCGTCTCCGATGGTCTCCAAAACGGCTGGCTCCTAAAACCACGGCCCATTCCACCTGCCTCCCTGTGAGATTTGCCTTACTTCCTTCGCTCGCCTGCTCTTCGTTTATTCAGCTTCATCGAAAGCATTACCCTGCTTTAATACTGCTGACCCGTTGGTCCCCCATGAGGCTAGACCGAGTCGGTTTCTCTAGAGTATTCGTTAGCTCCAAGCGGAATAGGTTTCAAGTCATTGTATTAGTCTCCCAGCACAGGGTATAGGCAAGCCGAGAAGTGAGCCCGTGCATGAGAGCCCACAGAATACCATCAAGAACGCCAGCTAAATACTAGGTATTCCATAATAGGCCAATAGCCCGAACCGGCACGAAACTGATAAGTGACTGTCATACTGAAAATCCCAGATCAACAAACATTGCTTCTGTGGTTGCCGAGCATTATCTTCGGTTAGCGCTCTGGTAGAACATCGCTTCTGTGCTCACCGACCATCATCGTTGTTTTTGGGGTCGCCGCGCTATCATCAATCGTCCGGATCGCCAAGAAGACATCACAATCGCCTCGGGTCGTAACAGATTCACGGTAAAATGAGCTGGTTTCGTATCACGTAGCACTGTGCATGGCTTTGTTTTGTGCTGAGGAGGGCGGCAAAAACGTGGTTCGGCTGCTAGACGTTTTATGCAGGTTGTTTTTTGTAATAGCACCATTCACACGTTTTCTTTGTACGGCGCGGGCATAACCGTTTTCGGCCGCTACAGTAAGTAACTATTTCGATTCCTGGACCAACAAACGGATCATTGGCATATTGTTTCCGGTGTATGCTTCATCGGGTTCGCGTGGGAATAAGTAATGCAGCAGCAGCGCACAAGTTGCAGACAAGTGTTCTGTGATTAGACATGTTTTCCACACGCACTGCTGATCGGCAGCCATTGGTTTCTCAATCAGTGTTTTTGTGAATGTATATTGGTTCCATCAAGCGCTGGTTATCGTAAGCCATGACCAGCACTTTCGTCAAGTACCTATCGCTTTCGTCGAGTAGTTGTTATCGTAGCCATAAAATGTTCGCTATTTCGCACTTCCGTTGAGGGGGGGTGATAAGTGTAGACT
>CALKLP010000126.1 GCA_937991965.1 uncultured Verrucomicrobiales bacterium
GCTCCCCTTTGTAATAAATATTGCCTCCAAGAACTTGCCCTGCGGGCTTCGGCAGCAGATCAATCAGAGACATTGCGGTTACTGACTTTCCACAACCAGATTCCCCAACAATTCCGAGCGTCTCCCCTTCCTTGAGCGAGAAAGAAATCTTATCAACCGCACGGAGCCAGTCATCCTTAGTGCGGAAGGCCGTAACGAGATTACTGACCGCTAAGAGATATTCACTATTCATCGTTACCTCCTTGTTGCGGGTTCTTACCAAATGTCAACACAGACTCCGGAAAGGCCTTCCCTTTTCTCTTGGCCTCCAGAGTCTTCTCCTTTTTCTCCTCACTGATCCAATACACGTGCCACTCATGTGGTTCATCGACAATTGGTGGGTTGAACTGCATCGCCTCCGTATCTGGCCACTCGACCCAACGCTGGAACGCCACGCGTCTAAATGGCTTCGTGTAGGCTGGAATAAAAATTGCCGCATCATGAATCCGTTGCTGAATCTTATGCCCATTCTCGATCATAACATCAACATCCCCCGTTTCCCTGGTGATTTCAGAAAGCCTATCCACTTCCTTATCCGCATAGATAAACATATTGTTGGTGGAGGACTTTGGGTTTCCCTTATCATCAAAAGCGCTATCAGAGTGGTAGTAGTTATAGTAGGTCGGATAAGGTGGGGAGATTCCAAACGACATGAAAACTGACTGAAAATCCTTATTGGTGATCGTGCGAAAGAATACGGTAGTTTCCAGCCCTCTGAGGATGACTTTCACCCCTGCTTTCTTAGCTTCCTTCTGCACGATGAGCATCATATCGGTCAGAAATTCTAGGCTCGCATAGGTGACCTCTATGGATAGCACCTCCTCCTTTTCATTGATTAGATAGCCATCATTATTCACCTTTTTATATCCAGCCTCCGCGAAGAGCTTGCGCGCTTTTGCGACTTCAAAGGTTCTGGCTTTAACCGAGGGATTCGTAAATGGCCCATATCCGTCTGCCATTTGGTTTAAACGGGAATAATCGCCACGATACACGACATCGATCACCTTTTGCCAATTCATTGCATGATGCATTCCCACCCTTATTGTTTCATTAGCTAGCACTCCGCGGGTAACGTTCAGATAAAGCCCTCGAGGAAAACGAGGGTATTCATTGTAAAAGGTGACCTTAGAAATATAGCCATTGTGGAACGCCTCTGTCTCCGACTTATCATACCAATACTCCGGTCCAGCTTCTTTAAAATCAAAGTAATCGAGCTGCCCCGCCTTAAAGTATTCGAAGGCTTTCGTCTCCTCCCTAATCGTGCGCCAGTTAATCGCATCAACATTGAAGCGGTAACGGTAATACTTCATATCTTTCGCCCACCAGTCCTTCACACGGGTTTGCGTAATGTTAACGCCTTTCACAAAGTTCCCCTCTTTGATTTCATAAGCTCCGATGGTTGGTTCCGGTTTCCACGAATAATACTCCTCATAGTCAGGCCCGAAATATCGGTAAAACTCGGGTTGTGAGGGAGATCGGGAACACATGAGTGGCATGTATAACTTCGGTTGCGCTAGCGTCAGTGCCACGTATCGATCCCCATAAACTGTCATTTGCCCATACATCTCCTTTACGTATTGCTTCACAGAGGGTGCGAATACATTGTCCGAAATTTCGAGGTAAAGATCAAAGGGGTAGTGCCATGCCTCTACTGGTGATCCATCATTATATGTAACATTGTCATGTAGATGGTAATACACCGTTCTCCCATCTTCAGAAATCGCCCAGCGTTGCGCCGCTCCGGGAATTGCATTATAAGTGACGGGGTGAGCCGAGACTAACCCCATACTGATTTCATTATGGAGAAAGCTCTTAAATTGATTATTCGAGTTCTTTCCTCTAGAGCGAAAGGTCGATGGATACCCGACCTGGTGTCTGCGCATAACGCCTCCTTTGACAGCCATTGGATCGCCGATCTCAGGTTCATTCATGCCCGTTACCCACTCTAAATCTTTTGGTAAATCATCTGTCGTTTTAAATGCAAAGAAGTCTCCCAGCTTCTGACGAAACGTGATTTTAGCGATTTTCTTTTCGATCTCAGCTCGCCCCTTTGAATCGTCGCCAACTGCTGCTAGTTTCGCTTCTTGCTCTGACAGCTCCTTTTCTAAATATTGCTCGATCTCCCGATTATAACTTTCTGTAAAATCGTAAAACTGCTTCTCGATATCACGCGCCACACGCACCTCCTCTTGGCATCCAAGGATGACAAAAGCAAACACGGTAACAAGGAGGAGTTTCATAAACTTCATTACTTATAAATTGTGAATTTTTTAGGATCCCAAGCCTCTCTAACGGCCTCACCCACAAAGGTTACCAGCGTCAAAAGGCACACCAATACCACGAATGCAGAGCTCGCTAGCCAAGGAGCGGAAAGATTACTCAGCCCATCATTTAAGAGCTTCCCCCACGAAGCATATCTTGGAGGCAGACCAAACCCAAGATAATCCAAAGACGTAATGGCGGTGACTACTCCAGAAACCGCAAAAGGCACCATCGTCACGATGATCGAAAGTGTATTAGGCAAGATATGCTTCCTAATAATGCGGGAAGTGGACGCTCCCAGAACCCTTGCCGAGGAGACATAATCCCGCGCCTTCTCACGATAAGCCGCCGTCCGCATTAAGTAGGTAATCCCCATCCACCCGAAGGCGATGAGTATCAATAAAATCATCCCCAGCCCCTTTAACTCAGCAGGCACTACACTGGAGATAATAATGATCACAAAGAGAAAAGGAATAGCTTCCAGAGCTTCA
Organism: uncultured Verrucomicrobiales bacterium; assembly: GCA_937991965.1. Classification (GTDB taxonomy): domain Bacteria; phylum Verrucomicrobiota; class Verrucomicrobiia; order Verrucomicrobiales; family Akkermansiaceae; genus WTJZ01. Next base: position 2,793 of record CALKLP010000126.1, read on the forward strand.
ATTACCCTCTGTAACCCCAAATCAAAGAATCCACCGAAATACCCCATTAACAGACCTATCGTTACGCCAATGAGGTAGATGAAGGGAATGTACAGGAGAGCCGCCTGGATGTTCACCTGTAGTCCGCCATAGAGATACGCCAGCACATCATTCCCCTTAGAGTCCGTCCCCAATAAATGCTCCATCGTTGGAGGGGCGGGGTGATAATGCACCAGTTGCATCGCATCTGGAGTTAAGCCTTGGAACCCTTCCTGATCAACATCTGTAAAATACACCTCGTTCCTCAAGGTGCTCTCACCTTCGTTTACCATATAGTCCGCAGAATAGACCCGTTCTCCCGCTGAATCCCAGCCATCTACGGGGCCAGATAGCATCCCATTTCTTAAACGATAACGCATGTGGAGGGAAACCTCCTCACTACCGACAGCCGCAGGATAAGTTCGTGCAGCTAGGCCTGAGTAAGGTTTTCCGTCACGGGAAAGGTAAAGGCCGTCTTTCACGCTCAGCTCTTTGACTAAAGGCGGAAGCCCATCTCCAGTTGGGGCATAAGGAACAAGAGGCATGAGCAACCAATTCCCGCCTCCATCCGTAAACGAGCGCTTAAGACTCCGGAAATTTACAGGAGCCTCCTCGAGTTCACCAACAATACCAAAATCTTTCCCAATATAAACCTTTCGTTCAAAAGCAGGGTAATACGTCTGCCCCTCATACTTCATCATTAGAGGCTTATCACCCACCAAAAGAAAATCGAGGGCTGCCAGAAAAACGAGAAACAGAATAATGCGCAAGGACCACACCCCACGTTTCACCTCCTTAAATCGCTCGCGTCTGCGCAATTCTGCGGGATGCTTCCTGCGTTTAGTGAGTGCTACCGTAATAAGCCATAAGCCCGCAAGAATCGCGCCCACCGCAGTGAGCCACCCACACCATGCGAAGCCTTCTGTTTGTAAAAAAGGCACCCGCCGGCTCGTATCAAAAAACCAACTCGCCGAGGGAATCTTAAGGTTAAACACCTCTCCCGCGATTCCTCCAGAACCAAGTAAAATGAGAATGAATCCGAGATAAAAGCGCATAAGAGGTTAACTAAATTTAATTCGAGGGTCTATCGTCGCGACAATAAAATCGGATAGAATATTCCCTAGCAAGACCAGGAGGCTAGAAATCGTCAGCGTTCCCATCACCAACGGGATATCGACAAAAATCACCGAGTTAAACTGGAGCAAGCCAAAACCCTGAATGTCAAAAACACGCTCAATCAATAGGCTACCAGAAACAAAAATCGTAATAAGCCCCCCGAGACTCGTCGCAATTGGAATGAGAGAATTCTTCAAGGCATGACCAAAAACCGCGCGCGGAAAACTGGCGCCCCTAGACACCGCTGTTTTTACATAATCCGCGGCTAAGTTATCCATGAGATTATTCTTCATCATCATCGTTAGATAAGCGAAGCCACCAATCACATAACACAACAATGGAAGCACGGTATGATGAGCCAGATCTTTGACCTTTCCCCATCCACTCATGCTACTGAAATCCGAACTTACTAGACCAAAGAGGGGAAAGAGCTCCATTTTTGCTCCTAGCCAAATCACTAAGACTGCGCCGAGAGCGAAGCCTGGAATGGAATATCCCACAAAGATAAAGATGGAGGAAATAGTATCAAGCGGAGTGCGATGATTAATCGCCTTAACAACCCCTAGCGGAATGCTCACACAGTATGTAATAAGTGCCGCCAGAATCCCAAAATAACTGGCAACAGGAACGCGTTCTAAAATCATACTCAACACCGTGTCCCCATAAATGATGGAGCGCCCTAGATTCCCTTGGAACAGTCCCTGAAATTTATTTTTAAAAACCACCACCCGTGGATCATACCTTGGCACCTCTTTCTCCTCCGAGAGATTCATGCGCTTCTTATACTTCGCTTGGCGCTCTTCTTCATTCTCGATGATCACCGACCATCCCTTTTCGCTGATTTGTGAGCCATCCTCGAAACTGGCAGAAACTACTTCCCCAGCTTTAACCGATATCAATGCCTTCTGGCCGCTCCCCTTGAGCACCAGATCTACTTCCGTCGCTTTTCCACCTTCCGCTTTATATTCCGCCTTCGAAGTCAACGCCTGCTTGGGTAACACTCCTAACCACTGCAAATACGCTACCAATATCGGCTTATCATACCCATACTCCGCCTCAATCGCCTCAATCTGTTCTTCACCTAATGGGGAGTTCGATTGCTCATTAGCACTAGAGTTCTGTTCATTGCCCGCCATTACCGCTTGTTGCAACTGACGCTCGACCGGGCCACCCGGCATCATGCGCGAAATACCAAAGACCAACAACGTAATCAAAAAAAACGTTGGTGGCACCAGTAACAGTCTGCGGATAAAATAACTTAACATCGGACACTGACATCAAACTACTGGATCACCTTTGGGGCAAGTTTGTTTTATGTTAATGGATTGTTTCGTGATTAGTCCTCAGTGTTTTGATCTGATAACTGATGACAACACAAACCCAAAAATCAGGAACCACCCTAGATAAACCCAAAGACTCCCATCATTTTCGATGTAGGCGTCTTGGTTACTTTAGCGACCGCCAACTCTACATTATTCGGGTAAACGCTAAACAAGCAAAAACATACAGACAAGAAAGGAAAGCTCCTGTATTTTCTTCTAAGTATGGGAAAGACAATTTGCGACTGGTCGAAAAAGGAGTTGAAAAACGACGCGGTCTTTTTGTTTTGGCTTGTCAAAGATCCCACGCATTACTGTCGAAAGTGTGGGCGCTCTGCAAATACTAAAAAGGTGCTTTGTGATCCCAAATCCTTCAAAAAAGCCCTAAAAAAAGAGCAAGCGACGGACTTGCTCTCTTAAGATTACACGAATAAAAATCCGTTATTTGAGATAGCTCTTCAGGAACCATTCATGCTTTTTGTGCACGCGGATTCTCCCGATTAAAAGGTCTTCTGTTTCTGGGTCAGTTCCATCGCCACATGCATTACGCGCCACAATCGCAGATTGTGTAACGACTTCGTTCGCCACGAGAATCGCAGAAACAAAGTCCTTATCACGCGCTGGTGCTGCCGATGAGAATTCTGGAACATTGGACATCGCCGCCAGCGTCTTGAGACCACCTTCAGAATAATATCCGAGGATCCGAACCTGCTCTGCAATGTCATCAATCGCGACAAAAAGCTCTTCATACATGCTCTGAAAGAGGTCATGAAGTGGCTTGAAATCTGTCCCTTCTACATTCCAGTGCGCCAGATGAAGTTGCCCGAGGAGTCCGTAGGAATCAGCTACCAGTTGATTTAAGTGCTTAGCGATTGCCTCAGTAGCCTGTGCGTTTTCTGTAAGTGTTGCCATAATGATATTATTATAGCTTTAGCTTCTAAGATTGCAAATATTTTTTAGAATCATTCTAAATTAGTCTCTGTAGATTCCTGAATCATGACTCTTATTCACCTAAACTATTATCGGAGAATGGATTGACTTTTACGCAGACTTCGGGGAATTTCATGGCATGGATCTAACTACGACTGCCTACGGGACATGGAGCGGAGGGCGCTACATGCATTACGGTGAAATGCTAACAGAAGAACGCTATCAAGAGTGTATCCGATTAGCCTATGAATCAGGGATCCGCACCTTTGTTACCGCGGATGTTTACGGCACGGGTCGTGCAGACGCCGCCCTTGGCCAAGCTTTGGCAGGAATTGATCGTGACTCATATTGCCTCGTCGGAATGGTCGGACATGATCACTATAAGGGACAGCGTCAGGGAAGCTCAGGATTTCCCCGCTTTACAGATCCAGAGCTGAACTCCCCAGCCCAGTATAAGGATTTCCTCGTGAAGCAGACCTCGGACTCGCTCAAAAACTGCCAGACAGATCACTTTGACCTCATCATGCTGCATAATCCGGATGAACTCGGCTACATCAGCGATGAAGTGTGGAGCGGAATGGAATACTTAAAGTCAGAGGGCCTCGCCACGCGCCTTGGTCTCGCTCCTGGACCTGCGAATGGCTTCACGCTGGACATGATCTACGCCTTTGAGAACTTTGGTGAACTGATCGACTGGACGATGATTATTCTCAACCCGCTTGAGCCGTGGCCGGGGCAACATGTCCTCGCGGCGGCGGAGGCCAACAATGTCGATATCCTCACCCGGGTAGTGGATTATGGCGGGCTTTTCTTCGACATCATGAAGCCGGGTTATGAGTTTAAGCCCGGTGATCACCGCGCCTATCGCCCAGACGGTTGGATTGATCGCGGGTGCGAGCTCATCGATAAAATGCGCCCGATCGCGGAGCGCCATAACATCTCGCCTATCCAGCTGGCTTGTATCTGGAACCTCTCCCAATCTCCCGTCAAATCTGTAGTCCCGACCTGCATTCAGGAGCCCAATCCAGACGCGCCAACCATAGAGGACATGATCCAGCAAGTTGCCACCCTCCCAGAACTAAGACTCACTCCTGAAGAAGTAAACGAAATCCGCATCATCGGCGACAACACAGGCTGCATGAAACTGAAGGGAGCCAGCCAACGACACACGGTAAGCGAACGCCCTGACGAATGGCCTATGCGTGATGACCTCCTCATTCTCGCCCAAAAGTATGGCCTAGCCGACCAGTGGTGAACCCTCTGATTTACACTACTATGCCCTCATCTTGCCCATCATGCCACGCACAGGTACCGACTAATGCTCTTAGCTGTGACACCTGTAATTACGGGTATGACCTCCTTAACAATTTTTATAATCCACAGAATACGAAACAGGCAAAAGCGGTCTCTATACTCAACGATACGAGCTACACGCTAAAAAAAACTGAGGTGAAAGCAATTACTCGTGATCTCAAATCCTTTCAAGCGACCTTTCCAGACCTATTTTTCGCTGTTCACCTTGAGTCCAAAAAGGAAAAACCCACAACTAAAGGCCTTTGGCTTCTCAACAATGTAAAGTTCACGGATTTACAGAATAAAGTGACTTCTCAGTACGGAATCCTACTCTATATCGATCCAGAGGCCAACACCGCAGCACTCAGTTACGGCCTAGGGCTCTCACCATACATCACCTTAGAGGAGTCCAACAACATTCTCCGCACAAGTATTTCACTATTCTCACGGGCAAACTACCCCAGAGCTATCCGCCTAATCATCCGTCACACTTCCGACCTCCTTATTTCAAAATGCCACGAGCGCTAAAAGCCAGTTTACTCCTACCATTCCTGTTTTTGATCACTGGATTCTTGGCCTTTGCAGAATCAGAGCCTGAGGAGGAAGATCCAGACGACCCTGTCTTACCTCTAGAGGAGGCCATGGCGGCGATCGACTTGATAGCCCCCTTACCTACGACGTCTAAAAGCGCAACCCTAGATGCAATCTCGCTCATCCTACCCGAAGACACTGAGCCTGATTACACTTACCTCCGATACCTCCAAATCCAAGAGCGGATCGAGGAAAAAGAAGCGCTTAAAGCGGCTAACAACAAAATCATAATCGATAATTTTTTCACCGATCAACGTGACGCCGAGATCTGTGACCCTATGAAGGTGCTTAATCATAGCGAATATCTCGTACTGCAAGATCTCGTCATGAGCTATTCTGAGAACGCGCACAACCCCATCTTTGTGAACTTACTCATCCCCGATCAATTACGCATTTTGGCGAGCATTCCTTATGAGAAGCACGAAAGTGTTCTGGCTAATGCCCCTAATGGGATCCTCGTCTACTACTTCTATGATGAACCCGCGAGAACGAAGGTCTACTTTGGGAAGAAAACCTTCGATACAATTCCCTACGAGCAGCAAAAAGAATTCATCACCACCGCGCTCAAAGAGGCAACATCCCAAGAAGATGCATACAACTCCATCTATCACCACCTCCTCACGCTGACCGCTGATCTAAATAAATTTAACGATAACCGGCCTGCCAACCTAATAACAGCTATAGGTGCAGATGACACCGAGCTCCCAAGTCACGAATTAAGCCCCTTACCTAAAAAACGTCCCACTAACCTTGTCCCACTAACCTTACTCCTAATTCTAGGTGCTGTATTTGGTTGCCTCTACCTGCTTATTAAACAACGTAAGCCCAAGCAATATCATTTCCCAGTGACAGCACACGCACCAACATTCAACTTCCAAGTAGCTAAAGACACGAGTCAGGCGATTAAGTTTCAGCAGGGGAATTCTTAAACCTAGAGACTAGCTTGTAATATAGACTAGAATCTAAGTCCTACGTTAGCCCCCGTTACCCCAATCAATCAAACGCGAAAAAGCTCTCGCACGGATGTTTTTTGAAGAAATTAGGGGGCGCTTTTTTATATTCGCTCTTTTTTTAAAAAAATAGTATTGCTTGCCACCCGTAAGTGCAACACGACGGCAATCCTATCTTGCTGCGGCTACGTCAAAAGTGAAACATGCACCCCAGAACAAGTTAGGATCCGTACTAGCTAAGCGCTAAAAAAGTAGGGGGTAAATAAAACATACTGCAAGCCAGCTTTTTATGAGATTAAGGCCGCTAATAGACAGGGCTACCTCACTTTGGGATGTTGATATTTAAAAGAGTAGCCAAGATTTCATCATCAAAGGTAGCACGTAATCTCTTTCCTCTGATGGAGTCTTTGATAGAAGTATCTTGTTTGAGGAGGTTGAGAGCGATTTTTCTG
>CALKLP010000127.1 GCA_937991965.1 uncultured Verrucomicrobiales bacterium
ATGACCCGGGCACGTGGAGACAATGACCCGGGCACGTGGAGACTTTTAGTCGTCAAAAGCGTTCAGTTCAAAGTGAAGAGTTAGATTGCCCAGAAGGAAAGAAGGGTGTTCGCCGGAGGCAGTTAGTCGACATCTACTGCAGTAGTACATGGCGGTCGCCTAGGTCACATGAGCACTAACATGGCTACAATGCCTCTAGACACCACCTACCCTGTGGCCGCGTGTCATTCAGAGCTGCCAACGACAGAGCCGCAGAGAGCGCAGTAGACTCGGTTAGAGAGGCATGGAGACATCTGCCGGTCATTCACTGTTTCTTTTGCGCCCACCTACACAGCATCGACTAAAGGCAGTCTAGGCTTTCCCTGAGTCCAATTCATGAACACGCGATAGTCATCTACATAGCGTACTCACGATCGCTGCCTGGGCGATGATGCAGGGCTGCAGGTCAATCTTGACTTCCTGTGCATGGGCTTTCTCTTGCCCACACCAAACGGCAGCAGCAGCCACCGGCAGCCATGCTTGGTAAACTCTCATTACCCGACGGTGTACACGAGCTTCGAGGAGAGGCTTGTTTCTTGGCTCGCCTTGACGATAGCTTGACCCTCTGCTCTCAGCCTGTCGGATGTGATGGTGTGCGTGGGTGCCGGCAAAATTGTGTGTGTGTGTGAGCGCGTGTGTAGGTTCGTGTCGGCACAATACATAGTTCCGCCGCACTGGTATTGTAGTTACGCCGCATATCAAGCGAACCGACACCTGAATCTGCCCACGAATGATAAACCCCGACAGGGTGATTGTGGCCTGCGCTATCAACTTATAGGCAAGGCGTGCTGGTCGTGTTCGCTACAGTCGAGCCTGTTCGCTGCAGCCGTCTTGAATGAATTTGATTGATGAGTTTCGGTGAAATCACACCGCCAAACACCAGCATACACTTTTCATTTTTTCGGTTCATTTCGAACGCCTGGCCGCCTCTTTGACACTATTTGCAGCCACGAACACATCTATCCGGGAATTAGAAGACGTTGGTTCGTCCGACCGTCCGTCCGTCCACCATCTCCGCCTGCGTCTCGTCTGTGTGGCGAGCTGACCGTGTTGGGGTCGGTACATAGAAATGTGTAGCATCGGATCGAGTTTGACGCCGCCTTTTGGGTCTGACGCCGCCTTCGGGTCTGTAGCCGAGCTCGGAAAGAATAAAAAAAAAAAATGATCTTTGTATATGTACTCAGCACTATCGATTAGAGCGCTTCCCCTCTGATGTGATTTTGCTTGCACCACGGCTTTTCAGTCTGTGGCTGGACCTGACCAGCCAAATTCAGGAGGCTTTAAAGGACCTTGTGTTACAGGTTAAGGGAGGGTTCGGCTCACTGTTGTCTCACCGAGTTGCGTGTGGATGATAAGCTCTTGAATACGTTCTTGATTAATCGTCCCAGATGAGGAGTGGGAAACCCAACGGGCCCGAGGGGCTCCGTGAACCATGCTGGATCTTACTCTAAGGTACCCCAAGTCTCCATAATACCAAACCCAGGGGTACATACACTACGCTAAGAATCCCTAAATGAAGGGGTACGTATCCAACACCATAACAAGGCACGTCTGAATTATTATCTACACGATGAAGACGTACTCAACCAAACACTAGACTAGACTAGTTTAGAGAGAACCAAATTGGTCGCTTCCCCGGCGTGATCCAGGCTGCAGCAGTGGACTCAGTTGTCTCTGCATGTCGAGAGCTTCATTAAAGAACACCGCTCAATCTGGCCGATGTCAGATCAATTCATAGTGAGAATTGACATCTGGCCTGGAAGCTTTAAAATCGCCCATCCTGTTGTTTGGAGGGGAAAGTTTCCTCTGAAAATACTGCTGACTTATCTGGTTTCCTTTTGGAGAGCCGAGCCCATCGACGAAGAAAACCCTTGGAATAAAGTGGCTGAAGACATGTTGCCGTACCTGTGTCAGTGAATGTTGCATGCACATATATGTATGCATATGATACTCGCTTGCTGGGGTGATCAGCAATGAACCAGACTTTCATAGCAACCCCCGGTGTCTCGATGTTTAATTAAGGCTTCTTATTTTCCCACTAGACCACTTTTGCTAAACGCACAAACAAAACAACATACCACCAGCAACCAACAGAAAAAAAAGCGACGGGAAATTAACTAACTCTCCCTCGCTGCATCATCACCCGATAGAGGGGCCCAAAAATATTTTAGCTTGCAGGCCGGCCAATTAATTCTGTACAAAAGAGGCACATTGTACTTCGTACGGTACAGTCCACAGGTAGACTGTGACCTGCAATTTTCTATGCATTCTACCTCTGGAACGTACTCTGTACTTGTGCATCGTAAACATTTCGCGCAAGGGACTCCAAGACAGGCGTGCCTTCTATTGCACCATCTTGACGATCTACACAGCAGTGCCCCACCCACTACCCACGCGACCTAGAAGTACAATGGTCGAGGTTGAAGGAACCTTCAACCGCAAATTGTTTCAAAACCGCTCTCTGCCGGCGGAGACACATTACGCACAAAATTACGTCGGAAACACCGCACGCCAAGTTGAATACAGCCACCACAAAGACGCTCAAGATGTGTCCGCACATGTCATGACATGACCTGCCTTACGTCTGTTTCACGTAGTTTGACCGCTCTAACTTAGACTATTAAGGCAAGCAAAGGTCAAACGTGAGAGCCTTCCGAAAACAAGAGACAAACAAATAAGGCGGAATTCCGTACGCTGACCATAT
>CALKLP010000128.1 GCA_937991965.1 uncultured Verrucomicrobiales bacterium
TGAATACTACGACGGAACAGCTCGTTGGAGGAAAAACGGCGCCAATGCTTCCTTCCACTCGGCTTTTTTTGTTAAATTTGAAGGGTCTCACCTGAAAATGACGGTAGTTGCTCATACGGTAATTTACATGATTTTGAGCGATTTCGTAGAACAAAGCCATACCGATTTCAGTACTTGGAGAGTATGTTCAAACGCGATGTAACTAGGTTTCGTGTTCTACTAGTTCAAGTTGCAAGTTCAACTTGAGAATATTCTTAGGACTGATTATCTAGAACAGCACCCAGAACAGTCTCCGTAACGAGACAGTTTGTAGGATAGTTTGTAGAGAGATTCTGATTTTGACTGCATCGGTTCCCCGGAACGCTCCCAGGAAAGGTTCTTGCAGAATAATGCATTATTCCGAAAGCTCAGCAGAACGGTGGTACATGAGTACCAAGAAAGGTGTTTGGACTCCGCGAGGCCATGTACGCCTTTTCGGCGGAGAGCGGCATATCGTGTACACTACGTGCAAGCATGAGTCGAGGAGAATGGGAAGTGGGGCAGGGGAGTGCGGGGGTGAAGCGGAAGAAGGCGAAACAGCAAAGGGAAAGTCGGGGCAGATACTAGTCGCGCGGACAAAAAACGTCTACATAGTATGGAAGATGCGATCCACCTTTTGATCCACCTTGTAAAGATACGATATCCAGCGTTCGTGAGGCAATTTGCACGTCTTCTCGGCATCAGGGAGCGGCATGTCGTGTGTGGGTTCCAGGATGAGGAGAGTGGGGCAGGGGGTTGCGAGGGACAGGGGGGGAGAGGATGCAACAAAAACAGAAGAACGGAGTTCGGGCCATAAATATTATTTTTGACCGCCGAACCGGATGCCCCCCCTTTATTCTAGAATTGGTTTGCGGAGCCTTTGAGTGCAAGGAGTGTCTAAAATCAAAATCGAGCTACAACGAAGCAGTTGGTCCGAGATTACGAATGAAACTTTGCAGACCGAACCGTTTGTTACCTTCACGTGTCCGGCCGAAAGGAGGAGCTGGTCGCTTGCATGCTCGGAAAACAAGCTGCTGAGGCAAAAAGGCGTTTTGACTTGAAGATAGAGACCTCCCCGAAATCACTCCTCTCATTGCTTCAAATCTCAGAGACTGAGAGTGAACGGACAAATCGGCTGGTATAGACTATATTGACTGTTGTGTATCTGCAGAGGTCGGCTGGTTGCGTATTCGCAGAGAAACCTGAGCCGAAACGGACAAATCCGGGTCAGTATCCACGAAAAATCAGACGCGATCTCCGAAAGAAAAAAATGTAGCGGTTTGTTTGAGTAGTGTTTTTTTAACCTGGACCGGGGCCCCGAAAAGTGGAGGACTGAGACAAGCGCTTATGGGACACCAATCTCAATCTTTTTTGTCGATCTTGCTGAGATGAAGGGGCACTTGTCCACGCCTATGGGAAGAGTCATCGTATCTTGAGCGTCTTGAGGGGGGTTGTCTGAGGGTGAAATAATGTTGATGTCACGACGGGGGTTTCACAGGCAATACCCAACGTACCGAGCTGCCGAAGTGCCCCCAGGAATCGTTGGTTGGTTGTGGTGCCTTTCCGCCCACTGAGAGGTGGCGGGCACTGGCCAGGCATGCAGAAAAATACCATTTTGCTGCTGATCAAATGATAGAAGCCAAAACGGCGTGTTTCACCCCCGAAGGAGGATGTTCTGGAAAGAACCATAGGACAAAAAAACCAAATCCTAGCTCCATAGACCACATGGGATATGTGTGCTACGTGACAACCCAACAAGGTTTCACGTGAATACGTGATCTGATGGCCGACATCCGAATTGGGATGTGCATTCCTCTTGCAGAATCTCAGTCGGCAAGATCTTCGCCGCTAAGACACCCCACGACTACACAGGGACGACGATGTTAGGATCTGATATGTGCATCAGTGGCTAGGGGTCTGTCTTGACGAAACAGTCAAGGGCAGGCCCCGTTTGGTTGTCGCTAATTGAAATCCTCCTCGCACTAAAAAAAATTAAATATTGACTGAAAATTACACTACTCTTTGACTTGAGATGTGTGCACAAGCAGGAAGTTGCTCTGCAGTTGGTAGCCTGCAAACCAAATATGTTACTTGATTGTTGATTTAGAGAGTCAACAGACGGATGTTTCACGATCCTTGAGTATTGTTTTTTTGCGGGCAGGAACAGAGTGAACCCGGAAGGCGGGTGGGTGAGCGCTCTGTTTTGTCCTTGGTGGTTTCGTCGGTACTACAGACGAACATGTCTAAAGAACGCAAGCACTGGTAGGGCATCGTTCCGGCGTCTAAAATACAGTTCTACGGAATCCAAACACCGTCTTCTTGGAACTCGTGTACCGTTCTGCTGAACTTTCGGAGAAGAATGTATTATTCTGCAAGAATCTTTCCTGGGAGCGTTCCGGGGAACCGATCAAGTCAAAATCAGAATCCCTCCACAAATCATCCGAACTGTCGCGTCGTTACGGAGACTGTTCTGGGTGCTGTTCTAGAGAAGAATCAGTCCTCCTAGGAGAATTCCCCAAGTTGGACGTGCAAATTCAACTTGTAGAACCAAAAACAAATTGTTCCATCGCATTTCCAACATACACTCTCCAAGTACTGAAATCGGTATGGCTTTGCACTATGAAATAGCTCAAAATCTACTGTATGAGAATCTATGGTCATTTTCAGGTGAGACCCTTCAAATTTAACAGAAGCACCGCATGCGGCACCACCAGCTCGTTTC
>CALKLP010000129.1 GCA_937991965.1 uncultured Verrucomicrobiales bacterium
TCAGCCTTCACGGGCAACACGATACGTCTTCAATCACATACAAAGGGTGAGGTTACCACACCAAGGTGACGGCGCGCGCGGGGAGGGGGGGGGGAGCTCATTTTATTTAGGTCAGTGCTCCCGTGGCTCAGTGGCGCACTCAAAACGGATCCATACTGCTTGATTAGCGTAGGTTAATTGCCACTTCGATGGAGTCGGTGCATGCCGTGAAAGCGAAAAGCACATAAACAGGTAGATACGCGCGCACGTAGGTAGCTCTGAGAGTCGCCCAAAAACATATCATCCTTGAACGTGACCTATCTACCACACTCAGTTGTAGACAGGGTACTGCAAACCATTCGTCACTGACTACCGTAATCGCCGCACTTAACTATATGTAGAGCCGAACTGCCCAAGGCTACTGTAGAAATACGCCAATTTGTTTTGGACACCCCTCCCTTAAGGAGCATACCCCGCCCGGAACACGATTTCCAAAACCTTGAATGCTCCTCCGCCCGATGAGTAATGTGATGGATTAGGTGTACAACTCATGCACAGTAGTTCGGGAAACGGAAATGAGGAAACGAATATGTCGGCGTGGAGTTACCTCAGTTAAGGCGCTGGCCACGAAGAAAATTGTTGTCCTCATAGTGCTAGTGCGACCGTAGCCCATGCCACCTCTACACCAGAGTTTGGTCTGACATGGGGTGAGACATGTAAAATATGTGATGGCGCGTGCTATAGTTTAAAAAACACTTCTTACGCTGAATGTTTCTGGCTGGCAAGGATCCTCAGCTAACAAACTAGCCCGTACGTTGGGAGTTCAGTACCCTCTATAATTCGTCTTGAACCTGAGTCATGAGATTGCTGATCGGCTCACGTTTTGATCTTCTCAAACGTAGTTCATTGATCAGACATCGCAGCTCGCCAAGCCAGGAGCCTTAGCAATTCGTGTACCGAGAACACCAACATAAGGCCCAACGTGTAGGCTCAAAGTCCTATATTCCAGCGCTACTTTGGAAACTTTTGGATTTGGCACAGAATATTCCTTGATTGTTGACGAAGTACGGCGAACTGTGTTGAAGATTGTTCCGTCGCGCGTAGGTACGCAGGAGCAACAGCGTCTGCGACCGCCCCAGGGGTTAAACGTTTTCGTGAATCTCCTTCAATAGATGTGGACGCCTTGCTGCTGCCTGAACAGTGGGCTGAATTCGTTTCCGCAAAACATTCGATGCCGGACCTTCAAGAAATCATAGCAAATGCTTGGGTACGTATTACCAATGAGATGCAATGCATGTTATGTGGGCAGCTTGATGAAAGACCGTCATCTCATAATGTTTCGGTGTTTCCCCTTTGACTTGTCACAGGGCGCACTGATAACCATTTTGAAGATCTGTCGCAGTTCTTCTCAATGGCACACTGCTGCAGGTCCAGTTTGGTGAGCGTCAGCGGGAAAAAATCTCACCCGGCAGGTTGGATGTTTTGTGTGGATTGTCGTCGGATCTTAGTTTTTGGTGGTCGAATCGAAACTGTCTACCATACCTCACATGTTTGGCTTGATCAACAACTCGGGAGGTGTGATGTATTCCATTTGTTGTTCGTACCGTCGTCTACATACAAAAGTGGAGATGCGTTTGTCGAACAAAGGCCGTCCCTTCGGATATGTGCTTCCCGAAATACAGGCCGCACCTATCGGCTTTGGAATGTTATTCCTGTTGTATCTATAGTAAGGAGGTCTCCAGCGGGTAGCCTGCTTGTCGCTAATCGCCCTTGAGGTACTTGCACGGACATTGACCAGAGGGTGGATAAATGTATTGTGCGCAGGACACACGTTCCCGAGGCGTCCCGGGACTTACCCCCTGGAACTTTAGCAAAAGTTTCGGGGACAGTCCGGGCGCTCTGTTTTTAATATGCGACATGAATCCGCAATGGAGCGGTAAGCTGTTCTGTGACAATAGCTAAAAATAGCTTGCGTAATGTCTTCTTTTTCCGTGAGGTACGGAGTCACTCGAAAGTGTAGCTCACCGCTGTCGTGAAGATGGGGGAAGCCTCGCCACCGAAGCCTTAATTTTTTCTACGATAACCGTGAAAGGTTTGGGCTGAAACCCATTCTGACCGACGGGAATCTCCAGCTGAGGAGGTTACCTAGGACGAGGGTGACCCCGAGCCCATGGCAACTTGTCCATGACGTATGTTACATTAGTTTACGGTTATCTTACAGTCAACATTTTGAAGAGGTGTATTGTAGGGCTCCTCCAATGGGGGGTCTCCGAAACATCTCAAGGTTCACCTATACTTGAATGTAGTGGGATTTTAGGATGAGTATGTTTTCCTTTTCTCGCAATCTGAAATAGTTTGTCTCTCCCCACTCAACATATCCAACTGCATGAGCCATTCGCTTTAACAATTAAATATTGAGGAAGCTGTGACAGTACAGCAACGCTTTAACATCCACCCTAACATTCCCACCAATGCCGTTTGTACTGCCTGCTACTGACAGCACAATGGCGTCCAAGGACGGGAGAATCTGGAAGTCGGCAATTTTTTTGACGATTTCTCAGACGCGAAGATGGATCTACTGCCAGAGTTCGTCAACCTCTCTCATCGTCCGGATGTGTGCCACCCCAATCGAGTCGCGTCAGGAAAGGACTCCTATCGCCTCGCCGGTAAGATTTATTTCAAACCTCGTGGTAAACCACAGCCTATGGTGCAGGGCACTAAAGCGACGGTTGGGGGGGGGGTCACTGATTTCGGTCATAGCTGCAGTCGTATGACCATAGTATCTCGTATTTTTACATCGCCGATACGGGGCACGTCGCGTTTTCACCAAAAGGGCAGGCATCGGTATGGAAGCCATTAAACGTTTTTCTGTTGCAGCGGCTCCGTGTCCTCGGTGCGAGTGAATAATCTCTTCTTTTTTTATTGTTTGTTTGCTTCGCAGTTTGCAACGCAGCGCCCTAAATTGTAACACTCGCGCCTTTGAGTGACATTGCCCTCCGATCGACACATTCATAACCGTACGACACAAGACCCCAACTAGAATTAGTTCCCATTAATACAAGGCGTTCATTATTTTCGGTCGCCGAAGCAGATTATATACTGACCCGAGAAATGGAGATGCGGCTACCCCCCTCCTTTGTACCGTAGCACGTCCAACGGGTGCACCGTCTTCTTCGTACTTTCTATACTTCGAAGTATAGACTACATACCTGGTGTATGTACATGTAAAATATGATCGCTTTTTTTTTGCTCTCTGCTCCCCGGCGGCCAAGGGTTTCTTCTCGCACGTTCGGCTGCGGGGCAAGCAAGGCAGTCATGGGTACATAATGAAGCATATCTAGACCTCGGCCGAGCTCCGTGGTGGTACTCGGCGCATATAACGTTGCTGAGCTGGCTCTATTTGGCAAGAGATCGCGGTCCGACTCCTTTCTTTTTTGTGTTTTTAGTAATAAATTGCCACGCCCTACCCTTGTACATTTTGTAATCTCCCAGTTTCGAATCACCTGCTCTGATTCTATCACACCCTCTCAGCAACTGCAGTAGTAGAAGCAGCAATAGCCGCAGCATTAGCCGCAGCACAACAGCAGCATTTGGAACAGTATACAGCAGCAGCAGCAGTACACTTCTGCCGAGTGCCATATCTCTCGCGGCGATGAGGATGGGGGGTATCCTGCGCGGAAATGCGCCCTGTTCTCTCGCGCGGTACTCCGTGTCGACCGGGAATATAAGGAACAATACAATGATCACATCCAATCGTCAACGTACCCTATGTATTCGACCAGAAAGAAACTGTGAACAGATCCGCAACGTCTAGTTGCCTTCCTCGAGCAATTTGATAGCTGCCTGGATCCGTCCGCGCCTGGTGAACGAGCGACGGGGACCGGGTCTTCTCGACCTCCAGGGGTCGGGGCTGCCGTTTCCGCCGCGACCTGGCCAGAGTTGGCCTAGAAGGGTGGCTGACGATTGGGCGCTTGGTGCCTCCATGAAAATGTAAAACATCTCGGGTTGGTGCTGGAGGAGATGGGAATTGGGCATGGATATAAAAACCGCTTAGAACACAACACGCCTACCAACCGTTGCGTATATTACCGTACACAAGGGTAGTTTGCGCTTGCCCCAGGAACGAGAATGGTATATAAGGGCGGTTTGGGGTGCGTGCGTGTGCGCGTGTGCATGTGTGGTGTGAATGTATACGTATGTGTGTCTGTGGTGGTGAGTATACGACGTGATGGTGGGCCGTCAGTTACAATCCGTGCGATCGTCTATCGTCCGCCCGCTCGCTCAGTCGATCGTTCCATTGTGTGTGGTATAAATGTGTGAGACACGTCTTCTAGATCTTCGTTTCACGAATAATATGCTACCTGCGTTACCTGCGACCCCCTTTTCGACCTGCGATACCCCCGGGACTTTGAGTTACACACATCCCGAAGGGGAACCTCATATCATTTATTGAATGGGGAGGTGTTTGCCTTTCTTCCGTTGGGAACTTTCTGTCGCTTAGAGAAACCGATAGATGTGCTTGCCTTCTTCTACTGTACCTCAGGTGGGGGAAGTTTGAAGGGTGGCAGTTGGCATAGCGTACGCTAGGCATCAGGGCGTGTGGTGCCAGCAACAAACAGTCTATCGGCCTCAGCCGAAGATGAAGGAGAAGAAGTCGGGCCCGCCCAAATAACGCGTGCTACGATGGAGGAATCTCTTTTCGGCCAATGCATTCTGAATGACGGGGCTCCTTAACCAAAAATCGTCCCGCGATGTCATTCCTTTTTTGTAAAATGAATATTTCAATACCTTGGCCATGGGTTTGGTCATCGGCTGTAACTTTCGATGCTCTCAACATACATTTGTCTGAGGTATGGAGCTCCCCAAGTGAGGAGCCTCCTAGACGAAATGGTCCAACTTTACCGTGGCATGTGCGATAATGATGGTACTCGCCCATCATCAAGTATTGGAAGGTTTACGCGTGCATACTATAAGTTTGTTCCGTTCTCGATGTCGAGGCGCCATGCACAGAATGATACTCTTCCTTCATTAGCTCGCCACAAACAATTGGTGCACCGTCGTCAGGGCTTTTTTTTCCTTTTCGGAACAAACTCATACGGGCCGGCCGTGGTTTGGTCTTGAGGGGATGGTAATGTCGTGCTGTTTCGACTTTAATTGTTTGTGCATTTTTCTCATACTCGTTGAACACGTTAACCACTCAAGATATGTCGTTCTCCATCCAGACGCGTTTCACTTGCCTTGTATGCATACTGCAGACTGGTTCGCGCAACAACCTCGAAATTCCCTCTCTCACGAACGCCGCTCGCAGTGTCGGTTTAGATATTTCAGAATTTAGCATCATATTGACCGCCTTTACCAATGAGAGGAAGAGGGTTACATGGCCAGGTTTTATTTTGAATTGCCTCGGGCGGTCTCTGGATACGAAACTCGTATCGACCAACGGCGGGCCTTCCTTTTTGTCAACAATATTAAGGTATTTTCCCAGCGGGGATGAAAACAAAGATGGTTCGCATTTTGCACGATCCGATTGGACGTATTCCAAGGCATGTCTGTAGAAATATGAAGGAGGCAGGCGACGATCTGACCTGCCTATGTTCAACATTAGGCAGAATCTAGGAAGCACCTGCACTCTACACTAAGACCAAGTAATTTGAAGGAAAAAACGTAATATATATTATTTTTACGTGTAAACGTTTCAGACCTCGATGGGCATGATATTTAACACACCACGGGTTCTACATCTCCACCCCGAGGTTTGACCTCCGAGGATGTTGCCGTTTATTTTTCGCAGACTGCATTGGGGCTAAGGTGGTCCACATTTTCGGAAAAAAAATATTCCCTGTCGAAAACCCGGAAACCCCCCCCCCCCTCCCGCCCCCCCGCCTCCCTCTTCCTCACGCCCCCCACGACAGGTGGGGTATTCGCAAGGGCACGTACAAGACGTTCGCAAAATTTCATCGTCTGAATCGAGAAAACGGCGTGGGGAATTAATACATTTGGGGTCTTTCACGTCAACTAGCCTGTACAGTATAGTCTAAGAGATTCACCCTTTTTGCTGACGCCCTCACTTGATAAATCTATACGTCTCCAAAAAAACGTGATTTGGAAAAAATAAGGTGTTACACAATGGACGAAACCATGGCATTCGTATTCAACGAAAACTACCACTGCAACAGACGAATCAATTTCACACGGCTTTTCGTCAAGGGGCGTCGTCGTTCTAGAAACGTTTTTAGCCGAATATGCTACCCCTGTCATAGCGTGAGCCCTTGTTGTCCTCGTTTATCCTTTGTAGCCGGATGCATTGTGCAAGACACGCATAACCACATACTCCCGTGTTCCCCTTGAATCTTCCTTTTCTTCCAAAAGGTCCACCCGCATCTCCTCGAATGCCTCAACCACGTCTTCGTCAGGGGTTGCGAGGCCCATACCTTGGGTTCTGTCGTAAACACAACGGATTTCTGCCATTCCACCACAGATCGGATATAAACCGTCAGCACCGAGGACGTTAACGCGGAAGACGCCGGTACTGGGAGTAGCCGAAGCGCCGATCTCTGGTAATCGACATTTGATCGGGTGACGTTTTCAATCCTCGAGGGGAGGGCGGCAGACGTCCGACATTTGGTCAGGTAGGTCCAAGTATGCTGGTGCATGCGGATGAAACAGGTGCGCTGATCCTCAGGCTACCGTAGCCGGCACAAGTGCCGGGATGATGTGTAAGCTCCCGGGGCGTTACTGGGAGTGCGGACTCTACGCCCAAGATGCACTAGGTATCGGGGCATATGTTTAAGAAAAAAATACCCTGATAAGTTGCGGAACATTGGTCACGTCATACATTTACGCGCGCTATTGATTTTCCCCTGGCTCCTGTATGAAGACGATGCGAAGGCGTACATGACAATTGCTGAACTAAATGACACTAAAAACAATTTCCACATCTAAAGCCCACCCAGGGGGAAGTCGGGGCAACGGATAATCATGCTCATGGCCCATCAAACATGGCTCGAAAATTGTTATGTTGGATTGCAACAAGTTCGTCCCTCACCCGTTTTATTTCCAGCTAGAGTAGCAAGTACTGCGTGTGATGATCCAGGTACATATTTGCAGGTCATTGAGATGATAATCCCCTTAGCAGCCCAACAACAGGTTCCCTATTAATATGCATGGATGCGACCCATTTACTTTTGCGAGGTATGATTTGTTAATTTTAGCTCAAAAGTGCAACCGCGCTATATATCGTATCTCACACACCCTTTTCCGTTGCTTTTTTTGAGGGTTTTAGTAACAACATATCTTGACGCGCGTAGTTATCTCCTGATGTGAAAAGGACTTACTGTTGATCTCCATACCCCTCTCCCTCTGGCATCCCGGCGACTTTTCTCCTGTGCGGCGAAGCCTCCCCTGCAGTTTTTCTTGGATGAGATTGGAAGCAGAGCCTGGTCCAACGTGACTGTCTTACCTTCTTGGAAAAAAGACAAGGAGATTAATCCGACGTACGGGGCTCTCAAGTTGCTCAACGACGCGGGACTATTAGGGCAAAACCACGCCTACGCCATGAAAGGCTCTCTCTTCAGTATGAACCGAGTGGTATTCTAGCAGGCGCATGCTACCTTACGGAGGCCACCCCCGTGACTTCTGAGGCCCCTGTCTGCCTTAGTCCACCCACCAAACTGAGAAGACTAGGAATGCGATCCGAAACAATTCCACGCCCTAGGCGTACAAGGAACGAAAAAAGTGTTTCAAAAACATTAACCGTGTTGTACACGTATCTTCGAAAAATACTGAACGCTTTCACGAATGTGCATACAAACCCTGCCTAAAGCGTAGCCCTTCGGTATATCGTTGCTCCCGGGACCGGGATCTTCTGGGCAGCTTGAAGCCCCTGCTGTGCGTGGACGCCCCCGCTGTGGCCCGCTCCAGCATGCACTTCCTCATATTTGCTCACACGACAGCATCAGCGTTCTATTTGCCGAGCAGCTGCGGACCTGTGACACACTCGCGAAAAACCCGGAGACCAAACGATAGGCTACCAAACGACATCCCGACAACGCGACGCTCCTAATAATCGAGAAGCCATGGGTGGAGGTGGGGTGAAGTTGGAGTGGTATATTGCCACGATCGATGTATTTAGCGATAAGTTCAGATTGAGGTAGGTGATGGCGACACGATATGCAGCACGACCGATGCCTTCGGAGGGAAGCTGCTATTTCGTTTCAAGTGGAACGAGTAAATGAATCAGCTGTCCGGTCCAATCTTGGTGGCATGTCGGCATGTGCGGATGTAAAGAAGTGCACGTCCTACGCAGTGTAACCAAGCTTACGCCTATAGCATAGGAGGCACATCTCAACCGCTGAAAAGTTCCGTAGTCAGCTCTGCCTGAGTAGTTTAGTGGTTGCGGTACATATCCATTAAAGGCACAAACAGAGCGTGCTTCTGTTAGATACACACAATGCCTACTAAGTTCACCGCCGATAGTACAGCTCTGTGGAGCTATGGAGCACAATTAATAAACCAGGTATGAATTCAGCATAGAATATCGTTCGCGTCAACCTTGGTCGGTGTCAGACGCGCAATCGGTTTTGTCATAGCGTGCGGGACGGTTGCCGTGCGCCGCAGATATATACCTCTTCAAGAAGCGCTTGGATGTGGAAGGCAGAATGTAGTTTTGGAAATACACTAGGCACAAATGATGCCCTGGTGCTCACGGCATAGCCCCAAGTAAGTATTGAACGCTGCCGTTGAGGTGAACTTGTATTTTTCGGAGGTTTTCATTTCAGCAGTTCCATGAGTCTCATTCAAACAAATCCAAACATGGACTCTGAACTATGCGGTAGACTATACGTTCAAGCATGGCGAACAATCCCATCGCCTGAGAATACGGAGAAACAGCTGTGCCAACATCAAAACTGGGACTCATAGGGTCGTTGGTATTTCGTCAGTTGAACGTGGAGGAGAAGCCTTGTGTCGGAGAGCAAAACCATGCGCCAGCTTTATCGTAGCACGCGTCAATAAAATCAACTACAATAATATTCAAATGGTGCGGGTGACCAAAGGTGCGTTAGAGGGGTCACTGTGGTTTTGAAAGGCGTTACAGTTTCTCACGTTTACTCGCGCTAGTGACTCCCCTGCTCCTTTAACTTTGCGGCCTTGAGCTTTCGTTGTAGTTCACTGGTATTATACTGGTAGTATACTGGTATTTTACTGGTATTATACTGCTATTATTATACTGTGATTTTCTTTAAACTACGTTGAATGACTGCTCGGCACGAGGAATGATGCTATGACGGAGATGCCACGCTTAAGTTTTGTAGGGTTTGTGGATTACAGGTGACGTTATGGGGGTCTTACAGAATTTACAGAAATTTCGGGTACTGGTATGGAAGTGTTACAGAACTTCCAAAATTTGGGTGTACTGTAGGCAGACATAGCTCACAGAAGTTCCGGGCATATACAAATTATTCTGTACCCTTACCTCTGGTATTGTGGCATGAGTCATACAGAAGAGACAGATGTTCCGGGTACGGGTATGAAAGTCTTACATAAGCTCCAGACGTTCCGGGTACGGGTATGGAAGTCTTACAAAACATCCAGAACTTCCGGGCTTTGCGCCACGGGCGTACATAACTTCCAGAAGTTCCGGGCAGGTATACACATGCTGTACATATATATGTATATATTATAAAAATATACAGTTGTTGTTGTTTTCTCACATTAACTCTTGTCAAACATCTAGAGTCCGTGGTCACACAAAGGTGCTGGAGCC
>CALKLP010000130.1 GCA_937991965.1 uncultured Verrucomicrobiales bacterium
TAGTAGTAGCAGTAGTAGTAGTAGTAGTAGTAGTAGTAGTAGTAGCAGTAGTAGTAGTAGTAGTAGTAGTAGTAGTAGTAGTAACGGCTTCTCGTCGATATTCAACCGAATGACGACTAAGCGGTGAATACGACATGACAACGTGCGAGAACGTTGCCACACGAAGGAGCAGCCATCTTTGCCAATGACTATAATGGTGAATGTATAGATGTGTAGCCAACAGGAATGACAAACATTTGATGCAAATTGCTGTAGCGCACATTCGACCAGCTACCTTAGCCGCCCTTCAATCCAATAAGGAGTTTCTTACTGGAGCTTGAAATTTGAACTGTTGTTGGAAAACGACTGTCGAAAATCAATTGCGTTCTAGCGTTCCCTGCCCTGCGGGAGACCGCCTCAAATCTTCACTTTTCTAATACCTTGTACTCAAGTTCTATTTTGTATCCATTCTAGGTTGCGGTTTCCCATGCAGGTCTGAGAATATGAAACACTGCTATACTCCAACAGCCTTAACCCCAATACATGAAGAAACCTCATTGCTCCACCCCGAACCTCTCGTGTGGCGAGATTAACACTGTAGTATGTAGCCAATCCTCCTGGAAAGAACCCTCCTCCCCATCGCTAGTTGAAGGCGTGGAGTCCGCCTCCCATTCAAAAGGTTGTAGGAGTACACCCCCGTTGTCTGTGTCAGGTAGCCGAGGGCCGATTCACGTTCTTGTTCCTGGTGTTCCCTAAGGGTTCCCAGGCCTCATAGCCCCGGGCGAATGCCCTGTGCTTGCGTCACACTGTGGCAGTAATGCAAATGCATGCACCCTCTACAAAACCTTCCAGAAAAATCATTCATAGATAACCCGAAAAACTTAGCAATTCCGACGGTGGGAGGGGTACCCCCCTTTTCCCCCTGCCGGGTTCGATTTTTTCCCCAAAGTGAACCTGTAACTCAATGCAAAAATGAGTTTGGCTGATCGCTTTACGCGGCGTAGATCACCATTCCATGACCGTTTGATGTGGCAAACAAGAACAACACCAATGCGTAAGATCGTGCAGGACTAGGGGGAAGACTCCCGCGCGGGGCGCCGAGCTACGATCTCTCATGACGCAGCCATGATGACCTCTCGGAACGGCGATTTCTTTGCATGTAGGATAAGCCTCTCTACCCCAGCCACCCGGGCTATGTCGTGTGGTTCGGTTTTGCAACAGCAAGGAATGTTGTGATTTTTCGTTTTAGACGTTGCAACTCTCTCCAAGGCAGGGGTTGCGGTCACACCTGTTGAGGTCCTGACGTGTGTACGACTATCGATCAGTATGACAAGTTTACGAGTAAATTTGTTTCGGGACCAGCGCAGAAAATGATGGTCGGGTTGCACTGGGGAATGTCTTCGAAGCCATGTTTTGGGTGATATATCAGACTCCTCAGGATGGATGGTAGCTAAAAACAGTCTTGAAATATGCCGAGCCCTTATCGTGGGGTGCCTGTTCCCGAATGGCTAGGACAATAGAAGGAACCGACGTGATAGCGCGTTTACCGCGGTTGATATCGCAGGTACTTGGACGACAACAAGTTTACCTCTCTTCCGGAGGGCCTCTTCGACGGAACCGGAGAATATCTGATCGAGCTGTGAGTGGATGATCTCAGTGTGGACACGACCGTTACAACCAGCCTACGGCTGGTGGGTTACTTTTGGGGCATGTTTTTTGCAGTGTCTCGGGATCACTTGCGCGATCGACCCCCTGTTCATGTGCTATCTCAATCTCTCATGCTGTTATACTTTCGCGACTTGTACCCCGCGCAATGGAATGGTAGGCTTTTAGAGCTGTGCCAATATAAAAGGCCTAGCGTCTTTGTTTCGGTAAGGTTGCGGAGTCAATCGTGCGAGTGGTGCTCAAATCCGGTGGTGAAAAGAGGGGTGCCCCCCTCGTTGTAGTCTTGGCCGTTAGTCGGATATTGCTGTGAAATTCTTTTTTTTCTCGACCATATAATCAGTATTTTATTCTCAATTGTGAAGTATTTTGCTTCCAGCTATAAATCAATTGACTACAGCACCCGCATTTTTTTTTTTTTTGGAGTTGTGTGGGGACAGCTTTGGCAGCACACAAGCGAACCTAACAGAAGGCAGAGCTTAGACTACATTACCAGCGAACCTGGGGGATTGGAAAATCCTGGCGCCGATGGGTTGTCATTGTACGGTGGTGTGCTGCCGGTAAGGAAAACTAGTGACTTACGACGTGATGGTGTTCGATGCGAAGAGGCAATATGTGGCATTCTTTCATCTTGGAGGCAGACAATGGTCACGACTGCTGATTGTGATAAACACTGGTCTGACGCTAGGTAGAAAGCAGCTGTTCGCGGTGTTGAGAGCTCTGGAGTTGCTTGCCAGACCAACAGCAGCACGAAACATGGCCTCGGCCATTGTTTGTCACGGATTCACATCCCTGGAGCTAACCTGATAAGTGTGCGGGCAGTTGGTGATGTCTTGCTTAATAGAAAATGCGGCTCGATGCACGACGTCGCGCAGTGTCACCAACACAAGGCTAGCCAAAACCAATCACAGACATTGTCAACGTCCACGAGGGCAACGGTGGAGGTCATATTATGGAAGTGAAGGCACAAAGGGATATCGGTAGCAGATTTTCTTGCAAGAGAACCACGGACTAGTGGAAAGCGCACGAGGTATTCGACGGGCATGAAGAGCTGACAACCCAGTGACAATACTGAACCCTACCCGCGCGGTTGTACTGAAGGCGAGGGAGAAGAGGGACACCCTGTCACCGCGGGTAGGGTAATACCTTATTCAAAGTTCAGCTGGTATTTGAAAATATTGATACACGAAGGTGTTGGTGAGCTGTTCTGATATTGGCCGAGTGTACTGTACATGATATTGGACGAGTGTAGTGTACATGATATTGGACGAGTGTAGTGTACTGATATTGGACGAGTGTAGTGTACATGATATTGGACGAGTGTAGTGTACATGATATTGGACGAGTGTAGTGTACATGATATTGGACGAGTGTAGTGTACATGATATTGGACGAGTGTAGTGTACATGATA
>CALKLP010000131.1 GCA_937991965.1 uncultured Verrucomicrobiales bacterium
GGGATTGTTGAGTGAGGCCCAGCTCCTGGAGAATGATCGACACACGGTCGGCCCGAAAACTGCGGCTGTATAAGCGAATGTCCAGCAACCAGTCGTCTTCATACTCCGGTTCCTCGTTAGATGAATAGAGTAGAAATCGTCCAGTAGGTTCGTCTTGCTCAACTCGGATTTTTGCTTCTAGTGCACCCACTGAATCCAATTGCAGAACACTGACGCCTTCCAGCGAGATAGATGGCACTGTGTCCATAAACTCGCCGTCTGGATCATTCCAGAAAACTATGCGAGTGTTTGCTTCATTGAAGACCTTGCTTAGCGCATCGTTGATTTTCGCTACGTCCATCAGTCTGGATTCTTCCCTGTGACCTTTTTAACCTCAGCCAACAAACTGCTGAACTTGCCATAGTTAACCTTGACGCCATCATCCAGATCTAGGGGTATACGCTGGTCAGCGAAGTGCCTTAGCTTCTCGTCATACTGTTGAAGCTCCGTCTGTTGCTTAACCAAGGTAGATCGCTCTTTTTCCAATCTCTTGCGATGAACAGTTGAATCAGCAGCGGTGATGTCACCTTCCAATTGACGAACACGTGACGCCATCATCCCTTGCAGTGGCACGACATACTCTGTGCGCACTCGAGCAAGCGTGCCTTCATTGTACCGATGCAGATAAACCACGCACTGAAAGGCCTTTTGCCTACCACTAGAGAACAACCAATAAATAGGACGATTCTTGTAGGTTTGCAGATGATCCTTGAAGAACTTATCGCAAAGGTAACGGCGAACCGTCTCTCGGCTTGATTCGCTCTTCTTGGGAGAGAGGTTGCTTGCTAGAAACTTAAGATTCTCTTCCAGATTGGCCGAATCCCAGGCTACCGATATGAACGTGACTAGGCGGTTGGCGGCATCGTCGTCGAACCATTCAGTTTCGGTAAGCGGGATAATTCCGTCATCATCTGCAGGGAAGGAGGTGTAGCGGCTGGGGTCGAAGCCCTCGTTCCCGCTGTGGGCATAGATGAGACCCGGTTCGTCTAGACTGTAACGGCCCATCATGCAGCCAATGACGTAGGACACCAGTTCCTCCATCGTATCTTGGCGGAAGCGGGTCCACAGTTCTTCTTCGGTGAGCCTGCTGCCGTACCGATAAGCGGGGTTCACCGTGAGTGTGATCTGCTCGATGGGGGCGTCGGGAGTGAGCTCGTCCGCCAAGCCGTAGGCGTCGATGAAGAGGCGGTTGTTTTCCTCTTCAAGGCGCTTCATCTCGGCGATGCCGCCTTTGTTTTGGGTGACCCATGCGGAGTAGCTGGATTCGAGGGTGTGCGCGGGGTCGGTGAAGGCCGTCAGGATGGGAAAGGATTGGAAATCCCAAGAGCGTTCGTAGGCGTTCCAGTCATGTTCGCCAGCTTTGACTTGTCTCGCGCACGTATGGTTCAGCTCACTGCGGTGTCCCATAAGTGTTGAAACAACTGGAATGCGCCGAATGTCGCCACTCTGATATGACAACGTGGGATTTAAGAGTTTCAGAATGAATTCACCTACCTCCGAGTTTAAGAGACAAATTACAAGCCCTTGATCTTGTTGAGTCGGAAAGGAAGAAGAGCCTTGGATATCGAAAATAAAGCCTGGTGGAGTAAATCTACAAGAGAAGGCAAGTGACGAAACGAACGACCATGAGATTCCTTCTCTGAAATAGAAGCCTTTTCCTCTGAAGCTCGTCATTCCATTGGCAATGATCTCTGCGCCACCGTGCTGCCAATTGACGACTAATTCATTGTTGCCGTACCACTTTCTAAATACGCCCCCTTTCTTATACGGGAACCACTTTGTCTCGGAGTCAGAAGCTTGTTCGATATTATTGTAGGCAAAACCAATCTTTGGAATTGACACCTCCTGCCAACTTCGAAGAAAGCGTTCATTATTTGAAGTCATCATTCCGATTCTAGGAGGCGCCATATCATCAAACGTGGTGCTGGATTGAAATACACGTAGAAGGCACGGAGGGCACCAATATGCAATTGGGCTGCCGGGAATGTTCTTGAAATCCTCCGTGGCAACTAAAAACAAGTTAGCTGGGTCTCGCGCCAAAAATACAGATGCTTTGTCAGCAGCTTGTGGCGCAGAATTTAAATTAATGAATGATCCTTGGTAGTTGTCGATTCGGCCGCTCATCAATGAGAAAACCGTCGCTTGAGCCACCTTTGAGTTCATCGATGGAAAGCTGTTGTATCCAATTTGAGTCATCGTCCCGATGGTTTTCTCTTGCAGCATTCTCTTTCGCATTTTTTCGAACGATGCTAGAAACATCCAGCTCTGCATGGTGAGCATCGAGCTATTACCGGTCTCTTTCGCAAGGGCGTAACTGCGTTCTATGAAACAAGCAAATAGGTCACTCTTAGCACCTGGAAAACTGGCCCTGGTAAAAAGCCTCAGAGAGCTATTCATACCCTTCTCACCCATATACGGCGGATTCGCCACCACGGCATCGAATTGTGCAGTTAGCAACTCCGCCTGCCGCACCAACGGCCGCAACAACCCGAGTGCATCCGACACAAATAGATCCTTGCTAGTCGCCTCACTCAGCTTCTTCAACGCTGGCAACTTATTCGCCAACTCCTCAGGCGCCTGAATCAAGGATCCAAACGTCGTCGCATGCTCAAACAGCCGTTTCAGCTCCGCGAGGTCCTCCGACTGTAATCCGTAGTCCGCGAGGTCCACCCCTTGAGCCAGCCGCTCGGCTTCAAAGTCTGGGCTGTCTACCAGCGCCATCACGTTGAGCTTCACCCCCCGCTTAAACAGCCGCTGATCATCCGCCCGCCCCTTCATCATCAGCGCAAAACCAGTTAACTGCGCCGCCCTATTGTCGATGTCGAGACCGAAGAGGTTCTTCTCGAGAATCAGTTGCGTAATGTCTCTTTGTCGATAACCACGTTCCAAATAGATAGCCTTGAAAAGCTCATAGGCCTCGACAAGAATATGTCCAGATCCACTGGCCGGGTCGAGAAGAGTCAGCTCCTCGGGGTTGAGCTGACTGGGTGTAATTGCTGCGAGTTGCGCGTTGACCTCATCGGTCTGCTCGGCAGGCTCGATGTAGTACTCCATCTGCCCCTTCAGTTTTGATTCCGGATAGGTCGCAAGCCACTGCGCGCCCAGAGAATTCTGCACCATGTACTTCACAATCCAATTGGGTGTAAATAACTGAGTCGCTGCCGGAATATCCTCCGACTTCACCACCTTGCCGATGACTTGATCCTTCTTCTCAGAAATATAAAACTGATACAGCCAGCCAATGATCTCTATCTCATCCCACGCACTTTCATCAATGCTCTCGACCAGCTGCCTCACCAGCGAGTCCGTGTGCAGTAAATTGGCAGGAAGCAGTAATTCAGTCGCATTACCAATTTCTTCGAAAAGAAACGGCATTGCTTTATGTAGAGCGTTGCATTGCGCTATCAGCAATAGTCGATAGAGTTCCTCGTCCTTATTGCCTTTAAGCTTTAAGTCCACAACTTTATCGCGATCAAGTCCTGACAGTTCCAGATCGGCAGCATGTTCAAGAATCTCAGGCTGTTCCAGTTCCTCTGGATGGCTCAGTACGCGATAGCCGTGATCCAAGAAGCCATGCAATTCCATATAACGAATTGCAGCAAAGCGGTTGAACCAGGAATACGCCATGGCCTCCATGGTTTGCTGAAATCCATCACGCTCAATTCGTTCCTCCAATTGTTTACGCTTAACGGCCACATCACTAGGGAATGCTTCTTGCCCAATGATGATGACATCACCCTTGGATAGGATTGGCTCTATGCCCTTATCGGTCAATCCATAGAACGCAGCGCGTTCCGTCACCGCTGCAATAAAATCCAGCCGGGCCTGCGGTGCATACTTCTTGAGCTTGCTTTGATCCATCAGTTTTATAGTCCGTCCTAGCGGATTTCAATGCGTTCATTCTTGGACAGAGCGTCCGTCAATTCAGTGCGTAGCTCGTCGATAAATGCATCGACATCCGCTTGGGATTCCAGATAAGTTGTTTTGACGAGCTTACCCGGAGCGATAATTCGACGTGGTTTAATCGCAGGTTTTACCTCAACGGCTGGACTCGCTGTAGGCTTTACAGCCAGTGACTTTTCCAGTTGATCCAGCGCTGCATCACGCAAGCTAATCGCTCTACTTTCAGCTTGACTGATATGGG
>CALKLP010000132.1 GCA_937991965.1 uncultured Verrucomicrobiales bacterium
CTTCCCATTGAAGACGGTCATATTCGTCAAGAATATTAGCACCATTTTCATCCTTTTTGATGACTTGGATGGGTATATCTTCTGGACTAAAATCACAATCCATAGTTATTTTAGCCACCGTATACGAGTGAAGGATATCATCATCTTGT
This sequence comes from uncultured Verrucomicrobiales bacterium, assembly GCA_937991965.1. Taxonomy (GTDB): domain Bacteria; phylum Verrucomicrobiota; class Verrucomicrobiia; order Verrucomicrobiales; family Akkermansiaceae; genus WTJZ01. The sequence goes on from CALKLP010000132.1 coordinate 150, forward strand.
TTATGCCCGTAACCACTTATGTTAGAAGTCGTTATATAATCACCCGACAATAGATTTCCATTCGTATTTACAACCCACATCGCACCTTCTCCCAAAGAATTAACTATTACTCTATTATCACCCCATTCTTTATCACTCTTTACCACACATCCACTCCCCCGCCATCTCTCTCGCCCGACCTTCTCAACTCCATCCACAACACCAAAAACGGTAGGGTCATTCACCACGTTAGATAGAGATACAATCGGGAGAGATTCTGAAGATTTTATAGCATTAAAACCTGTAGTCAAAGGTCCATTTAAATTCATAAACTTATTCTTGTTCGCAGATACGATAAGACCTGGTTCTATCAGACCCTCGGGAAAACACAAGTGTTGACCAGTGAAGGAAAGGAACGTGCCATTGGCGATGATACTAGAACTCAATGCAAGTTTAGGACCCTTAGATATCACCCGCACCGCCCCGGCGTCGTCTGCTTCGTCGTCGTTCAGAGGCGTCCCAACCGCCAACACATTGTAGTTGAGTGGGTCGATTGATGCAGCGAAGCTCCCGAATCCATCGCTACCCACGGTCACCTTGTCAAGCTGTGACCAGCTGGTGTCGTCACCGGACGTGAGACGACCGAAAATGTACACGTTTCCGACGTTGTTAGTGATCGCAATCGTCTCATTGGATGTTTCCGAGATGTAGTAGCCGAATCGGTCATTCACATCGCGGTCACTCGCTACCAGCTTGTTAGTCTGCGTCCATGTGGAGGTTAGGTCACCGGCCGTGTCGCGTGTGTACACATACACAGCACCTCTTCCACTGTTCTCATTAATCGCCCCGACCAGCACCGTGTCACCGGAGACCGATACGCTCCAGCCAAAACTTCCAACCTGCGCGCCGTCGTCATTCGCTATCAGGGTGTCAACCAATGACCAGCTAGAGGTTAGGTCACCGGGCGTATCGCGTGTGTACACGTACGTCTCCGGGGGGGAGGCGGGCAGGTAGAAGATCATGTAGTTATTCCCCAACGTCGAAATCACCGCCGTATCACCATCAACTGAGACGCTGTGACCGAAAAAGTTAGGAGAGAGTTCCTCCACCTCTCCGATATCACCTACTATGCGTGGGTTGTCGAATATGTGAACCTGGGACCAGGTGGAGCTGGGGAGGCCGGCTACGTCGCGCGTGAACACGTAAGCGGCGCCCACCTCAGATGCGGCGATATCCCCGGCGCCATCCTCATCTCCTATCCTGGTAATGGGGGCACCTACAACCATCGTGTCACCGGAGAGTGAAAAGCTCTCACCGAAGTACGCCATGCTATAATAGACTGCGCGGGGGTTCGAGACGTGGGTGAAGGCGGCGACCTGTATCCAGACACCGGGTGACGCGCGAATGAATATGTATATACGACCGGTCCGACCGTTCCAATTAGGTGCCGACACCGCAATCATGTCGCCTTCGATCTTCACTCCATGACCGAAGCGCGTGAAACCTATTGCGTATTCGTCCGGTGTCAGCTTGGCACTCTGCGACCAGGGGGAGCTGAGGTTATCGGGCGTGTCGCGCGTGAACACGTAAGCAGCACCGACGTCTGAAAATTCCCTCGCCACCGACGCGGCACCGACCACCAGCGTGTTGCCGTAGATAGCCACGCTATTACCGAAGAAGTCCCCCTCCGCCGCATCGTTCGCGGTAAGATTTTGTATTAGATCCGTTTCACTGAAGTCTAAGCGAAGCATACTCATATTCACTCCAACATTCGAATCATCATTGCTGGTTAACCGCATTCTTCCACCGACGGTGAGGTTTGCATGCGAAGTATCGGTTGTGCCGATGGCGACATTACCTGCGGTATACGTGAGGTGGTCATCAGTCATTTCCCATGGACTAGCTATGTATGTGACACCATTTTTAAAGATTGAACCTGTGAAGTTGACATTACTCGTGGTAAAGGTAGAAGCGACTTCAACGTCTCCTGGAAAGACTTGAATATTCGTCTCCGCCATATATATAAATGCTACACAATTATCTTAGCAGTTTGGTGCGCTTCTAAAAGAGATTTAGTAACCGAAAGTGATTTCGGTGGTGGATCCTTCAATCACATTTATCACAACACCTGAACTATTTTGAGATATATACTCAATAAAAACGTTGTATGCCCCATCCGCTGCCATATTTAATGTTGGAGCAAATGCTACGGTTGTTGCTGTGCGAGTCAATGTAGAATTCCAAGGATTAGAACTTGAAGCACCTATAACACTTACCGGTCCTTTAGATATATTATTAGAAGGTGTTGTGCCATCCCATTTACCACCAGCGCAATCAAATGCAATTGTGCTTAAATTTTCTCCAGTGCCTTCCACAAGATGTGCTACAACTTTAGCGCGGAAAACGTGATTACTGAATGTAATTTTAATTGTGGAGTCAGCTATGGTTTGTGTATTTGTAAGAGTGCCTGTATACGAATACGTCTTCTTCGTGACTCCACCAGTATTTGTAATGAGACCCCGGGTCACACGAAGATCTCCTACGACATTTCCTGTTAAGTTGATATCACCTGCAACGTTCAAGTTTTCTTGGGTGCTGATACCACCTGCAACCTTTAGGGCACCTGTAGTTGATGATGTAGCTGAGGTTGTATCGGTTAGGGTCACTGAACCACTTGCAGTCACCGCACCTGTTATGCCATCAACTATCAGCTGGTTAGTGCCAACAGTAAAACCACCGATGATGTTACCAATTGTAGCAGTGTCAACTGTAATTTCAGCGGCATTTAGATTGGCACCTGGAAAGTTTAAAGTATGGGTTGCCATAATTAATATAAGGGTAGAGAATAATTATTTATGCTATCGCTCGTATTGTTAAGTGGGGTCTCACTGGCGTCGCCGCCCCACCGCTAGTACCATTCCACCATTCATTAAAGTGTAATCTGGATTCGTATGATCCATTGTATTCTCTATACGTAATTCTTAACGTTTTTGGAGTGGTCCACGAGGTAAATTTTCCAGCTGCTGCATTAGTTGATGAAGCGTTACAGTCAATCGTATATTCAATAAACACAGGAAACAATGCATGATGCCAATTGGTCGATGCATAGTTTGAAGCGATTGTATGCATCGAATCCCTTATAACAGTTCCATCAACTTGCATTTGGTGATGCGATATACCTGAGTTTTCTGTGTTGTCCCATTGGTACGAAAAACGATAATACACTCTCTTTGTACCAGGTGGTGGAGTGTACGCGATCGTACTTCCCGTTACCGCGGTGTGTGTAGTATTTCCGTCTTGTGTAGCTGTCACGTTTTGTACGGTATATGTACCAGAAGTAAGCTCTATCTGTGATCCATCGCAAATCGAGCTTAGTTCTTCAATAATTTCACCTGGTCTGTATTGAGTTCTATATAAGTTTCCCGTGATACGAGTGTCACCAGTAACATTTAGGTTACCTGTGACATTAACATTACTATTTGATGTATCCACGTGAAAAAGTGCACCGGTCATCTACTATTTACAGAGGTTTTTATGCATTGGGTGGAGTAGGCCAGTTAGGATTTTCCGGATCCTCGGTTACCGAGGGTAAGTCCCTAAGGGCTTGACGGTACACTTTCCATTCTTCCAGATCTTCTTTGGGATAATCGGATAACATCATAAAATCCGATTCTGTAAGTTTTTTATTTCTCTGTTCACGAAACACTTTGTATTTGTGGGTATTCAAAAGTTCGTTATATTTGGCGTAAAATACTTCCTTGGGTGGTTTGTC
>CALKLP010000133.1 GCA_937991965.1 uncultured Verrucomicrobiales bacterium
CGGCGTCATTGCGATTCAGGCCGCGCTGTGGGAACGCCAGCACACCGGCAAAGGCACCTTCGTGCGTTCGGGTTTGTTCGAGAACAACCTGTTCCTCGTCGCGCAACACATGGTGCAGTACCGCCAAACCGGAGTTCCCGCGGTGCCGATGCCCGAGCGTGTATCTGCTTGGGCGGTCTACGACGTTTTCGAGACAGCAGACAGTGAACAGATTTTTGTGGGCGTGGTCAGCGACAAGCAGTGGATTCAATTCTGCAACGCCTTCGGCCTAGACGATCTGCTTCAGGACGCAGAACTTAAGACCAACGTGCAACGGGTGGCGCGCCGAGATGCGTTCATGCCGCGCCTACGCGAAATGTTCGCAGCGCAAGACCTGTCACAAGTCACCACGATCTGCGAACGCGTCGGCCTGCCCTTCGCGCCTATCCTACGACCGGACCAGCTTTTCGACGACCCACATGTAAACCACACGGGTGCGACGGTCGAAGTCACCCTGAGCAACGGCGTACGGACGCAGGTTCCAACACTCCCGTTTGAATACGGCGGCACCCGCCTCGGCCTCTATCGCGACCTCCCACAAGTCGGCGAGCACAACGATGCTGTTGCGCGAGAGTTGGGGTATTCGGAAGAGGCGCTGGAGCGTTTGCGGCCTTCGCTTGGTAGTGCTGCTAACGCTGAAACTGAAGGTGTGGGCTGAATGGCACAGTGCGAGGTCGATGGATTCTCTAGAGTAGCGCAGTGTGATTGACCGTAGCCAGCTTCGAGCACTCCTTTGAACCGCTCAACGTAGGCGTTTGTTCAAACTATTTTACGCATCAAGATCAAATGAGATCGATATTGCTGATGATATTGGGCTTGATTTCTGACTCATCAAACTCAATAGCACTTCAAAATTGGGCGAATCGTCGATTTTCCCTTTTTTACATGCAATGAATAGATCATTGACAAAATACTCTAGCCTCCACCCAGCAACAGTGTCGCTTCCTTCGAGTTGACCAGTTGTAGTCGATTCAACATCTGCATAGGTAGGAGAGTAATTCTTAGGCTTTGCCTCTAAACCAATATTTAAAATATCTTTAGGAACTACGCGACATCCTACTTGGTTATGTTTTATTTCCGGAATTCCTTCGACTGGAGAATTCACTGACCAAGGCAACTCAACCGGATTATAGAAGAGGTAGAACAACTCAACATCATGCGCTTTTGAAAATCCCTCCATAGCATTATGTTGATTGTCTTCTCTCTTAATGGCTTTAAATCTGGAGCTTTCAGAGAAGCTAATCGTTTTCTTTTCGATAAGTTCTTGATGTTCTTCATCTGTTACGAGTAATCGCCCCATACCCATTCTGTAGTAAGGATCAGTAGATTTGAACTTCTGAGTGCTCGCATATAGTCTTTTTGATTGGAGAAAAACGAGTTTGCTACGCACTATTTTCCCATGCCTTCGAAATACCACCATTAAACCAATATCTGCTACCTCCCACGTTCTAAAATGTCGCCCTCCTCCAATGAAATGTGCGTCGAACCGCATTATCCATCCTGATTCGAACTTGATAGGACCTTGCATTTGGGCAAGATGAGTGATTAGGAGCTGATCCAATGTTTCTTCATGTGTATTTGGGAAAATTGAAATTTGACGCGATACTGCTCGGTTGCAATCAGTGAAAATATTTTTAAGAGTTAATCTTACGTCTTCCGGAAGTCCAATGCCGAGACGTGCGATCTCTTGAGCTCGGCTAACTTCCAAAGAACTATTTGGTTTGTTCATAATGAATCGCTGTATTTATAGAATAGGTCTAACACCTAGCTCACGCGAACTTGACGGCGATTGACAGGAGCGGCAGAGCTGGGAGATAGCTGGCAAGTTTCGCATGCAGCAATTTATGCCTTTACTTTGCAACAAGCGTCAATGAACATCTTTCCAAATTCGGTAAACCTAACATTGCCATACTCAACGATCGCCTTACTGGGACTATCGAACTTGGCTGTACTAGATTTAGATAATCTGTGTGCGTTCACTATTGAAGAGTATTTTTTCTCTATAGCAATATGCTCTTCGCTAGCTTCGTGAACGTAACTCATTGAATCTACCAACCCAAGCGAAAACATGTTGATATTATAAATATGGAAATTCTGAGGAAATATTAAGTCAATTTTTTCGGGCAAATCAGTATGTATTCGATTAGTACGTTCAATTACATTAGTTGAATAACCCTTGATTCGTTCTTCTGATATTTCATAGCCTAACGAAATGAATGAAATAGGATTTCCTCGGAGCGAATCAATTATTCTTGCTTCATCCGGCGAAAGCGATGACAAGACGTTTACAAAGTTAGGATGAGCTAAATTCGCTTCGTCACTCATGGAAGCTCGCTTTAACAGATTAATGTATAAATCTGCTAGCTCATCGCTCGTAATATAAAACAATTTTTCCAAAGCTGGCACACCAATTTCATTTGGAACACTACAAATTTCACTTTGGTTTTCTAGCTTCAATTGGTCATCTAACTTCCTTAATCGCTTCTGAAACTTGATATAGCAAGATTTATTCACATAACTTACTGGCAGCAAAAGCGTATTCGTAGAAGCTAATGCAGTGCCCAATGCCTTTCCTAACTCCTTTGCTCCCGGCTGAATTAAGTCTTTATAAAGATCCTGAATGACAAGAGGAATACCACTTTTTGCAATACCTTCAACTAAATCTTTCATGGTAATTTCCGAGTAAAAATAAACCGCATTAATGACTCCATTCTTCAGGAACCAAAGCTGGGGGCTTAGTCCATGGTTGCTCCACGAGAGATTCCTGAAACCACTTCTCGCGAAGGTTCGCGTGCTCCGTAACTATCAATTGGAAACCCGGAGCATCTTCCTGAGTAAATTTGAGCAGTAGTTCAAACAACCGCCGGACGGCATCTAGATCAGCATCAGACTCTGTCTTCTGAATCGAACCATCGGCATCTTGATACACTTCTTCTGACGGGAAATAGACTTGGGTCGGTTGATCGATCATTAGGAATCGCGGGATAGGCCGATTGTTCTTAACCGCAAACAAATGAAGAGCAAGTAACGCTGACAGGTGATAAGCCAAATGGTTCTCACCACCACCGGTTCTACTCATCGGAACCGTGC
>CALKLP010000134.1 GCA_937991965.1 uncultured Verrucomicrobiales bacterium
GCTGAAGGATTTAACCCCAGCAGAGTTCTCCAGTCGTTGTTCTTCTCCGTTGCGGGCTACGCCCTCCTCTCCGAACAACAACGACAAATAACCCCTAACAAACTCTCATTAGCTTTGGCTCAAAGAACAGGGGCACTCCAGATGCGATCAATGACTTAGCAAACCTGTCTCATAGCTAATCTAATTTCTTAATTTACTTATTCGATTCCATGCAACGCCCCCCTTTAAGTATTTCAAAAGCTTCCTTAGAAAGAAATAGTAAGGATAAAAAGTTGAGAGAAAAACAGGATTAAACTTAAAATCACTCCATAATTTTCCTACTAAAGCACATGTAAATATCGCAATGAGACCCGATACTATCGTCAATACTTTGTTCATCTTCATTTGAGTCGTTATTTACTGAACCTATCCCCATAGAAGAAGGAAAGCGATTTTTCAGACTGGGTAGAAGTTTTTTTGAGGATGCGAGGTCGCATTGGAGGGTCAGAAATCTCTACGCTCCGTATGCTTAAGCTCTTTTTGCCCGTTTTTCATCATCAGCATTTTTGGAGGAGGTGAGTCGATTGTAATTATTATGAAATGAGTTGCATGTAGTTTCATCGTCATTCAAATACGCATTACATATATTGTAGGAAGTTATTAATATAGGCTTTTATACTACTAGGGAATAGTGATTACAAATTATGCTTAAGGAGATTCAAGGAGTTGTTTTAGTTCAGAGCTCGTAATACCTGCAGTATTCTGCGTGCTCTCATCAATCGTGGTGCTGTAGAGGCTCTGTTTCTGCTGTTGTAGTTTCAGGATGCGTTCGTCGATTGAATTCTCTGTGATCAGCTTTATGACCGTTACAGGTTCAGATTGTCCCATGCGGTAAGCCCGATCTGTCGCTTGATTCTCGACGGCCGGATTCCACCAAGGATCAAAATGCACGACGATGCTGGCTTCGGTGAGGTTCAATCCGTAACCACCAGCTTTCAGACTAATTAAGAAGACATTGTTAGTTTCTCGGAAATTCTGAACCTGTTGTTCGCGGTCACGAGTTGAGCCAATGAGTTTACTACAGAGATGGCCGTGTTCTTGGAGCTGATCCTGGAGAATGTCTAGCATTTGCGCGAACTGACTGAACACGAGCACTTTCTTATTGAGGGCTTTCGCCTGCTCGAGAATTTGCAGGAGTCGACTTACTTTAGGAGCGTATTGTGTGAAGTTATTAGAGAGTAGCTTTGGGTCGTTCGCAACCTGCCGCATCCTAAGTATACTTGTGAGAATCTGAATTTGAGTCACGTCATCCTGTTCTCTAAGCTCCTCATATTCCTTTCTAATACGATCAAACTCCTTGATTTGTTCAGCGTTCGGAGCGCAGTAATCGATGCGATAAGTTTTCGGTGGCAGCTCTGTGAGCACGTTTTGTTTTGTGCGTCGGAGCACCATTGGGTTTAGCTTAGCGCGCAGACGCTTACTGGTGAGCTCGGCCGTATATCCAGCTTTCTCTAGGGGCTTCACGAAGCGTTCGCGAAACTGCGCCTTTTTCCCAAGATAATGCGGTGACAGGAAGCGAAAAATCGACCAGAGATCCCCTGCTGTATTCTCTAATGGTGTTCCCGTAAGTGCGAGTTTGTAACGAGCTGGTTGCTGGCAGAGCGCTTGCGAGAGCTTTGTTTCGGGGTTCTTGATCATGCTGGCCTCATCCAGGATACAGAGTTCATAGGAAACATTCTTCTGCGCTTCTGCATCGCGGAGGTATTTCTGATAACTCATGATTTGTAGATGTTCGGGGTTGTAGCTCGGCAACCATTTCGCTAGCTCCGTTCGCCAGTTCGGAATGAGCGATGCAGGACAAACGATGAGTGTCTGAGCATTCATCGCTAAGGCTTCGATTACGGCAATCGTCTGGATTGTTTTCCCCAAGCCCATGTCATCGGCCAGTAAGGCGCATTGAGAGTTCTGTAATCGAGAGAGTAACCATTGCACCCCTTCCTTTTGATAATCACGCAGCATCTCGTAACAAGAAAGCGTATTACTATTGACCTCAGGAACAGCTTCCGCGGGCGGTTTGAATTCGCCTTTGATCCGAATTCCGAGCTCCAATAAATACTGAACCTCGCTCGTGGGAATGAGATATTTCCCAACGCTTTGGCTCGCCTCACAATCCCGAATCGCCTCAGAGATGAGCTCAAATTCCTTGCGTGACAACAGCGCCACTCGTCCTCCTTTGAGCTTAAAGCTCTGCTGGCCAGATTGCATGAGGCGTTGCACATCAGTAGACTTCATTCCTTTTCCCTCTGAGGTTTCAAACGAGTATTGCACGCTGGCAAACTCATCCTGCTGACTGTAGGGATCAATCTGTAAGCGCAACGAAAGAACAGTCGTATTATACGCGAGTGCTCGAAAACTACCCATCATCGTAATTGCCCATTCTTCATTCAGTAATATAGGGTGAGTGTAGGCGAGGAACTCCAAGACCTCTCTCTCTCCTTCTAGAATAAGATCCTTCCCACACGCATCGAACCCAGCCTTTACTAGATGCGAGAGCGCCCTTTGCTCAAGTTCAGCATTCGTAATGTGAATTTTTTCTGACTCAAACTTCAAGAATTGGAAGGATCCTTTAGTCTCCCGTGATAGGGAGGACTTTAATTCATCTCCATAACTCACCGTTGCCTTCGCAACAACCTTCTTCACCGTGCCTTCTAGATGGACTGAAAAGCTCGGTTTTATTACAAGTAAGAGCGATTGAAGGTGAGACTCAATCCCTGATAAATCAAGCCAATTTTCCAAATTAGATACTATCGTAAAATACTCACTTATCGTAATTTTAGTTTTTTCTGATTGAAGTAACTTTAATCCTTCATCTGGTAGTGAATTTAGCTCTTGGAGATGGTAGGCGCATGAATCTTTATGAATGAGAAGGATGAAGCCTCCGATTTGATGGCACTGCCAATCATGGAGCACAGGCGCCTGCAGAGTTAGAGTCTCCCCTTCTCTCTCAAACGCGAGAGGGAAGCGGGCGGCGGAAGTATTACCGATCACATTCTCAATAAATGGAGCTTGTGCATGGAGCTTAAGTAAATCGATTAAGTTATCTTGAGTGAGTTGAGCTAAATGCTGTCCTTGCACGGCAGGAATTTGGAGCGCAGATAACATCGGAATGAGCATCGCTCCATTCCCTTCTTTTTCCTCGATCTTGAGCTTCAGCGAGAAGGATTTTTTGGGTGCAATCTCATGCAGTGGCGCCGTGAATTCAGCAGAAATATGGAGCTGAGATTTTCCCTCTGCGGAATTCGCATCCGGATGTTTGGTTTCATTTGATTTTGCCTCTCGCCCCTGTAATAAAAGCGCGACGGCATGCGCGCAAAAGGAATGCGTAGCATAGAACTCTGAGCAACTACACTGAGGGATAAGATCACCATCCACCTCCTTCACCACGGTGCGCGTCTTCTTACGCCCCTCCTTAAGCAAACCAGAAATGATCCCCCCAGTCACTTTTAGATCGGTAAAAATACGGGACTGCTCCTTCCCCTGCTTCCACACTTTCCAGCCGGTGCGTTCGATCAATTCTTTATCCTGAAAATCTATGAGCATGCTTCTTCCCTACCAGTGTGGAAGTAGTAAACAATTTAAAAATTTGCTTGTGCGAAAATCACCCTAGCCACTATTTTAACGCAAGTTATGCACATCACCACAATTGCAAACCAAAAAGGAGGGGTTGGAAAGACGACTACATCGATCAACCTCGCCGTCGGGATTGCAAACGCAGGAAAAAAAGTGCTACTATTAGACTTTGATCCCCAAGCCAATACCACCAGCGGCCTAGGTGCGAGTGACGAGGACGCTCCCAGTGCCTATGAGGCGTTACTCGACCAAACTCCCATCCGAGAGTGCATCACGAAGACTCGTTACGAGAATCTCGATATCATCCAAGCCAACATGGACCTCTCCGGGGTGGAAATCGAACTCGCTGGAAAGGATGATCAAATCCTACGACTACGTAACATTATGGCGCCGCTGAAAGAGTCTGGTGACTACGACTTCTGCATTATCGATACCCCTCCCAGTCTTGGAATTCTCATGACCTCAGCCCTCGCCGCGGCGGACGATGTCCTCATCCCACTGCAATGCGAATGGTTCGGCCTCGAGGGGCTCGCCAAGATCGTCCAAGTCATCTTCCAAATCAAAGAAACAGGCTCCAATCCCGCGCTTGAGCTCGGAGGCATCCTCATGACAATGTATGACGGTCGCACGAATCTGTCGAAGAGCGTCGTCGCGGAAGTGGAACAATACTTTGCTGAAGAAATCTATAAAACAAAAGTCCCAAGAAGCGTTCGCATCAGCGAGTCCCCTAGCCACGGCCTCACCATTTATGAGCACGACCCAGGCGGAGTAGGCGCCCAAGCGTATCGCGATGTTAGAGACGAGTACCTGCGTAGGTATGAAGCGCTAGCAAAGTGACTTATTCCACAAGCCCTTTAGGCTTACGCCCCGCTCTAGACCAAAGGAAATAAAGCAAAATCCCTACCAGTAAGGTCCAAGGTTGAATTGAGAGCACTTTTGCAAATCCAGACTGCTCTTGTTCGGCCAGAGCCTCAGGGTGGTTTGCGATCAGAACGCCTTGGGCGAAAACGAGTGACGCAAAGCCGTAACCAAGGTTCAAGGCCATGTTCTTCACACTGAGAATCGTGGCGCGGCGCGAGGAGTCCGCGAGCTTATGAAGATTATTATCAGAAATGAAGCCAAAAAGGCCAAAGGTGGTCATGCAAATGATGCTCGGGAGAAATCCGTAAATAGGAATCGTGAATCCAACGCCAAGTAATCCCACGAAAGCAATCGAGGCGATAACCGTGAGAGCCATAGCGGGTGAAAACCGCTTATCGAGCCACTTTGCGAAGGTCGGCGTGACCATCCCTAACAATCCTGCACTGGCTCCCATGAATCCCCATGACCACGCGGGCAATTCGATCTCACGGTAATATTCACTCGTGACTGTAGCATAGTTTCTGATGAAGGCGTCTATAAGCATAGTCCCTAAAATTACGATGGTTACTTTTTTGGTGGTAAATGACCATTTAATCGTTTCTAGAGTGAGTTTCACCGCGTGACGCAGAGCTCCTTTTTCTAGCGTTTTCTTTTCCCCAACTTCCTGCATCTGAAGGGCTATGATGAGACAGAGCACGCCCTGAATAAAGACCATCCAGAGAGGCAGTCGCATCGTTTGGGCAGAAGTAAATGCAGTCTCAATCCCTATAAACCCAAACAAGGAATTCACCGCGTCAGAATCATAGAGAACACCCCCGAGCAACATCGCGACCACAAAGCCTGCAGAACGCGCTCGCATGACCACAGGTAGAACCTTCTCCTCCCACAGCGAGGCTTTCCCTTTCGCATCAAGTGTATCATAAGCGAGCGCCTGATCTGCCCCGCTCGCAGCCGCTTCAGAGACTCCCGAAAGAATCCGGTTCGTCACACACATGAGAATCAAGACCCATCCCCCATGAATCGGCGCGAAAATGAGTAACCCCATCTCAATCACCATTAAGATCGCAGAAAATACCACCAGCTTCTTCCGCCCGATCGTATCTGCAAGAGCCCCAGAGGGAATCTCCAAAAGCAGAATCGTCAACGCCCAGAGTGCGTTGAGTCGTGAATAGTCCTCGAGTCGCAGCCCTAAATCCACGAAAAGCACTGCTAAGACCGGATAGTAGGCACGCGCATTGTATAGGATGGTAAACCATCGATACAGACGCACATTTTTTTCCTCAAAAGGGTTCACGCAAGAACCTTTGACAGAACTCCACGCGCATCACAGCAGAAAAGGGCTTAAATACGACTTTCGATCTCCTCCAGCGCCCACGCTGCATGCTCGAGAATGAGTGGATCATCTTCGGCACCCATACATTTTTTCAAGGCCGGAATATCCGACGCCGAGCCAACATTTCCGAGTGCCACACAGACATTACGTAAGAAGCGGTTGCGTTTGATGCGCTTGATCGGAGATTTCGCAAAGAGCGCACGGAAGTCGTCATCTGATAGGACCAGGAAATCTTGCAGGCTTTTATCAAAAACCTCCTGCCGTGCATGAAAATCGGCTTCTTGGCTAAGTTTGGCAAACTTGTTCCAGGGACACACTTCCAGGCATTCATCGCATCCGTAAATCCGATTTCCGATGGCCTTGCGGTATTCTAGCGGGATCGCTCCCTTGTGTTCGATGGTTAGGTAAGAGATACACTTTCTGGCATCCATTTCCTGCGGGCCGGTAATAGCCTGCGTCGGGCAGGCCACCATACAGCGCGTACAGGAGCCACATCGATTCCGAATCGGGTCGGAACGCTCGATGTCTAAGGTCGTAATAATTTCGGCCAGAAAAAACCAGGTCCCTAGCTGCCGATGAATTTGCACCGTTGACTTCCCATTCCACCCTAGCCCAGCGACGGAGGCAAAATCCCGCTCTAGCACGGGGCCGGTATCTACGTAATAGCGTTGTGTTCCGCCCATTTCCTGCATCGCAAGATCGAGATCCTTGAGCTTACTCTCGATCATATCGTGATAATCATTGTTCCAGGAATACTTGGCGATGCGGTATTGCTCGTTCGGGTGGTCGAGGCCTGGATTATAATTCATGGCAAGGCAGACAATCGACTGGGCGCCCTCCAAAATCAAGGCAGGGTCTGAGCGTCGTTCATTGTTGCGCTCGAACCAGCTCATGTCTCCATACATGCCTTCTGCGAGCCATTCTTGGTAACGGGCTAAGTTGGGGGGAGCCTGAATAGCCGCTACACGACTGTCACCAAAGCCTAACTGCTCCGCTACGTAAGAAATGTTTTCTCGTAACTGACGGGCGGTGGGCACAGGCTTATTTAGGTTGGTTATCCTCTGCTTCAGAGAAAAAGTAACTAGCGGAATCAATAATCCCTCCTGCTAATTCAGAAACGTGAAGATCAACGGTATTGATCTTAAACTGCGAAATCTCCGCATAAATCGGGAATCGCTCTTCCATCATAGCCTTAATTTTCCCAAGTGGGTCTTGTTCACCTTGCAGCAATGGACGTGAATTATTCTTACTCACGCGCTCATGTGTCACCTCCGCAGAGGTTTTTAGCCAGACGACATATCCCAGTTGCTTGATCAGTTCTCGGTTCGGCTCATGAACTGGTGTTCCGCCGCCTAGAGAAATAACGGCAATTTTCTCATCATCTGCCTCTTGGAGTTCACGCAAGATGGTATTCTCTACGTTGCGAAAGTATGACTCCCCTTTCTCCTCAAAGAGTTGCGAAATACTCATGCCCTCGCGCTCGACGATCAACTGGTCTGTATCGACCGTCGGAATGCCTAGCTTTTTTGAAACTTCACGAGCAACAGCGGTTTTCCCCGTGCCCATAAATCCCACCAAGACGATGTTCCCTATCTTTTTCATACCCCATATTTATTTCTATCGCCCGCTCGGAGCAAGGGTTTTCACAAGGAATCGACTATCTCTGATTCAACAATGCGATCAGAAAACTGTTTTGTTCGTCTTCCATGTCATCACTGACGCGTTCTTTGGGCTCTGGTATCGCCTCGCTCCTACTGAGTATCTAGATTGAGTTGCTCAAAACCAAAGCTTCCATCGCGGATGGATTCGAGAAGTCCTTCGGGTAAGGCCGAGATCCAAGGCTCGTATTCTACGGGTAACGAAGCTTCGCTTTGGAGCCAGGTAGCATTGAGTGGATGTGTTACTCCAAGCCTCCAAGCATGGAGCATCAGGCGACCTGTGGATCGAACTTGGCGACTGATGTTGGCGTAAATGGGGTCTCCTAAGATAGCGGCTCCAGCATGCTTCATGTGGACCCGGATTTGGTGAGTCCGCCCCGTATGGAGCACGCACAGAACGAGCGAGGTGCCGTCTTCCTCCGTATGTAGGGTGTAGTAATCGGTAATGGCGGACTTCCCTGCTCCGGGTTCGAGCACTGCCATTTTTTGGCGATGCACGGGATGTCTTCCGATGTTGGTGAAAACGGTATCTTTCTCTTTCATCAAGGGCTTTTCCGTAACACAGAGGTAAAACTTCTTCGTTTCTCGATCCGCAAACTGGCGCACTAACTCCTGATGTGCGGTGTCCCGTTTTGCCACAATGAGACAGCCTGAAGTATCTTTATCAAGCCGATGCACAATTCCTGGGCGCTCCACTCCACCGATTCCCGCTAAACGTCCCTGGCAATAGTGCAGCAAGGCATTCACAACGGTGCCATCAGGAGAACCCACTGCAGGATGAACCACCATTCCAGAGGCCTTATTCAACACTACCACACCATCGTCTTCATAGAGAACCTCTAGGGGTAAGTCCTGCGCCTTGACTTCATACGGCTCAGGGTCGGGAATAGTGATGTCAATCTGATCGTGCTGCTCCAGAGAATACTTAGGCTTCACCACCGTACTGTTGACGGTGATGTCTCCGGACTTAATCAGTGCCTGAATGCGGGAGCGTGACAGCTCAGCCATTTCCTTTGCCAAAAAGGCATCGAGCCGCTGAGACTCTGCGCTGGGGTAAGTATGCGTAATCGATTCTGCCATGCTGTGTCGCTCGCAGGTTAGGGAGAATCTTTCGCATGTCCAGTCTCATTGGAACTGACGCTTCACTTGGCTCCAAAAATTTTCGATTAATACTCGATCTTCACTGGCAGCTCATAATTACATAGTAATGAGACGATTGTAACAGGTCGTGGCACTTTGAGATTTAATTCACGGTCACCTCTTCTAAATAAGCCGTATTAATTCACCTGTCTCTTAGGGAATGTTGACAATTAAACCCTGATTTAGAGAAGAATTGAGGTGAAAATGAGGTGTGAAAGTAAGATTGTGGTTTTCCGACAATGAGAGTGGCAGGATTGGTAAATCTAAGCCAAGGAGTGGATAGACGTTCGATGAATTAGTTTTGAGCTTAATATCCGTCCGTATCGCAAGAATCTCAGCCGTTTTGAAAAGCGGCCTAGTAGATACCAACATTTAACCAAGCCTATAGGCAATTTTACGAAATAGTTATGAAAAAGCTCAATTCGGCTTGACTCACGCACGCATGCGTGCTTTTAACAATCACAACCTTTAAATACATTCATAAAATGAAACTAACTACAAAAACCAAGACCCTAATTTACCTAGGTGCACTCGTGGCTTCACCTAATGCTTTTGCTGGAACGATCTTCAACGATTTAGCAACATGGCAGGCAGGCCTTAACAGCTCCACTTTGGACAATTTCGATAGAACATCTGGTGACATTAACCCAGCGACATCGTTCGCAATAACTGGAGCTACATTTAGCTACACAGGAACAACTGTTGCAGCACAACCTCAATATGACGATAATGGTGATGCTTTTGGAGGGTTTTTCGGTAGCTCTTCTCAGTTAATTATTGCTTCAGAGCTTGACACTTTTCGTTCAAAAGATGGTTATAGTACGTTTACTTTTGGTGCAGGTGTTAATGCGTTCGCCTTTGATTATGATAACTTTTCTGATGCAGATCATGAGTCTGAGTGGACAATGTTGCTATCTGATGGTTCTAGCGATGTTTACAACAAAAGTAGTGCAACTTATGCTGAAGATGGCTTTTTTGGTTATTCAACTGACGCTGCTTCAATTTCTGTTGTTTCAATGACACACATTTCAACCTTAGATTTCATCGGGCATGATACATTAGGAGGTATTAATACCTGGGACGGTGTCGGAATCGATAACTTTAGAACTGGAACCATCATTCCTGAGCCGTCATCTACTCTTCTTGTTGCTCTTGGAGGTCTAGCATTTACACTGCGCCGCCGTAGAGCTTAGCATTCTTAATAGTTTATTTTTATAAATAATTATCGCATTAAGCGGGCACATTATGTGCTCGCTTTTTTCATATCTAGAAAGATTAACAGTATTCTGAAATTGGTGTAAGCGGAATCATTTCAAAAACAAAACAATACTTTTCAAATCAATTTAGCATCAATCATTCATCTCGCACTTTCTGATCTCTAATATCAAGCGTCTCTACGAAGGATGAAAGCGACCAGTGGGCGCTTCTACGACTTCCTCTGCCCTGTAACCAACAAGGTCTGGAAATTCGGAGGTTCATCTTCGCGATCGACGATGGCGCTTTGTAAGTCAGAAAACCCGGCTTCTTTGGCCATTTGGATGAGCTCTAGTTCTGAAAATCCCAGCCACACATCTCCATAAAGCTCTTTGGCCTGCTCAAAGCTATGTTGCAGCAAATCTAAGATGAGTAGTCTCCCGCCGGGTTTAAGCAACTTCTGCGCGGACTGTAGAGCCTTAGATGGATTAGCGGCATGGTGGAGCGCTTGGGAGAAAATCACTAAGTCCACTGATTCGTCATCAATCGGTGGTTTCTCAATGTCTCCTAGTCGGTATTCTAAGTTCTCTAGTTTATGCTCCTTGGCGAGGGCGCTACCGTATTCGACCATTTTTTCCGAGTGGTCTACCGCGATCACATGGTCGGAATTCTGTGCGAGAAGTTGAGATAAGGTTCCTTCCCCCGCTCCCAGATCAACGACTACGCCGTAGTTCGTCATTTTCAGAAGCCCTTCCGCGAGCGACTTCCATGACCTTCCGGGAACGTATTGCTTTCCGAATTTCCCCGCTAAGCGATCAAAATACGCGCGAGCCTGATCTTTCCGCTTCATGAGGATATATTCGAGCGTTTCTTGATCCTGCTTTGCTTCAGGAATCTCTGCCACGGCGCTAGCAACTAGCTCACTAATGTCCTTCTTTAGCTTACTGGAGTAAATATTGCTTTTCCCCACCCTCTTATCGGAAACCGCTCCGCCCTTTTTCAAAAGAGAGAGTTGGCTAGAGATCCGTGACTGCCCCATTGATAGGACTTCTTGTAATTCCGCAACAGAGAGCGGCTCCTTCTGCAACATTGCAAGGATGCGCAAGCGAGTAGGGTCTGAGATCAGCTTGAATAAAAATAAAATTGACGACATAGGAAAAGTGGGTAGGTTCACATCAATATATCAAGATAGCCTGATAACAACATGTCGAACACCTACATATTTTCATCCGAGTCCGTTACCGAAGGCCATCCAGACAAAGTCTGTGATACTATTTCTGACGCAGTTTTAGATGCATGTCTAGCACAAGACCCAACTTCTCGTGTTGCCTGTGAGACATTTGTCAAAGACAACCACATTGGAGTTGCCGGTGAGGTCACTACTTCTGCAAAGATTGACTATAAGCAAATCATGGAAGACACGATCCGTGAAATTGGCTATGATAAATCCTGTGCGGATGGCACAGATTACAGCTACACCTGTAACTTTGAGGCCTCAGCGCTTGATAAATATGTTTTCATCGGAGAGCAATCCCCTGAAATTGCCCAAGGAGTGGATGCAGAGGCAGCTGCCGACAAGGAGACAGAAGAGCAAGGCGCTGGAGACCAAGGGATCATGTTTGGTTACGCCTGTAATGAGACTCCTGAGCTCATGCCAGCCCCGATTGCGTATTCGCACGCCCTCTCAAAAGAACTTACCCGCCTCCGTAAGGATAAGGTGCTTCCTTGGCTCCGTCCAGACGCCAAAACTCAGGTTTCGGTAGAATATATAGATGACAAGCCGACGCGTATCACTGCAGTCGTTGTCTCCACCATGCATGCGCAGGAAATCTCCACGCCAGAAATTCGTGAGGCGATCAAAAAGGAACTCATCGAGAAAGTTCTTCCAGCTGAGATGCTGACTGATGAAACCGAATACCACATTAACCCTACAGGAATCTTCGTGATCGGCGGGCCAGAGGGAGACGCAGGGCTCACGGGACGCAAGATCATCGTAGATACTTATGGGGGTAAAGGCCGCCACGGTGGTGGTGCATTCTCAGGGAAAGACCCTTCAAAGGTCGACCGTTCTGCTGCTTACATGTGCCGCTGGGCAGCAAAAAACATCGTCGCTGCAGGGTATGCGGAAAGATGTGAGCTACAAGTTTCCTACGCCATCGGTTTCCCCGACCCTGTTTCCATCTTCATCAACACCTTCGGAACGAGCACCGTAGAAGAGTCCAAAATCACTGCTGCGGTAAAAGAAGTCTTTTCCTTTAAACCAGCTGATATCGTAAAAGACCTCGACCTACTACGTCCTATTTATCTTGCGTCAACAAACTATGGGCACTTCGGGCGAGAAGACGCGGGACTGCCGTGGGAAGAGACAAATAAGGTTGATGCGCTTCGTGCTATTCTAGGTGACTAATTCACCACGGAGGCTCGGAGAACGCGGAGAGAAAATTCCTGCACGATTATCATCTTCATAC
>CALKLP010000135.1 GCA_937991965.1 uncultured Verrucomicrobiales bacterium
CGTGACCAACCAAGAGTCTGGTGATTCAGAAGATCACTTGGTCCCAATGGGCAAGCACATCATCGTAGCCGAGGAAGAATACATTAAGCGTGGTGAGCAAATCACGGAAGGTTCCGTCGCTCCAGAAGACCTCCTAGAGGCTTGTGGTGTTCACGAACTCCAAGAGCACTTAGTAAATGAGGTTCAAGGCGTATACCGTGCACAAGGGGTAGAGATTAACGATAAGCACATCGAAATCATTATCCGTCAGATGCTCCGTAAAGTGAAGATCTCTGATCCAGGTGACACCGAATTCCTTTGGGGTGACCAGATTGAGCGTTCCACCTTCCGTAAGACAAACCGCGAGCTTGTGGCTCAAGGGGGTAAACCTGCAGAAGGGGAGCCTGTGCTTCTCGGAATCACGAAAGCATCACTGGAAACAGAATCCTTCATCTCCGCAGCATCCTTCCAAGACACGACCCGTGTTCTTACAGAGGCCGCTACGCTTGGTAAGGTTGATACCCTTCTTGGATTCAAGGAGAACGTTATCATGGGGCACCTCATCCCTGGTGGATCTGGCTTTAGCGAAATGAAAGACGTTGAAGTTGAGTTTACCGAGGAAGAACCTGCACCCCTTCCAAAACCGAAGGAAGACGACTATGAAGACGGCGGAGAGATCACCTCCTTTGGTGAAGCTGCTCCAGCACCCTCTGAGTTAGCGGATGATGATGACGACGACGCTTCAACCGGAATCGATGCTCTCGATGCTCTACTGAGCGGAGGAGACTCTGATGACGGTGAAAACGTGGCGTAATCTATCCGATCTTTCAAAAATCCAAAGCACCTCAATCGAGGTGCTTTTTTATGTTTTGATAACAACGGATAGGCGTTTAGCGACAATCGCTCAACATTTAGGAGTTGGTTACGCGAAGAGCTAGCTAGGGCACGGGTCGGCGCCTATTTTATTTAGATTTACAGCATCGTAGAGTTTCCAGTAGTTTGTTCCCATGACATACGCAATAGGGGATATTCATGGCTGCCATGTGGCTCTTAACACTCTACTCGCTCAGTTGAATCCAATCACAGATGATCTTCTCATTTGTCTTGGAGATTACATTGACCGCGGCCCAGATTCCCGGGGCGTCGTCGAGACTCTCCTTAAGCTTAAACGCACCCATAACCTCATTCACCTCATCGGAAACCATGAGGTTTTCTTGGGTAAGGCGTTGCGCTCCGATGCTGATCGTGAGTTTTTCTTAGGCGACCTCGTGGGAGGAACTCCAACTCAGAATTCCTACGGAAAATCACTTGCAGATATTCCTGAAGAGCACCTCCAATTCCTGCTAGAGTACTCACGCTTATACTATGAGACCGATACGCACATCTTCGTGCATGGCGGCCTTCTGCCAGATAAGCCTCTATCTGAACAATCAGTCGAAACACTGACCTTTACTCGTTTCCCTTTAGAGGCACCTCATTATTCAGGAAAAACAATGGTCTGCGGGCATACCATCCAAGGCGATTATCCTAAGAAATCAGGAGAGCACGGAATCTGTATCGATACTGGTGCTGGTAAAGGGGGATGGGTTACCGTGCTTGAGGTAGAAACTGGAATCTGCCACCAAGCAAATGAGGAAGGTGAGTATCGAAAGCTGGATGCAAATATGGAAGTGACTGGGGGATTTTCCTATATCACTCGCGAAGAGTAGCCATGCTCACCTAGCAATCCGAGAAGAACGGAGTCATACCGCACACCTCGCTAACAGTGAAACTCTCCTCAAAAATTTCACCAGACACTTCCTAATTGGTATCAAATTGCATTTCGCGCTTCCCATCGTTCACGAGAAGAGATGGCCTCTACTCCTAGGGCTGCTACAGTTCCGAAAATTACGTCTGCATCTGCGGTCATCGGAATTTGAGCTACTGGGCGATTAAGCCCGAGGATGAATTGGCCGTATGCTTTTGCTCCACTCACGTGCTGGAGTAATTTGGAAGAGATATGAGCTGAGTCTAAATTTGGAAATACCAGGACATCAACTGGTCCTTTTTGATCCATGTGTGGGACTTTCTTTTCTGCGGCCAGAGGGTTAAGAGCGACATCAGCTTGAATTTCACCGTCAATTACTACATCGATCATATTCTTCACCGCCTTTGTGTGAGCCAGTTCAGTAGCGGCAGCTACTCGTTGTGCGGAGGGTGTTAGGTTTGAGCCTTTGGAAGAGTGGCTGAGCAGCGCCACTCGGGGTCGAACCTCAAAGAGACGGTTGGCGAAGGTCGCACTGGAAAGAGCGATGGCCGAAAGCTCGTCAATATCAGGTTCTGGATTGATTGCCGTGTCAGCTAGGAGGACATAGCCATCGCGTCCGAAATTCGAAAGGTGGCGTCCAATCAATAATGTAGTCGCAAAAACGTGAGGAACAGCAGGGTCAGGCTTGAGGAGTTGTTGCGTCGCACGCAGGATCGATGTAGCTTTGCTTTGGTTACCTCCAACAAAGGCGTCGGCGTGACCATATTGGATCATCATACTAGCGAATCGGAAAGGGGAAGTCATGATTTCTCTCGCATTTGCAATTGTAGTGCCTTTAAAGCGCTCGATACGCTCCAAACGCTTGATGAAGAGCTCTAAGTCGGATGAGGTAGAAGGATCTGTGACGTTGATGAATTTAAGCGAGATTTGGTTGTCTTTAGCTAGTTGAATGATCTTGTCTCTATTTCCAAGTAAGATAGGGGATCCTAGTTCTAATTCCACCATTTTCTGGGCAACCTGCAGGACTCTCACGTCTTCGCCTTCAGAAAACACAATCCGTTTCGGATGTCTTTTTAATCGTTCAATACACAATTGTGTGAATGGGTCATTTAACGAGAAGGAAAAATCAGGGTTATTCATGAGTATAGATAAAGAAAAACAGATTGATTAAGAAATGACAATTACTATTTGATTGATTTTAACCTTTTGAATTCGCGCCGTTTCCTTTTCTATTTTTGCCAAAGTATTTTTCACTGCGATAGCGCAGCCAAACTCTGAGCTCTTGGGGGATTTGTTCTTTTTGAGGTTCGGAAAGTGTTTCGTAAAGTTCCAGTGCCCGTTCGCGCTCATTTCTGCATCCTGCGTTCTTGTGTTGATCCCAAAGCGTTCTAGCAACTCGGATACGCCGGCAGACCTCTTTCACAAGCGCGTTTCCGACTAGGGGCTTTGATTTCTTAGCTGGCATCGTATCTAGCTTGATCAATGGGTACAAAAAAAGCGACTGAAAAGTCAGTCGCTCAATTTTATCAATCTTTAAGATAAGTAATCTTAGAGTTCTCCAGTAAGGTCGTGAGTTTCGAGTTCAGCAGCCTTGTTTTCTTCAAACTTCCATCTTGCCTTGTAACGTCTCTTCGCAGAACGAGCTTTACGCTTGGAGCGAGTGGTTACATCTTCAAATGCACGACGGCGGCGCATTTCTTCAAGAATACCTTCTGTATCAAGCATAGTTTTTAGGCGCTTGAGGGATCGGTCAATAGATTCGCCTTTCTTGACTTCTATTACTCTGAGGGTGTTATCTGGCATACTTGATGAGGTGTTTATGTAGGATTGATAGATCCGCTGAGTGACAACGGACTGTGAATATGGACAAAGTTTTTCTAAAATGTCAACACTCTTTTGCTAAAAGTGAGGGGTTCTTTTTTGGGGGACTGGCGCTAAGGAGAATAGGTTATTTTTGCTCGCAGATTATTTTATGAGAGATTTTATCGTTTCCGTCTAAACGCCATAAAGGCTTTGAAGCTACGCTTCCTCTCGATCGGCTGGATCCATCGGTTCTCGCTTAGCGATCCCCCTCAGGAGGTGGCCAAAGATATCTGCGCCTGTTAAGATGCGTTTGTCGTCTTTAGTCCAATAGAGGACTACGTCTTGGTCGACAACATTGTCTAAGTGGTGATCTGCTTCAACGACAAAGCTATCGAGAACCGTGTCAAGGGTGGCGTCTTCATCATGCGTGACGATCGGGCGGTAGCAGAAGCGGTATAGATCGGCATCATCACCATGGATCGCGTAGCGGGCCAGGAATTCCGTGGTGTCCAGGACGACTAGCGGGGTGTCATGTTCGTCAACAATAACGCGGTGCATCGACGGCTTGGTCTCTAATGTCTGAATGAACGCTTTCCCTTCCTCAGTGCCTAAATCTGGGAAATCCGGGACATCCATTTTGGTTGGGAATTGAAGGATTGTGAAAGGTTTGACTTGGGTTCCTTCACTGGCAATCTTACGGTCATCGAGGGCTAGGAAGTTCAGGGCGCCTTGCCCTTCATTAGCGGAGATTTCACTCTCCTCCTCTTTGATGTGCTTTTCTAGGATGATTTCGATGTCGCGTTCGCGGAAAAAAGAGGGTCCTTCTGGTCCGATCCAGCCGTCAAGAATTACGGCACAAGGCTTCGCTAGCGGGAAAAGGAGCACTTTATAAACCTTGATTATGGGGATGAGTTTAGCACCTACCCTGAGAGCGTTTCTGGAGAAGTAAGCCTGCGGTATGATTTCTCCAAAAAACGTGATGAAGAATGTTGAAAGTGCAAAGCCTACCCAGACGGCAACATCTGCGAAGGCACTGTCCGTAAGTAAAGTAAGCAATACGTTAATAGAAACATTTCCCCATAAAATGGTGCAGAGCAGTAAGTTCGAATCCTTTCTAAGCTTTAGGATTTTGGCGGCTTCAGTATTGCCTTTTTCTGTTTCTGCCTCTAGGCGTAAACGTCCGAGGGAGAAGAGGGCTAGGTTAAGCCCTGAGAACATCGCGGACTGAGAGAGACATATAATGATGCCTATCCAAATGTAGATGGGGTTTGCTTGATCCATAATAGGTGCGCAATTAGAGATTAATGAGCCGCACAATATACGTTCTTCATACGAGACCTAGCACGTCTTGCATATCATAAAGTCCACTTTCTTTATCTTGGAGCCAAACGGCGGCAGTTACCGCACCAGCGGCGAAGGTCATGCGACTAGAAGCTTTGTGGGTAAGTTCAACACGTTCACCATCAGCAGCGAACATGACAGTGTGATCACCGACAACATCGCCTCCACGGAGAGTATGCATCCCGATTTTGCCTTGTTCACGTGGTCCCACGTTACCGAACCGTCCATGCTCAATATCTTTGTCATAATCGGTATCAGTGGCTTCATTGAGGATCTCTAGGAGACGGCGCGCCGTTCCAGAGGGAGCATCGATCTTATGCTTGTGGTGCATCTCGGTGACTTCAATGTCACAGCGTTCATTGCCGAGGATTTCAGCCGCCTTACGGGTAAGCCAAAAGAGGGTGTTGACTCCAATGGAGAAGTTCGGGGCGTAGACAATAGGGATAGTTTCAGAAGCCTTGCGGATTTTTTCGCGTTGCTCTACGGTGTGACCAGTCGTTCCCATGATAAGTGGTTTTCCGAGCGCAACGGCTGTATCGATGATTTCATCTGAAAAGCTATGCACAGTAAAGTCGATTGTGCACTTAGCCTGAGTCATAGCAAGCTTGAGGTTTTCGCCCTGATCATGCACGGCCCCCACTTTTGTTTCAGGATTCGCCTCTACGGCTTCTTGCACGGTTTGACCCATACGTCCATTGGCTCCAGTTACGAGAATAGATAACATATTTATGCGATATTGTGTTTTTTAAGAAGGGTGGTCAACTGCTCTTTTTCAGAATTACTGAGATTGACGAGCGGCAGGCGGAATTCAGCGGTACATTTTCTAGCAAGGGCGCAGGCTTCTTTAATGGGTAATGGGTTCACAGCTAACCCCATGAGACTATCCGTGAGAGGCAGCAGCCTATAAAATTCTTCTTGGGCTGCGCTTAGGTCTCCAGAGAGACAGGCGGTAACCATTGTTTTCATTTCTGCCGGGATAAGGTTGGAGGTGACTGAGACTAAGCCACACGCGCCAGCCGCGAGGAAAGGGAGAGTGAGTGGATCATCACCACAAAGAATAGCAAAATCTGCACCGAGGGCTGCACGGAGTTCGGTCACGCGGGAGGTGCGTCCGCCTGCCTCTTTGATCGCAACGATGTTTTCGACATCATTTGCGAGACGTTGCGCCGTTTCGACTTCAATCTCTATTACGCTACGTCCGGGGACGGAGTAAAGCATGATAGGGAGCTTAGTTGCTTTTGCAATCGCCGAGAAATGTTGGTAGAGGCCTTCTTGTGAGGGCTTGTTGTAGTAGGGCGTGACCTGCATCGTAGCATCAGCTCCAACGCGCTCCGCTTCTTGTGTTAGGTGGATTGCCTCAGCGGTGGAGTTTGCTCCAGATCCTGCTATGACCTTGATGCGTCCTGCCGCGAACTTTACGGCGAGTTCAATCACGCGCACGTGCTCAGCATTTGTGAGGGTAGGAGACTCGCCAGTAGTCCCCGCCGGGACGATACCGTCGATGCCTGCCGTGACTTGTTCCTCAATGAGTTGAGACAAAGCTTCCTCATCAATCTTCCCATTACGGAAGGGGGTAATTAAGGCTGTAAACAATCCTGAAAACATAAAGAGCACTATTGATCGCAGAGTGATTAATGTGCAATCTAAATTTAAGGTTAAACTAATACAGGTGACAATGGATTTGGCCTAAAGGCGTTATTTTTCACCGCGAATTAGGAGAATAGGGCAAATTATTTTTTGATAGAATCAAGGCATACGACAGATTTTTTCGATCACTGTAATCTCATTCGTTCAATTCGCAAAATTAGCGGTGAAAAATAACGCCCTCCTGCTAAGTGCGTTGAAATAAAAAAAGGCTCCCGATGTTGGGAGCCTTTTTGATAATGAGAAAACTCAGAGCTTACTTATAAAGTGGTCCGTAGTTTTCACAGGCGCGGAAGTCTGCGCCTTCGAGGTCTGCGGTGCCATGTGCTGCCCATGAGGATGGACGGAACACTTTCTCGTCTTCCACGTTATGCATGTAAACCGGGATACGTAGCATGGATGCGAGGGCGATGAGGTCCGCTCCAATGTGACCGTAGCTCATGACGCAGTGGTTTGCTCCCCAGTTATTCATCACGGAGTAGGTGTCACGGAAGACGCCGTTACCGGTGATACGTGGGCAGAACCATGTGGTCGGCCAGGTTGGGTTGGTGCGCTCGTCGAGGGCGTCATGCACATTGTCAGGAAGTTCAACGGTTGTTCCCTCAGCGATCTGAAGCGCAGGTCCGAGACCTTTTACGAGGTTAAGACGAAGGATCGTCGCAGGCATACCACCTTTCGTTTTATAACGCGTGCTCATGCCTCCACCAGGGAAGTATTCGGTGATCGATGGGTGCCAGGTGGTTTCAGAGAGGCATTTTTCCATCTCTTCATCCGTGATGTCCCAGTGTGGCTTCATGACAGGGTTTCCGTCTGTATCGCTCATTTGGCCGGTGCCATCTAGGGTAGCGGGACCAGAGTTAATGAGGTGAAGGAGTCCACCAGTGGCATCGCCAGAGAGCTTATGCCCAGAGACACGTTCAACTGCTTCAGGTGACCAGTATGTTCTGAGGTCAGCAAAGATTTGTGCGGTGTTGGTAAGAAGGTTTCCAAACATCATGGAGACGGCATTGAGCGCGTCATTTTCGGTCGCCATTTGGTATGGAGGGCGCTTGCCATTCCAATCAAAGGAGGTGGTGAGCATCGCTTCCATAAAGTCGCCGTTCGGGTAGTTGTCTGTCCACTGGCGTTGTCCTTGGAATCCAGCGCAGATAGCATTCCAGCCGCGTGCTTCTTCTTGGAATCCTTTCTCTGCGAGCTTAGGATTTCCTTCCATGAGGTCACGGCAGATGAGGAACATTTTGACAGAGATGTCCCACTCGTGGGCGTGGTCTTCTGCAGAGCGTTGTGTTTCAGGGCTGTTGTAGTCCTTTCCTTGCTTACATTTCTCAGAAACCCACTCCTTAGCGAGAGCGAGCTCTTCCTCGTCATAAATGCCTTTTTCTATGCGGCGCACGATCTCAGTCATGTCAATCGCCTGTGAGTTCATCCCGAGGTATTCTTGGAAGAAGTCAGGATCGACAACGGACCCTACGATTCCCATAGAAGTTCCTCCAATGGAGAGGTAAGATCTTCCTTTCATCATCGCCACTGCTAATCCAGCACGAGCGAAACGGAGGAGTTTTTCTTGTACGTCCTCAGGGATGCTTTCGTCACCACCGTCTTGAACGTCTTTACCATAGATTCCAAAGGCTGGGATTCCTTTTTGGGTGTGTCCTGCGAGAACCGCTGCAAGGTAAACGGCACCTGGGCGCTCGGTTCCATTGAATCCCCAAACTGCTTTTGGCACGTGAGGAGTTTGATCCATGGTTTCTGCACCGTAACACCAGCATGGGGTAACGGTGAGCGATACGCCTACGTTCTCAACGCGGAACTTATCTGCACAGGCGGCAGCTTCTGCGATTCCTCCGATACAACCATCAGAGATGACACACTCAACAGGGGATCCGTCAGGATTTTTGATGTTAGCAGAGAGGAACTTGGCGGCGTTTTCAGCCATTGCGTAGGTTTGGCCTTCTAGAGACTCACGAACACCCCCATAACGACCATCGATCGTGGGGCGGATACCAATTTTTGGGAATTTTGACATAGGTGTATAATTAGCTAGTGTATTAAAGGTGTGAGCTCACTTGCATTCAAGCATTTTGCGTTGAGAAATTTCAACGGTAAGAGTGAGGATCTCTTGTGTATTTTCGTCAGTAGGTGAGGCTACTTAACAGGCATGGCGGCCATGATATTGAGTTTTTCCGGAGGGTTAAGCGGGATTTTCTGACGATCCGGGGTGATGTAGATATTGTAGGCTAGGGGGATGACGGCGCAACGGAGAGTGGGGTCACCCACTTGTCCTTCTCTCTCAACATGGAGTAAGGTAGCGCAGTGTTTAGATTTCACGAGTTTGAGGAGGTCTCCTTCTTGGAAGTTCTGGGATGCGTCCTCTACTTCGGTGGGGACGAAGTAGTCGATCACGACTGGGTAGGCGCTACTGATGGCGTTTTCATCAGCTTTGATATAGGCGCGAGCTTTAACAAGAAGTCCTGGGTAGAGGAGGTCCGTTTCCTGGAGAGTGCGCACGGAAGTGATGCGGAACTCTCCCTCTAGGTAGCGATACACGGGGATTTTATCGTAGTTCGTGATGTAGCCACGCATGAGAACATCGTTCATGGCCTCTACTTTATCCTCGTCTAGAGAAGAGAAGAGCTCATAAAGGTATTGTGGATTAGCCGCGGCCGCATTAGGAGCATCAAGGGGCGTGTAGCTTTCGATTTCTCCGATGTAGCCGAGCTTTTGGAGGAGCTTGAAATTACTTTCTTTTTCCGGGAAATTAAAAATGTAGTAGCACCAAGACCAGCTGAGTAAAGCAAAGGTGATGGCTAGTGCGATGGCCAGAAACCACCATGCAATTCGACTGACAGAGAACTGCTCTGATCTGTAATTCTCTGCGCTCATGCGTTTTCCGCTAGCTCACTTTCGCACGCTTCTCCTTCCTCTAAGTTCTCGGTGTTGGTTTCCTTCTTTGCCTCGAACGAGGTGCCACATCCACAGGCGCGGGCCGCGTTAGGGTTGATGATTTTAAACCCAGAGTCAGAAAGGCTGATGGAGTAATCTAAGGTCATTCCTTCTAAGTATTCAGTCGCATCTTGCGCGACGAAAACACGAGCTTGTTCGTCACCCGCTACGATGTCGCCCTCGACTTTTGGCTGCACTCCCATCTCATATTGTAGTCCAGCACAACCGCCCTTTTTTACCGCAAGGCGTAGCCCCGTTGAATTGTCGGCATTTTTTCGCTCTAGGAGGGACGTTAGGGAGGCTTTGGCGATATTGGTGAGATTGATCATGCGGGTATGGTATAGTGGAGCGATTTAGCTAGGCGAGCAGAAATTTTATCAGAGCTTATCTTTTTCATCCTTTTTGCTGGAAGATTGGTCGAGGATGACCTTTTCACCCTCTTTTCTCGTGGGGATGACGGATTCAACCCAGTAAGCTTCCTCCGTTAGTTCAGCACGGAAGACGATGTTCTCTGTATCTGTGACAATAGGAGAAATCTGTAAAGGTGCCAAGATATGCTCTGCAGTCATGATGTGGATTTTTTCTGGGCCTCGGAGTGCGGACTTCGGCACGATATACACGTCTTCCAGGGTTCTTCCTGTGATTTTTGCGGTCACGGGCTGTCCTACAGGTAGGGTCAGAGAGGTGTCACTGCTTAAAGAGTAAGGGTTCATGACACGGGCAATGAGATGAAGCTGTTTGGAGGTAGCATCCACTTCTGGCTCACGGTTTACGATGAAGCCTTGCCATTCAGGTGAGCCTTCTCGCATCAGCGCGTTTGAGAAGGTGACTTTAGACCCATGGATAGAATCTGCGAGAAATTGCTCTTCGACTGGAGAGACTGGTAGACTTAAGGTACTGTAATCGGTGCTGATAAGGCGGCCAACGGAGCGCCCTCGACTGGCGCGTTCGCCGACGCTGATTTGTCTCTCTGCAATGATGCCATCAAAGGGGGCGGTGAGCGCGATTCTGGTTAGGGCACGTTTAGCGAGTTCTACCTGTGAGATAGCCGCGGCCAAACTGGCTTCAGCTTGTCGGAGTTGTGGTTTTCTGAGAACGAGGTCACTGGGTTGTTCTTCATAACCAAGTTCATTCCAGTTTACTAACGCCTGCTCCGCCCGCACTTGTTCTTGTGCTAGCGATGCTTCTGCCTGCGCGACTCGGGCTTGCGCGACAATGAGGCTGTCTTGTAAGTCGGCATCATCGATTTTTAAGAGGATGGAGTCTTTCTTGACGATTGCGCCCACCTCAAACTCCCTTGAGATTTCGGTAACTCTTCCCTCGGTTTCAACACTGAGCTCGATTTCTTCACCTGCTTGAGCGACTCCCCTAGAGTTAACATAGACTTGGTAGCTCTGAGGCACAAGGTGGTGTCCAACGATAAGAAGGTCTTCCTGTTTCTTGCCTTCTGATGGAGCTTGCTTATTAGAAATATTGACGTTGGTCTTTGACTTCTCCTTTTTAATTTGGGGTAGCTCCTTAAATGAAATCCATAAGAAAACTCCCACTCCTAAGATGATTAGGGGTAAAATAACTTTGAAAATGAACTTGGAAGCCTTCATAAAGGTGTGGGTCGCATACCACTAAAATCACAATAGATACAGTTCTAAATATTGCAAACTTTCAAATTGTGCGATGTCCCGAGCGGTTTAGGAACGCGCCCTAAAATTACAATGAATCTTGCAATGGAGGAAAGGAAATAAGGCTATCTCCTTTAAACCTTACGTAGGTTGCCCACCGCGTGCCATCACGACTTTTCCAGTGCGCACGGTTTCGATGATCTCGAACATGGAGAGCATGCCTAGAGCAGCGTCTACTTTCTTAGACTCGCCCATGAAGGTGCAGACCATAGAAGTCGGTGTAAGGTCGACGGTTTTGCCATTGAAATGCTCGATGATTTGGAGGGCTTCCGCGCGGTCATCAGAACCGACGAGAAACTTAACGAGGACTAGTTCACGAACGACAGCATCATTACTGTCATGCTCAAGAACATTGATAACGTCGATGAGTTTGTAAACTTGCTTTGTGATTTGGTCTAAACCTTCACGATCGCCAGAAAAACCGATGGTCATGCGGGAAAATTGTGGGTCGCGGCCTTGAGAGACCACCAGAGAATCGATATTATATCCACGACGAGCAAAAACCTGCGTGATACGCATCAGCACCCCAGCAGTGTTGTTCACAAGGATGGAGAGGGTGTTGATTTTTGAAGATATAGGAGCCTGCTCGACAGGGGTATCAGTGGTGATGATCTGGGACATTAATTTTAGGTGTTTAGACTAAGAAAATAATATATGAAATAGCTTATGGAGAGAGTAAAGGGGATTTCTGCCTCTCTGTGAAGTTATTTGTGATGAGGTTATTAAAAAACCGGTGGAATTCTCCCACCGGTTTTGCGAAAATATTTGGATGTGAGTTCTTATTGGTTTCCAAGGTAGCTCGATACGCCTTCGTGGGTCGCGTTCATACCGTTGTCGCCTTTTTGCCAATCCATTGGGCAGACTTCACCATGTTCCTCGAAGTGTTGAAGAGCATCGATCACACGGAGACTCTCGCGGATGGAGCGTCCGAGAGGCATGTCGTTGACGACTTGGTGACGAACGATCCCTTCTGGGTCGATGAGGAAGAGGCCACGGTAGGCGACGAGTTCGCCGTCAACTGCGATTTCGCCTTCTTCGTTCACATACTCATCACCTGCGAGAACATCGTATGCAGATGAAATTGTTTTGTTGATGTCCGCGACAAGAGGGTATTGCACTCCTTGGATTCCTCCTTTATTTTTCGGTGTGTTGAGCCATGCCCAGTGGGAGAATTCAGAGTCGGTAGAGCATCCTACGACGGCGACATTGCGGCTTTCAAATTCGCTGAGTTCCTCTTGGAAGCGGTGAAGCTCAGTTGGGCAGACAAAGGTAAAGTCCTTTGGGTAGAAGAAAAAGACAACGTATTTTTTTCCAAGGAATTGATCGAGTGAGAACTCATCGATAATGTTTTCTCCTTGAACTGCTTTTGCGGTGAATGATGGTGCTGGTTTGCCTACTAATACTGCCATAATGTAATGATTTTTGTGTTGCCGAAAAAGAGTCTCGATCTCTCATTCTGTCAAGGGAATGTTTAGATTTCTACAGCGGATGAGCTGTATACTAAGGAGCGTTTTCTTTTATTTATCGATTTTATGAAATATCTCCTCAATTTAGGTGTATTAATACTATCAAGTTGATGTTATGAAGAAAAGTAAGCTCCTAATTTACACAGCTACACTGCTGATATCATCGAGTGTGGCGTGCGCGGTGGAAATTATCTCCGATCTGAAGAAGGCGAGAGAAATTGACCATTTGATCGAAAAGAGGTTATTGAAAAAGAGCATCAAAACTCCACAATTGGCCAGCGATCATGTCTTTCTGAGAAGAGCCTTTCTCACCGCGATAGGTAGAATCCCCACGGAGCAGGAGGCGTCTTCATTTTCAGACTTAAGCACGCCACGGTCTCGGCAGCAGGTGATTGATTACCTTTATGAGCATGAGGGGTATGACAGCCACATGTCGAACTGGGCAATGGACTTGCTTCGCTTGCGAGATCGTGTGGGTGGAAACTTGGAGGCTTCGGCGTTAACGGAATGGGTTAGGGGGGCTATCCGTGAGGATAAGCCTTGGGATCAAGTCGCGCATGAACTGCTCACCAGTAAAGGGAATGCCTGGGCGAATAATGGAGCATCTGGGTTTTTTGCGATGGATCCTAATATGCAGAATGACAATTTATCAGCAACAGTCTTTGCGTTTTTGGGAGTTAAGATGGAGTGTTCTCAGTGCCATGATGATCCTACTCAAGAATGGGAGCGAATGGATTTTTATGAACTTTCAGCCTTTGTCAATGGAGTAGATAACTTGAGAAAAAATTTAACGAATAGTGCGCGCGAGATGGCCGAAAAAAATCCTGAAAAATATGATGTCAAAGGAGTTGGTCAGTTGCGTGGCTTAAATCAATTCCTGAATAAATACAATCGCTTCGGGATTCCTCAGAAAAAAGGCTCAGGTGATGTGAAACTTCCTAAAGATTGGCAATATGAAGACGGGCATCCTGGTGATAAGGTATATGCGAAAACCCCTTTTGGGATGAAATCTAAGGTGCAAGTACCTAACTGGAAGAAGCTCGAGCAATTTAATTCCGCTAACTATGGAGCTCTAAGTAAGGACGAAGTTAAAATGAAAAGGGCGGTAATACAAAAAGAAATTCAAGAACAAAAAAAGCAATTTAAAGCGGTTAAAGGCAAAGGCTTACACCTTTTTGGGGATTGGGTAATATCGGATGAGACCCCTCAGTTTGCTTACACCGTTTCCGCACGCATGTGGGAGCGTGTAATGGGCTTTTCTTTAACAGATACACTGGGGCAATATGAAGAGGTGGCGGAGAGTAAATACCCTCTTATTTGGGAATATATTGCTCAGCTCATGAAAGAGTATGATTATGATTTAAAGCGTTTTCAGAAAACCTTAGCTTCAACTAAGGCATTTCAAGCCGTGAAGACCACCTGCAATGTCAAGCCGTCAGATGAAGCCTTGGCTGGACGACCATTAGCGCGTTTGTCCGCTGAGCAGCTATGGGACTCCTTGCTGGTTATGGTTACTGACGACCCAGAGAAACTACCTAAGCGAGAACTGCGCACGAGTCTGCATTACAAAGGCTTTGATCTGGGGCCAATTAAAGAAACAATGGCCAAGATCGAAACAATGTCGCAGGAGGAGTATTCTGATTACGTCTTAGCGCTCTATGATGACATGGTGAATGGTAAGGTGCCTAAAGTTAAGAAGAAAGGTAAGTCTAAGTCATACCAAAACCTTCGTAGGTCATCGGAGCTTACCTCACCTATCAGTAAGGACCATTTCCTCTATACCTTTGGGCAATCGGGACGATCGGTAACAGATGGTTCTACCCGTGAAGGTTCCGTGTCACAGGCTCTACTCTTATACAACGGAGAAGTTCAAAAGCATATTGTGCATAATAAAAATGCAGCCTTAAATCGTAAGTTAGCGACTCTCAGTAGTCCAGAAGAGAAGATCCGCAGTATTTTCCAAACCGTGTTAACCCGCCAGCCATCGGGCATGGAGTTAGCGGCTTGTTTGCAAGAGGTCGCTGAAACAAAAAGTAAGGCTTACCTTAATATCACATCCGCCCTCATTAGCTCAAAAGAGTTTCTCTTCCTCCTCTAACCCAAACCACAACCAATAATATGCGATACAACAGCCAAGACGAAATCACACGGAGGCAATTTCTCCTACAGAATGCCCACGCTTATTTGGGCGTTTCGCTTCTCCCGATGCTAGGGGGGACGATCGCATCTGAGGCGGTGGCGGCAGGAACAGAAAGGAACCGTAAGCCAGCTAAGTCTGTCATCTTTCTGAATATGGCAGGAGGAATGTCGCACTTAGATACCTTCGATTTAAAGTTGGATAATAAAGAGGTTAGCGGACCGATAGAGGGGATTAAGACTTCGATTGACGGTTATTTCGTATCTCAGTATCTACCCCATACCGCCAAGGTGATGGATCGGTTCAGCGTGATTAACTCGATGAATTCAAAGATCGGAGCACATGAGCAGGGTCAATACCTCGTTCATAAGAGTTATGTCCCCAGAGGGACTATTGTGCACCCCTCTATCGGGTCTTGGGTTTCACGCTTAAGTCCAAGGATGAACAAAACCCTCCCACCTTACATCGCGATGAATTCCAATGCCAAAAATACGGGAGGAGGCTGGATGGGAGCCAGTCATTCCGCGGCCTTGATCGGAGATCCTCAGGAGGGGTTTGAGGACGTGAAACGCCCCAAAAGTGTTTCCGAGGATGACTTCCAGCGCCGTCTGAAACTGGCGGATATGATCAATGCTAAATTTCACCGTGAGAACCCGTCTAAGGAAGCCGATAGTTATTATTCTGTATTCGAGGAAGCGACTAAGGTCATGAAGTCTGAGGATCTAGAAGCGTTCGACCTAGAGAAAGAGCCCGAACAGTTAAGAGATGCTTATGGAAGAAGTAAGTTTGGCCAGGGCTGCCTGCTAGCGCGTCGATTGGTCGAGGCTGATGTGCGTTTTGTGGAAGTGACCCTTGGCGGATGGGATACGCATTATGACAACTTTGTATCTGTGGAGGAGCAGTGCCTGAAACTAGATCAGACGCTTGCTACTCTTATTACGGATTTGGAACAACGCGGATTGCTAGATTCTACGATGGTTGTTCTTGCAACTGAGTTTGGGCGCACTCCTAATATCCAAAAGCACAACCGCGATGGTAGAGGACATCACCCGGAGGCTTTTACCTATCTTGTGGCTGGAGGTGGCGTGAAGCGTGGCTTTGTCTATGGCTCCTCCGATGAACAAGGAAAGAAAGCTGCTGACAAGCCAGTCACTATTTTTGATTTTAATTCAACTATAGCTTACGCTCTAGGTCTGGATCATGCCGAGGTGCTTCACTCACCTAGTAAGCGCCCGTTCCGCATGGCGGGGCCAGATAAGGAAGGCGGCACGCCCATCACGGAGATTTTTGCGTAGTGGTTCCAGTAGAGCGCAATATTTTTGGTTGCTGGTGATCTATTGCGACGCTTTATTGGTATAATGATGAATGAAAAGCCTCCAGGCCCTGAAGAATTAAAGAAGATGCTCGAAGGAATGTTCGGGAAATTTGGTGATATGCAGGTCAACTCCAGTTTTATGAACGAGGAGGACGAGACCAGTGCAGATGAGCAAGCTCCGACTGAGCAGACTCAGAAGCTTGAGAGTATTCTAGAGTTTTCTTACTTACCACGCGATATCAAGGCCTATCTTGATCGCTACATCATCCGCCAAACGGATGCGAAAAAGGCCTTAGCAATCGCCGTTTGTGATCACTATAATAATGCGAAGTATTTTAACGAAAATGGAGACGATGACGGCTTCTCAAACGTCGATTATCATAAGCAAAACATCCTCATTTCTGGGCCAACAGGGGTAGGGAAGACTTACCTCGTAAAGCACGTTGCAGATTTGATCGGCGTGCCCTTTGTGAAGGCGGATGCGACTAAGTTCTCGGAAACAGGCTATGTCGGCCGTGATGTCGATGACCTCGTTCGTGATCTCGTAAAGAAGGCGGATGGAGATGTTAGTCTCGCTGAGTATGGGATTATTTATATTGATGAGATCGATAAGCTGGCGAGTTCTGGCGGTGCTGGTGGACGTGATGTGAGTGGGCGTGGAGTTCAGACGACCTTGCTCAAGCTCATGGAAGATACGGATGTCTCGATCGTAAACCCAACGGATATGCAGAGTCAGATGCAGTTCATGATGGGTGGCGGAAAAAGCGGCCAAAAGGATACGATCAGCACCAAGAATATTCTCTTCATTGTCAGTGGGGCTTTCTCTGGGATTGACCAAATTATCGACCAACGTCAGCGCGAAGGTCAAATGGGATTCGCTGCGCAACTCGATGATGACGATGGAAACACATTAAAACAGGCAACTACAGAGGATTACATTAAGTATGGTTTCGAGGCCGAATTTATTGGGCGTCTACCGGTAAGAGTGAACTGCGAGAAGCTGACTAAAAACGACCTCTCAAACATTCTCCGTTACTCTGAGGGATCAATCCTCAGACAATATGAGCGCCAGTTTTCCGCATATGATATCGACATCTCTTTCAAGACTGACGCAATCGACTATATTGCGGAAGAAGCTGAGAAACAGAATACAGGTGCTCGAGCGCTCATGACCGTTCTAGAAAGCCATCTCCGTGACTTTAAATACGAAATGCCTGGCATTGGAGTGCATGAACTGCTCGTGGATCGCTCACTGCTAGAATCTCCCTCTGCCACCCTCAAGGAGTTTGCAAACCGAGGTCAAAACGCAACGCGAGAAGAAGCAATGCGCGAACTCGCCAACTTCATCCAAACCTTTAAGGAGCAAAACGGGGTGGAGCTGAGCTTCTCTGACGATGCCATCCAAGCCCTAGTGCAAAAGCATGAGGAGGAAGGACAGAGCCTCCGTAAGATCAGTCGC
>CALKLP010000136.1 GCA_937991965.1 uncultured Verrucomicrobiales bacterium
CACGCTTCCTCTTCCTCTTCTGGGAGAAGTTCCTCTTCCTCTTCTTCTTCCTCGTCGTCCGAAAAGCATGTGATCACCTTGCTATCCTCTTCTTCTTCTTCTTCTTCCCCAACGTCTTTCTTACCGGAGGAATGCTTCGAGCTCATGTCGATTTTGTCGTTTTGTTGTTCAGTCACAAGATTGTGAGAGAGGGGGGAGGGGGAGAAAAAAATCAAAATCATGGAACATTTGAATATTTGAATATTTGAATATTGGAGCAACCTTCAGTTTGGATGCCACGCGAGGATTCTTCATAGTCTTATTTCGATCTGGATGTTGAAGCCAAGGAAGCGAACTCGCTTGGAGCAACCTTCAGTTTGGATGCCACGCGAGCATTCTTCATAGTCTTATTTCGATCTGGATGTTGGAGCCAAGAAAGCAAATTCTCTTCGAGCAGCCTTCATTTTGAATTGCACGTGAGCATTCTTCATAGTCTTATTTCGATCTGGATGTTGAAGCCAAGTAAAGGTTGGTCGAAAAGAATTCACTTGCTTGGCTCCAACATCCAGATAGAAGAAGAAGAGGTTCGTTGACGAAGCCTTCTTGCCTACATGTGTTGATTTGAAGCATACTGGTACCTCATTCTTAAATAATATGAAAACGAGGGAGGGGGGGGGTCACATCCTTGGGATTTTCAAAACTTTGTTGGAGCCATGGGACAACTTTTTTTTCTCAAAATGAAAAAAAAATCGCAAATTTTCGGCGATTCTCGAACGCGCGCGGACTTTTCAAGACAAGATTCTTGTATTCCTGGGAGAATTTAAAGCGGAGTCTGTACTTTACCTCGTCCAAGTGTGATTGAAATACCCCACAGAAAAATTCATCTTGTCTTGATCGAAATATCCCACGTTTTAGGTTTGTTGACGAAGCCTTATTGCCTACTACACCAGACCCAAATGGGAGCTCCCAGAAAACACATTGACTTGACTTTTGTTCTACCAAATTCGTATTTTGTGGACAACATAGACAATTCCCAACGTTTTACCAACTATAACCAACGGACAATGGACTCAACACGTGACGGAGATTGTCTTGACTTTTCGATATTTTTCAAATTTTCAAGACAAGACAAACGTGCTTGATATGGAAATATTTACCAAGAGTACAATGAAGAATCCTTACGTCGCATCCGGAATGAAGGTTGGACAAAAAGAATTAACTTTCTTGGCTGCAACATCCAGATCAACTATTTTCTGAGAGTAAATGCGAATTTGCTTCGAGCAACCTTCAGTTTGGATGCCACGCGAGGATTCTTCATAGTCTTATTTCGATCTGGATGATAGAGCCTAGAAAACGAATTCCCTTGGAGCAACCTTCACGTTTCATGCCACGCGAGCATTCTTCGAACTCGCTTGGAGCAACCTTCAGTTTGGATGCCACGCGAGCATTCTTCATAGTCTTATTTCGATCTGGATGTTGAAGGCAAGTAAAGGTTGGTCGAAAAGAATTCACTTGCTTGGCTCCAACATCCAGATCAAAGAAGAAGAGGTTCGTCGAGGCCTTCTTGCCTACATGTGTTGATTTGAAGCATACTGGTACCTCATTCTCAAATAATATGAAAACGAGGGAGGGGGGGGGTCACATCCTTGGGATTTTCAAAACTTTGTTGGAGCCATGGGCCAACTTTTTTTTCTCAAAATGAAAAAAAAATCGCAAATTTTCGGCGATGCTCGAACGCGCGCGGACTTTTCAAGACAAGATTCTTGTAATCCTGGGAGAATTCAAAGCGGAGTCTGTACTTTACCTCGTCCAAGTACGATTGAAATACCCCACAGAAAAATTCATCTTGTCTTGATCGAAATATCCCACGTTTTAGGTTTGTTGACGAAGCCTTTTCGCCTACACTACCAGACCCAAATGGGAGCTCCCGGAAAACACATTGACTTGACTTTTGTTCTACCAAATTCGTATTTTGTGGACAACATAGACAATTCCCAACGTTTTACCAACTATAACCAACGGACAATGGACTCAACACGTGCCGGAGATTGTCTTGACTTTTCGATATTTCTCAAATTTTCAAGACAAGACAAACGTGCTTGATATGGAAATATTTACCAAGAGTACAATGAAGAATCCTTACGTCGCATCCGGAATGAAGGTTGGACAAAAATAATTCACTTTGTTGGCTGCAACATCCAGATCAAATATTTTCTGAGAGTAAATGCGAATTCGCTTGGAGCAACCTTCAGTTTGGATGCCACGCGAGGATTCTTTATAGTCTTGTTTCGATCTGGATGCTAGAGCCTAGAAACCAAATTCCCTTGAAGCAACCTTCATCTTTCATGCCACGCGAGCATTCTTCATTTTACTCTTAGTAAATTTTTCGATCTGGATGTTGCGAATTCGCTTTAAGCAACTTCATTTTGGAAGCCACGTGAGGATTCTTCATAGTCTTATTTCGATCTTGATGATAGAACCTAGAAAGCGAATTTGCTTGGAGCAACCTTCACCTTTCATGCCACGCGAGCATTCTTCATAGTCTTATTTCGATCTGGATGTTGGAGCCAAGAAAGCGAATTCGCTTTATGCAACTTCCTTTTGGAAGCCACGTGAGGATTCTTCATAGTCGTCTTTTGATCTGGATGTTGAAGCAAAGGAAGCGAATTCGCTTTAAGTAACTTCATTTTGGAAGCCACGTGAGGATTCTTCATAGTCTTATTTCGATCTGGATGTTGAAGCCAAGGAAGCGAATTCGCTTGGAGCAACCTTCAGTTTGGATGCCACGCGAGCATTCTTCATTTTACTCTTAGTAAACATTTTGATCTCAAGCTTTCTATTTCACAAACGTCTTGTCTTGAAAATGTGAACAATTGCTAAAAGCCAAGACAATCACCGCCATGTGTTTAGTCGACTGTCTCTCGGTTATAGTCGGTAAAAGGCTGTACTCGGTCTATCTTGTCAGCAGAATACAAATTGAGTAATAGAGATTCAAGTCAATGCGTATTCTGGTAGCTCCAATTTGGGTCTCGTGTAGTAGGCGTCAACGAACCTAAAAAGAAAAACTTTTCGACTCCTCACGATCAAGACAAGATGAATTTGTCTATCGGGGTTACGAGACATACTTCGGCGAGGTGAAGTACAGTGTCTGCCTCAAAAACACTCAGGAATGTAAAAAATCTTGTCTTGAAAAGTCCGCGCGCGTTCGAGCTTCGACCCAAATCCGAAATTCAAAAAATGAAAATGAAAAAGTGAAAGCGTCCCAGGGCTCCAACAAAGTTTGGCCCACATCCAATTGAAAACATTTATTATGTATATTACCTAGAGTAGTAACCTAATCCTAAGTTATGCTTGGGACGATTTCGTCCCGGTCGATAACGATAGTTGACGACTCGATGGTCCTGAACCAATTCAAAGATGTCGTCATCACATCCCCAAGTCACAACCAAACCATTAAGTATGACTCGACGAACTGGGTGAACTCAGAGTTAACCTTGCAGGAATTGGGTGACATGGGTATAACTTCTGTAAGTCACAACGATGTTCTCATCTGGAATTCCACCACCGATAGATGGGAAAACGGGAAGCTGGCTTCACTCCTGACAACACTGGAGGCAGTTGTAAACGGGATCGTTGCCATTAAATTGTCCGTCTATATAGGGGAAGTGGGTGACTCCGCCAAAGCTCTCTCCGTGGCATTCACCGACACCGTACGCGTGTAGGTGAAAGAATTCCTTGAATCGATTTTTTAATACTCGTCATCTGAAAAAATAATGGAGCTCGTTTCAAATCGACAAAATCAAATGTTTATTTTGGGTATACCAACACCAACACCATCCTCTCATTCC
>CALKLP010000137.1 GCA_937991965.1 uncultured Verrucomicrobiales bacterium
GTGCACGCAGTTCGAGCAACACGTCGAATGTGTGCGTGCGTTGAAAATCAAAGCGATACGCATCCCCTAGCTCACAGTCAATCCACTCGATCACTGGCGTGATGAGCTCCATGCTTAGAGGGCTAGTTTTCGTATTCACATTCATCGTTTAGGGTTCACTAAGAGAGTAGCACTAGTTCGTATTGAGAACAGATCTCATTATCAATAACAAAATCGTAAAAGTTAAGGAATAATTTTTTCGACATTTCTAAGAATCTCACCCATGGATATTCACAGGTTTACGGAATCATTTGTGGAGAAGAAATATCCAGCTTGGCTTTTGCCGAATTTACTTAGCTTAGATGCCCCCATTGTCGCGATTGCATGGGCATGGATGTTTGCGCAGACATGGAGGGTTCAGTGGGTAAATAACAACATATTCCTTCTTTTAGCTGGTGTCGTTTGGCTGATCTACGTCATGGATCGCTTCATCGACAACAAGGTTTCCAATGGAGAGCGCGCGAAAAATAGTGCGCGCCACGCTTTCCATGAACTGCACTGGAAATGGTTCAAGCTCGCCATCTTTGGCGTTATTGGTTTTTGCATGGCAACAGCATTACAACTTCCGGTAGCTGTTTACTTTCATGGAATCCCGGTCTTAATTTTGGTGAGCATCTATTTTTTCTCTGCTGTTTTCAGTGAAAACATCTCTAACCAACCACAACTCTTTAAGAATGCGGTTGCAGGCCTCACGTTCAGCTACGGCGTTGCGCTTGGGGTTTACTTTTTCCGCCCATCAAGTTATTGGTTTCAGCTTATTTTCACGCAAGAGAACCTCCTCTTCGCACTTCTCTGCACGTGTAATATCACCGCGATCGACCTCTGGGAAGCATCGCGTGCCTCTAACCGGGTGGAAGCAAAGACACAATATGAATTCACACTCACGGTTCCGCTACTCATCCTCGTGATATTATCCTTTATCCTAGCCGTAATGGGAGATGCTTACGCTAGACCATTTTTCTTTGCTATCATGATCTCAGCAGGGCTCCTCCAGCTTCTTAATCATTACCGTAAGTATTTCTCTCTCAATGCCTTGCGCGCTATGGCAGACGCGGCACTCATTGTGCCCGCCCCCATTTTTTGGGTCTATCTTCAAGCTATTTAGTCTATGATGAACGTGATGCTTAATTTCGCGATCTCAGCGGATGGTAAAATCGGCACTAGCAGTGGTGGAGCCTCTAAGTTCACCTCTCACAGAGATCTCGAACGGCTCTGGAAAATCCGAATGCGTGCAGACGCTATTCTCGTAGGCCGTGGCACGCTGGAAGCGGACAGCATGAGTATGACGCTCCCTGCAGAACTAAAGCCTGAGAGCCAGCCCTTACGCCTCATTGCCTCACGCCAAGGCAGATTCAACTACGCTCACCCTGTATTCCAGAAAAATGGGGGTGACGTTCATTTACTCAGTACAGAACAACCTGTTACATCTCCACCAGATGCCGTGACCGCGCACCAAATGACACTTGCTTCCTTTCTAGAGTATTGCGAGAATGAATTAGGAGTGAGCACGCTACTTTGCGAAGGCGGTGGAGAGCTCGTGCGCTCACTCGCAGAACTGAATTGCATCAACGAA
This sequence comes from uncultured Verrucomicrobiales bacterium, assembly GCA_937991965.1. Taxonomy (GTDB): domain Bacteria; phylum Verrucomicrobiota; class Verrucomicrobiia; order Verrucomicrobiales; family Akkermansiaceae; genus WTJZ01. The sequence goes on from CALKLP010000137.1 coordinate 1,613, forward strand.
ATCTATCTTACGCTTGCCGGTCATACGATCATTGGGGGAGGATCTGCACCTGGAATCTTAGGGATAGTAAAAGACTATTTACCCACGTCTCAACAGTTCAAGTTAACTCATTTCGAACCTCTAGAAAATGGGGAGTGCTTTTTGAGTTATGCAAAGTAAGCGATGACCATAAACAGGCGAACTACTTTGAAAAGGAAGGGAGAACTCTAAGCGCAGATTCTTCAGCCCCTAAGTTATGCCATTCATTATGAACGAGCGCGCTTTTTTCTGTATCACTCTGCTTGATTCGTTCTTCTTTTGCTGAAAATGAATCCATAAGAGGTAAAGATTTCTTTGTGGGAGCCATCGTTTCAACCTCGTTTGCTGTTTGAATTACAACAACAGTATCATCCTTCACCTGAGCGGTCTCTACAACACTATCCACATCTGTGGCAGGGATTTCACCCTCAAATGAATTGATTTCAGGCGTTTCAGCCTTTGGGGACACTTGATTAAGTGTTTGTTCATTGCTTTCCTTATCAGAAAAGAAGCTCTCAAAATCGGATTTGAGTTGCTTAAAGTCCAAGAACGATGCCCCAACGAGAATAACAATTATTAGCAAAGTTATAAGCGCAAATTTAACCTTAGAAGCTGGCCTGACTTTCGTATTAGCTACTGGGGCAACACTGCCGTGTCCAAGCAGCATTTTCCCTTTTTTCTGGCCTGATTTCTCTAATAACTTCTCTCCAGTAGAACCTACTTGAGGAACAGATACAGGAGGAGGGGTTAATTCAGAATTCACCGGATTTATGTCAGGCAACGTGATTTCTTGAAAATCATTACTTGAGTTAAGCTGAGGCTCAGAAGAAACCGATCCACCTTTGTGCAATTCCATAAGTTCTGGAAGCATGATTTTAGCAGTTTTTGTATCAACTTTTGCAATTTCATTTTCAGATAACTCTTCCAGTTCATTATACTTATCTTCAGTTGATTTGAGCTCAGAACTCTCATTATTAAGAGGTTCTGGTGCAAGCTCTCCCTCTAAAAATTCAGATTCAACTTGTTCCTCACGATCGTAAATAGGCAGTTCTGGCAATAAGATATCATGAACCTCAGAGCTAGATGGAGATAGGATTTCTGATGATTTTACAGCGTCCCCAGACACAACTTCACAATCTCTTTCTCCCTCTTGAGAGATCATGTCATTCTCCTCGCTATCATATGAACCGCGTGCCTTGATTTCCTGTAACTCACCTAAATCATCTTTGGCCAAGGAAGTGTCGGAAGATTTCACCTTAACAGGAACTGCAAATAGCGAACTTAAGAGGTCCTTGACACTTATGGGCTCAGCGTCCTGGGGAGAAGGCAACTCAAGTTCGCTGTCGCCATTCACTTTTTCAGGAGCAGGAGCAGGAGCAGGAGCAATTTCGGGCAAATCAATTTCAGTGACATCCAGACCTTGATTTACGGAAGTCGTATTTTGAGCTTTTACCGAAGATAGCTCAGGGAGTTTGAAACTATCTCTTTTGCGCGCGAGCAACTCTAATTCTTCTCTACCGGGAAGATCTAGTTTAATTTCTTTCTCTGCAATCGTTTTTGATGCCTCAATTCCATCTTGAGAAGAAGAGATCTGGCTTGGTGAAAATTCTAAATCTGCGACATCACTTTCCTGACTTATCACGTTTGGATTTTCAGTAAGAATACTTTCTTCTAAACTCGAAGTCTTAGCAATCGGTTGACGCGAGTAATTATCAATCGCTTTGGTATACTTTTCATACAACGTCCTCCCCCTTCCACTGAGAGGGATATCCTTGTCATTTAATTTTGTAGGGAATGTTAACACAATTAGATCTGTTGCTGTAGACTACGGACGACTCTACAAAGTCACTAAAAGCAAGTAATAATAATCAATTACACTTATCGCACCATAATTTGCACTATGCAAGACAATAAATCTCATAGTGCATATAAAAGATCTTTTTGTTGCGACCCTATATTTCCAACATCAATCGTGTTGGGTTTTCTAAAGCTTCCTTGATTCTAATAAGGAAGGTAACGGCTTCTTTTCCGTCAACCAAGCGATGATCATAACTCATTGCCAAATACATCATTGGGCGAATCTCAACTTTTCCATCAATCGCAACTGGACGCTGCTGGATCGTATGCATTCCTAGGATTCCACTCTGTGGAGGGTTAAGAATTGGGGTTGAAAGGAGTGAACCGTAGGTTCCACCATTAGAAATCGTGAAGACGCCGCCCTGAAGGTCAGTGAGTTCGATTTTTCCTTCTTGTGCCTTGATCGCATAATTCTTGATTGCGTGTTCCACATCAGCGAATCCCATTTGGTCTGGGTCACGAAGCACGGGAACAACAAGTCCTTTGTCGGTGCCGATCGCTACTCCCATATCATAATACTGGTTCTGAATAACATCCGTGCCATCAATGCGCCCATTAATCTGCGGAACATCCTTAAGAGCTTGCACCACGGCTTTAACGAAGAATGACATAAAGCCAAGCTTGATTCCGTGCTTGGCCACGAAGGTTTCTTGCACTGACTTTCTCAACTCCATGATCGCAGTCATATCGACCTCGTTAAAGGTAGTAAGGATTGCTGCCGTGTGTTGGGCATTGACTAGGTGTTGTGAAATCTTACGGCGCAGCATTGTCATCTTCTTTCGCGTCGTGCGACCATCTTCTGAGATTGGAGCACTAGCTGCAGCTGGTTTAGCGGCCTTTTTCTCTACCGGTTTTGGGGCGATTTTCGTGGGTGTAGCCTCTTGCTTAGGAGCTTCTACAGCTGGAGCTGGAGCCGTTCCTACACCTGGCACAATCTGTCCAATAATGGCACCAATGTCTCCCTCTTCACCCTCAGTGAGAGCAATACTAAGCACTCCGCTTTCAGGAGCTTCTAATTCGCTCGAAACTTTATCTGATTCTAAGACAACGAGCACATCACCCTTATTGACTGTGTCACCATCCCCGAAATTCCATGTCCCAATGCTCGCCGTATTGATAGAATCTCCAAAACTTGGGATCGTCAAATCGATTGGTTCACCAGAAGGACTCTCGACTGAGGTCGCGACTTTTGTTGGCTCAGCAGTCGCTTCAGAGGCAGGAGCTGCAGCGATTTCAGCGATGACGGCGCCAATTTCTGCTTCTTCGCCCTCTGGCAGAAGGATGGTAATAGTTCCCGCTACTTCCGCTTCCAGCTCCTGGGAAACTTTATCTGTTTCCAGCGTAACTAGATTCTGACCAACCGCGACGACATCGCCGTCTGCGACGTGCCATTCACCGATACTGGCTGAGGTAATCGATTCTCCAGCGGCAGGAATAATAACTTGATGTGACATGAGATTATAAAGGGGTAAAAAATTAGAGTGTTATTTTAAAATTTGACTTATACTTCGAAGGCGTCTTCTACGAGCATTTTTTGTTCGCGTTTGTGTTGCGCTTTTGAACCAGCGGCCGGGCTCGATGCCGCATCACGTCCCGCATAGCGAATACGCGTATCAAAGGTATCTGCTAAGCATGGATTTATGTAGCTCCAGGCACCCATATTTTTAGGCTCTTCCTGACACCAAACATACTTGGTCACATTCTTATACTGTCCAGAGAGCTTCTTCACCATTTCTTCATGATATGGATAAAGTTGCTCTACGCGGAGGATAATAGCGTTATCAATTTTTGGATTTTCTTTACGGTATGCTACAAGGTCGTAATAAACCTTTCCTGAGCAGAAAATAATCCGTTCTGCATCTTCTGGTTTCCCTGTGAAATCGGAATCAGCCAGAATTTCTTGGAAAGATGTCTTCCCTGTGAAATCACCAATTTTAGAAACCGCTTCGGGCTTGGTCAACAGGCTTTTAGGTGTCATTACGATCAGAGGCTTAAGCGTTTTGCTATGCTTTTGACGGCGTAATGCATGGAAATATTGAGCCGGAGTCGTGAAGTTTCCGACAATAATGTTATCTTCAGCACAGAGCTGAAGGAAACGCTCTAAGCGAGCACTGGAGTGCTCTGGCCCCATGCCTTCATAGCCGTGCGGTAATAGAAGAACGAGACTGGATGGCGTCTGCCACTTGGACTCTGCAGAGGTGATGAACTGATCAATAATCACCTGCGCTCCGTTGGCAAAGTCGCCAAACTGGGCTTCCCACATGATAAGCATGTTAGAGCATCCTAGTGAGTAACCGTAATCGAATCCAAGCACGGCCGCTTCCGAAAGCAAACTGTTGTAAACGCAGAACTTTGCTTGATCCGGCTCGATGTTTGCCAATGGCATGTAGCGCTCACGGGTCGAGTTATCGTAGAATACAGCGTGACGATGAGAGAAGGTTCCACGGCGGCAATCTTGGCCCGAAAGACGGACAGGATACCCTTCAAGTAACAGCGTTCCCCATGCGAGAGATTCAGCAAAAGCCCAATCGATATTCTTACCTTTCGCGATGGCCTCTGCTCGACGTGGGACAAAGCGCTTAGCTAAAGTCGGGTGGAGCTTAAAACCGCTAGGGATTTCCGTTAGGGTTTTACCTACCTTCTCAATATTTGCTTTGGTCACTCCCGTTTTCACAGGTTCATGACTGTAAGGATCTTGAGTAATCGCGGTCGAGCCGCTGAAGACGGTTCGCTCCCCTGCTTCTTCCGCTTTCTTCATTTCTTGATAGCCTTCTTCCATGCCATTCCAGATTTTGTCGTAGATTCCTTGTGCTTCATCAGCAGTGAGAGTCCCATCTGCAACGAGAGACTTATGGTAAGCGGTTCCGAATGGGTCACGCCCTGAAATCGCACGATAAATATGTGGTTGCGTAAAGGCCGCTTGGTCAGTTTCGTTATGACCTTGGCGACGGTAGCAAAGCATATCAATGATGATGTCACGCCCCCACTTTTGGCGGAATTCGAGCGCGAAGAGTGCCGCCCAGATGAGCTCTTCTGGCTTCTCTCCATTGACGTGTAAAATTGGAGATTCAATCATCTTAGCCACATCAGTCGCATAGGAAGACGAACGTGCATCTTCTGGCATGGTGGTAAATCCAATTTGATTATTAACGATCACGTGGATCGTACCACCTGTACGATAACCCGGAAGCTGAGAAAGGTTCAGCACTTCCGCAACTGGACCTTGACCTGCAAACGCGGCATCACCATGTAATAGTAAAGGCAAGACACGACTACGGTTTGACTGCACCCCATCATCGCCGAGTAAGCGCTGACGAGCACGGGCTTTCCCCTCGACGACCGCATTGACTGCTTCCAAGTGAGATGGATTCGCTGCCAGAGAAACTCGAACTTTCCCTTTCTCTAGCTCCAGTGTCTTCTCATAACCAAGGTGATACTTCACATCACCATCCCCTGCAACGAGGTCTGGAACATAGTTTGGGGTAAATTCGTAAAGGATCGTCTTGATCGATTTTTTAACAAATTGCGCAAGGATATTGAGACGACCACGGTGCGCCATGCCCATTTCAATCTCATCTACACCTGCAACTGGACATTCTTCTAGGAGACGTTGAAGGAAAATCATAACCCCTTCTCCTCCTTCGAGAGAGAAACGCTTTTCTCCGATGAATTTTTTCCCGATAAATTCTTCGATCAAACCAGCTTCCAGAGCCCACTTCAGCGCTTTGGCTTTATCATCTTTTCCAAGATCGTAACTACGAGACTTGCTCTCAATTTTTTGACGAATCCAGTAGCGAATCTCCGCATTGTGGATATGCATGTATTCGAAACCAATGTTTCCTGAATATACCTTTTGGAGTTCATCTAGGAGCGTCTGGAGCGTGAACTTCTCTCCATTTCTAAACATGGATGAACTTGCATCTTTGCCTAAGTCCGCCTTCGTAAAGCCGTTGTTTTCCAGAGCGAGCTGTGGATTCTTCAGGGTATTTTCATCAAGCGGATTGATCGAAGCCTGCGTGTGACCTAATGCCCGATAATTATAGAGTAATCTAAAGAGCTTCCCATAATAGGTGCTGTCGTGATTTTCGGTAGATCCGGGCACACCTGCTGCCGCACCTTGCGTTTGTTCCTCTTCGCTTTGCGCAGTTCCTAGCTCGAAACCATCGAAAAAAGAGGACCAGTTAGAATCTACAGAAAGAGGGTCATCGAGCCACTTTTCATAATTTGCATCGAGCAAATCGGCATTCAATCGGGAAGACACAGAGGACGTCATAAAGTTGGTAGTTTTAGAGTGAAATTTTAATTTTCAGTTTTGAATGAAAGATGATGGAAGATGTCTTACGCTAGCCTGATAGTAAAAGTCAACCTCTGAGGTATATTTCCTGAAAAAACTTTCATGTGATGCATGAAGGCGAATCGACATTTGTATTTTCACTATGAAATCCCACTAAAAACGCATAATTCGTATCTATTAAAAAGTCCGAACTCTTCTCCATATAACGCATAGCTTGACGCTTATGATTCGGTATTTTATGTTCCTGTTTTCAATTTCATGAATACGCTTTTCCCACTTACTCTAACTCTCGTAGTTGTATCGTGTAGTGCTCCATCACCGGTAAATATTCATCCAGAGCCACAGGATGCCACATTAGTTGCCAATGGCGAAGAGACGTTTTCTTACTACAAGTCCCGCTGGAATCAGATCAACAATGCCCAAGTGGCTCGCGTTGGAGCCCGTCTGCAGAAAGTCATCTCCCTTCCAAACGCGGACTGGGAGTTCGTCACCTTTGGGTTTTCCACCCCGAATGCTTTCGCACTACCTGGGGGGAAGGTCGGGGTCAATCAAGGGATTCTTCCGATCGCAAAAAATGACGCTGGTCTTGCCACCATCATCGCCCATGAAATTGCCCATGTAACTAAAAATCACCACCTTGATAGGAAACGCAGAAAACAAGCTCTTTCCATCGTCCAAAATCTAAAAAAATCAGGTGAATTGACTGAGGTGGAAACCGTAAAAAACAATCTTCTCAGTCAAATACCCACCAATACCGAAATAGAGATTGAAGCTGATCAGGTAGGCCTAATCTATATGGCTAAGGCTGGATACGACCCGGAGGAAGCGATTAAGTTTTGGCAACGCTTTGTCGACTACAAGCAGAAGAAAGGCCTAAGCAAGACTACCTTTCTCGCTACGCACCCATTGGACAGCAAACGCTTAGCAAAGCTACATGAAATCCTCCCTTATGCAAAAAAAGTCTATAATAGGCATCGATAATCTGACATAGTTTTTCTAAAGCTCTACTAATTTTAATATGATCGTTGTCTGTTGCACCACCTGTAAAACCAAGTTCAAAGCCAAAGAAAATGTCTTAGGTTCACTGCTTGAATGCCCTGTTTGCCAAGATCAGTTTGTAGCAGAAGATCTGAACGCCCTCCCAGAGATCTCTGCCATAAAACCAGTCGTTCCTGAAACTAAACCTCTACCGGCTCAATCCGATGTAGAGAGAGTTGCAGAGACAGTGCAACCCGCTGAACGTGAATCTGCACCAGCTGATCCCATCTCACCCGCAAAAAACAAAAAAGGTGCTCCTCAAGAGTTCGCGAAAACCTTTCAGGACGTATCACCGAACACAGGCTCTCCTCCGGTCGACTACAGCTATACAGACTTTGAGAAAAGCCTCATTCCACAAGCCGCATGGAAACAGGCTGTCGACATCCTGAGCTGGGTCGTCGTAATCATCGGAGCCCTCATCCTCATTCTAGGTAGCCTCAAGGGAGGATTCCTCACTGATGCCGGTCATGACAAGAGATTCATCATTGCTGGATTCTTCGCCCTTCTCGGCACCGCAGGGTTTATCGTCAGCTCTGTAAAACGTTCAAAAGCGATTATCATCAGCGCCCTCAGCGTAATCACGCTTTTCGCCCTTGCCTTTTACTTACCTATTTTCACCACTCCCACGAAGAATGGGGAATCCAACATTACAACCTACTCTATAGGCCCGCTTAAAAACGAGGTTCGCAGGTAATCCTCACCCATGGCAGACCTCTCTCCATGGCAGATCCTACAATCGGTCCTCCCGATGTATGGGTTAATCATTCTCGGTGGTTTTTTACGCAAAGCGGGAGTGCTAAAACCCGAGGCTGACGCCTCGATCATGAAGCTAGTCATCAATTGCCTTTACCCGCTTTTGATCATTGATAAAATTCTTGCGAGTGAAGCCGTCAAGGAAGTCAACCTCATCCTTTGGACCCTGCCTACAGGTTTCATCATAATCACTGCGGGGATCACAATTTCAAAAACCCTTGGCAAGGCGGGCGGTATTCCTAATGGAGATCAGCGCAATACCTTTGCGACAACCTGCGGGATTCAAAATTATGGATTCGCTGCCGTGCCCATCATCATGGCGCTCTTTCCTGAGGACTTACTCGGGGTTCAATTCGTGCATTCCTTAGGTGTTGAAATCGCACTCTGGACCATCGGCATCGCCACCCTACAGGGTAAGATCCCTCGTAACTTCAAAGCCCTCCTCAGCGCCCCAATCCTCGCCGTCATCATTGGCTTAGTTTTGGTTTTCTCCGGGCTGGGAGATTTCATCACTAAGAGCGCGGCACTCTCTCCTGCGATGACCATCACAAACTGGCTGGGTAACTGCTCCTTCCCTATGGCACTTATGCTAGTGGGAGCGACCCTAAGTGATGGACTACGAAACTCCATCCCTACACTCAGAATCGGATTACTCACTGCTCTGGTACGGCTCGGAATCTTACCGTCCATGATTTTATGTGCGATTTGGTTTATTCCCTTTCCCCGTGACCTTGCCACCATCCTAGTCGTCCAAGCCGCCATGCCCTCC
>CALKLP010000138.1 GCA_937991965.1 uncultured Verrucomicrobiales bacterium
AATTGACCTTAATCTCAACTTGATGATTCTGTAAGGCAACCAGAGGTAAGAACGCCTTGTGATCACAGAAGAAAAAGTGAAGAGGAAGGAAAGCGGGGTTAGATCTAGATACTCGGTTCGTTAATTCGTGTGCCTTTGTCCATGTATCAGCCATGTAGTTGGGCCAGATGTCTGCATAGTAGTCAAAATGTTGGGAGTCTACTTTTTGTCCACCGATATACAAATCTATCGTCGAATTGTAAAAAAGATTCGATGACATATCGACTGCGTTCACACCTATCTTCTCAAACCAAATGCCATTTATAACATCACCCAAAACTGGTATGATGATAGAATTATCCTTATCAGTGATGGATTTTATCAACTTTGGGGCTTGAGAAAAATTAGTATGCCTGGTGAACTTCATACGAAAGAAGGAATGCCCCTCGTCACTCGTGAGGTATACGTCTTGGACCCCCTTGGAGACGAGTTGTATTAATGCACCAGACATTTATTTATTGTTTAGATTATAAAAACAGACACTTTCCCTGAGGGAAGTCGCTCTTCGTTTCATTCGCCACTTTACCGTGAATCTTAAACCCGCCTTGACGATACACCTTCATTCGCTTGAAATACATCGCTGTAAAGACTGACCATGGGTCGTGAACATCATAAATATGCGGTTCATTCTTTTTACCTTTCGTCTCTCTCATGATACGTCCTATACTTTGGGTGATGTCAGACTTGGGACTCGCCAAAATAACTGTATCGAGTGTTGGAATATCAAGACCTTCATGGGCTTGACTGAAGGTGGCAAAGATGATTTTCTTTTTTGAGGATTCCTGGAGCGCCGCCTCCTTCATGCCACCCATATAGAGTCCCGAAGTCTTCGGAAAACACTGATGAAGAAACTCACAGTGATGTCTACGGTCACTGAGAACCAGAAGCTGTCTCGTTCCCGCCGAAGCTTTTTTAACAAGTTCCACCAACATTCTGTTACGTGTTCGATCCTCCACAAGTTCAGTAATCATATTTGGCATTGATATTTTCCCATTTCTCATAGATGGTGGTGGATTCCTATAGTTGGGTGAATCGAAGGTCACGGGGAATACTTCCACTTGTGTCTGATTTTTTCGTTCAACTGCAAAGAATGTGGGTCCCATGAACCAATGAAGAACCTTGGTGAGTCCATCCTTTCTCTCAGGTGTCGCCGAAAGGCCAAAGATATGTTTAGGACACATTTTGAAAAGGGACTGTGAAAACACTTTAGCACAAATATGATGCGCTTCATCAACGATGAGCGTTCCAATACTTTCGAAATCTGAAAATGAATACTCTTTTAGGGACAAAGATTGAAGCATAGCGATAATAAAATCACACTCCACCTCTTTCTTGTCCTGTTGCACGATACCTATTGTGGCACCTGGACAAAACTGTTGAATGCGTTCTCTCCATTGATCCGCCAAAAACTGTTTGTGCACGATGATCATGGTTCTGTAGCCCAACTTTGAAGCTATCGCCAAGGATACGGTGGTCTTTCCATACCCACATGGCAAAGAAAGAACTCCATGACCCGCCTTGATAGCAGCCGCAAAGGCTTCATTTTGGTGTGTGGCATCCCTGAGCTGCCCGACAAATCTGTTTTTGGTGCGAGTGGGCTCGGGACGACGATCCTCCTTGGGTTCTCCAAGTTTAGCAGTTCCGTAGAATCTGGGAACACAGACTCCAGTCTTAGTTGATTTAAAAACTTTAAAAGGTGGGGGAGGAAATCCGAAGTCACCATTTACGATAGGTCTTACGGTAAGTTCCTTTTTAATATCTTGAATTGGTCCATCATTTACAAGATACCCCGTCCGTGTAAGAACTGTCATCGGATTACTTATTTAAAGATTGGAAACTTTAAATGAGTAAAATGCCCGTTGTCGACGTTGAAGAGAACATTAAACAAACACGTGTGCAGATTGAGCGCCTGACCCAGGAAGTCTTCAGGCTTCAGGGAATGCTTCAAACTTTTGAGGGATTCAAGAAGGGTGGTCTCAAGACTATCGAGCTTCCTAATGATCCAAATCAGGAGGTTGAGGAGCTCGAGAGTATCCAAGAGAAGCCCGAGTAATTTCCCACATTCCAATACCCCCTGAAGTCCGCTTCAATTTCCACGTCATCACCCTTTATAAGAGACTGCACGGGTCGTCCTCGGACTTCACACATCACTCTCCTATATCGAAATGGAACCTTGACGGTGAGAATGTTACCATCTAGGGGATTATCTATATTTTGATTAGCGAGACCGTGCCACTTTTGGGTGTGCATTCGCTCCACAATTTCGGAAACTTTGGCGGGAATTATGAGACGTATATACTTTTTATTATTGAATTCAAACATTGGTTCGTGCACTTTTGCCACAAACTTCATTGATTCCTGTTACGATACACGAGAACTAAAACTATAAGTAGCACAACCACAAATAGAAGAACTTGAGAAAGAAGTAGGGGCTTCAGTGGTTTCCTTGTTCCGAAACACTCGTGACTGAGACTTCTAGAAACTTCTATACCCGCCTCGATACTCGAGTAGGGTGTATACCTGGGAGACATCATACCACACATAGCAACCTTTGAACACTTTCCAAAGAAGGGAAGTTGCCCATAAAGGCTGAGCACACCGGAAGATTGGGAGAATGTCCATTTGTCTTCTTCCCACTCCGCTCCCCACCCGATTCGAATATCGAGGGGTTCGGGAAGACCAAGTTGTTTGAGAACCTCTTCTTTTAGGATTTCAGGACTGGAACCCAAGATTTCTTCTGTGAGGTGACAAATGACACACGATACAGTCTTACCATCAGCTAAAACTTTAGGTTGTAAGTTCCACTTGGTTGTTGCAGAAATCTCAAGATCCGTCTTCATACTGAGTGGCTCTTCATAGTCTAAAAGAACGTTAATGGCGCCATATGTACTGAGACGAACTTTTTTGTCCGCATCGGGTCCCCAGTTATCTCCCAAAAGTTTGAGAGCGGGACTATTATCGAGGCATAGGAAAAGCATTCCATCATTAATGACTCTTTCATCAGAAAAAGTTGCCACGAAATCATCTTCATTGTATTTGATGTCAACTAATTCTGTTCCAAAAATGAAATTGGCTCCGGTGTTAATGAGCGCTTCTTCCATGGCGTCGCACATCACCTTCCCCGAAACTCTCTGTGTATGTGGAGTGGAGAGTCCAACATGATCGAGATTCTTTACAAATTCATACGCAGACATGACGTCCCAAGTCACACCGTCCATGATGAGTGGAAGATGTTCAACGCATTTCTGTCCACTCTCGGTGAGGGGACCCAAGGCATCTTTAACTGAAACACTCTTATATTTAGAGGGTTGAGAGAGCACCCGAGCAAATAAGGATACTAGGGTCCCGTAGTCTTTAAAACCTAGAGAACGGAGAACGAAACGAATATGATCACCATTCTCCTTAGCTTGAAACATTTCATCCCAAGAGATACCCATTTCGTTGAATAAACTTCTCGTATTGACGAAGGCTCGATCAAAAACGATTCGGTGTGCGTGAAGATCTCGAGATTCTATATCAGGTTCCCACCAAGAACCACCCGCGGAAACTTTTCTGTCGTAGATGGTAACTTCATGTTCCCCTGACTTAAGTAACTCCCAAGCGAGGGACATTCCCGTAGGACCAGCTCCAACGATATGAATCTTCATTCTATATTTAGCTTATAGAAAAAATCCTAAGGGTAATGTAGGATATGTTGAGTATAACCAATGCTACGACGCCACCTGTCAAGTTGGCGCCAAATCAAAGGGTAAAAACATGGAAATTTGCAGGTAAGTTTCTTTTGAAAAATGCGACTGTAAAAGATAAGTCTGAACTGGGGAGGTGGACAAAGGGAGAACTCCTCGAACTTGGTCCGACTTTTGTAAAATTAGGTCAAATAGCTTCGACGAGAGGAGACTTGTATCCTCCAGAGTTCACTAAAGAGTTGGAATCTCTTCAAGATGACGTCCCTCCCGTGGAATTTAACACCATTGTAGATCAAAACATCTTCAAAGAATTTGACCCTGTGCCATTCAAGTCTGCCAGTATAGGGCAAGTGCATATGGCTGTCTTACACACTGGACAAAA
>CALKLP010000139.1 GCA_937991965.1 uncultured Verrucomicrobiales bacterium
CTGACATCGCTCGGGCTGAATGGCACCGTGAGGGTAAAGTACCTCTTCAATCTCTCCGTGTTCCTATCGACTATGGTTTTGCTGAAGCAAACACCGTATACGGAATCATCGGAGTGAAAGTATGGATCAATAAGAAAGCTGATCTAGCTCTCCAAGGAGGTCGCCCAGGCGGCAGAAGAGATGATCGCCGTGGTGGTCGTCGTAATGACCGCCGTGGAGGACCTGGTGGTGATCGTCGAGGCGGTGGTAATGACCGTCGTCCAGCTCGTGATGGTGACAGAAAGCCTGCGGGTGATAGCCCAGCTCCTGCACCAGCTGCAGAGAAAAAAGAAGCACCAAGTGCATAAGCAATAACCCCTTAACGTAAAATAATCTCATGCCTTTATTACCAAAAAGAACTAAATTCCGTAAGTTCCACCGTGGAAGCCGCGCTGGTAACGCACAACGCGGGACAAATGTCAGCTTCGGTGACTTTGGTCTTCAATCACTTGGACGTGGTTGGATGACAAACCGTCAGATTGAAGCTTGCCGTGTTCAAATCAACCGTTACCTCAAGCGTAAAGGAAAAGTTTGGATCCGCATCTTCCCTCACCGTTCAACAACGGCTCGTCCACCAGAAACTCGTATGGGTAAAGGTAAAGGGCCAGTTGATACTTGGGTAGCAGTGATTCGTCCTGGAACCATGCTCTTTGAAATCGCTGGTGTGCCTGAATCTTCAGCACGTGAAGCTCTCCGTCTCGCCTCTAATAAGCTCGGATTCCGTACGCGCTTCGTAGAACGTAACCGACTCAAGTAACCTGAAATACATCATTTCAAAACTCGAAACATATTATGCCATTAACTAAGACAAAAGACATCCGCGAACTGAGCCTTGATGAACTCAAGCGCAAGCTCAACGATCTCCGTCACGAGTCTCTTAACCTCAGACTCCAACAATCTACTGGGCAGCTTGAAAACTCTGCTCGCATGACAACCTGTCGTCGCGAAATCGCACGTGTCCTCACGGTGATCAACGAGCGCACTAAAACGCAACCAGAAGCTAAATAACCTTTCCTAACCAATGAGTGAAACTACTGAAAAGAAACAAGGACTTCGTAAGTCACGTGTGGGTAAAGTACTCTCCACCAGCATGGATAAAACCATCGTGGTAGAATACGTGAACCGTGTGCCTCACCCAGCCTTCAAGAAAATCATCAAGCGCACGAAGAAATTCTACGCCCACGATGAGCAGAATGAAGCTGAAGTCGGTGACAAAGTTCGTATCGTCGAAACCCGCCCTATCTCAAAAAAGAAGTGCTGGAAACTTGACAAAGTGCTCAGCCACTAATTTAACCCAAGCCCCCTTCCACATAAAGTTATGATCCAAATGGAATCCAAAATCGCGATCGCGGATAATACCGGTGCTCGCGTTGCTAAAATGATCGGCGTCATCGGTAAACGTACCAAGAGCGCTCGCATTGGTGACGTGATTACGATCCACGTTCGTGAAGCTATCCCAACTGCCTCTATTAAGAAAGGTTCTGTAGAGAAAGCAGTCGTTGTTCGTACTGCTTACCCAACACGTCGTCGTGATGGTTCAGTTCTACGCTTTGACTCCAACGCAGTTGTTATTATCAACAAAGACGGCAACCCGAAAGGAACCCGTATCTTCGGACCTGTTGCTCGTGAGCTTCGTGAAAAGAACTTCATGAAAATCGTCTCACTCGCTCCAGAGGTTCTCTAATCTTAACCGAGACTAAAATTATTCCCATGAGTAAAACAAAATCACACGTTGCAAAAGGAGACACCGCTGAGGTGATCTCTGGAGTGCACAAAGGTAAGACCGGAACCGTTATCGCCATTAACACTGAGAAGCAGCTCGTCACTCTTGACGGAGTTCGCCTCGTGAAAAAGACGATCAAACGCACCCAAGAAAACCAAGAAGGAGGAATTATCGAACAGAACGCTCCTCTCGCTCTTTCTAGTGTCAAGAAGGTTAAATAAACCTGAAAGACATTATTATAAAAAACCCTAGCGCTTAAGCATCAAACTAAACCGCTGACCCGCAATACTATGACCCCTAACTTAAAAGCATACTACGAGAAAGAAGTAGCTCCAGCTCTCCAAAAGGAATTCTCCCTTGAGAATCCTCACGAGATCCCGGCTCTTGAAAAGATCGTAATCAACTGTCACGTCGGTCGCTACCAAGCAGACCGAAAAGCCGCCGTCGAAGACGCAGTCTCCGAAATCGAAAAAATCACTGGCCAAAAGCCAAGTGTTGTTTTCGCTAAGAAATCCGTAGCTAACTTCAAGGTTCGTGAAGGCGAAGCTGTTGGCGCACGTGTTACCCTCCGTAAATCAATGATGTGGGAATTCCTAGATCGTTTCATTAATGTCACCTCTCCTAACGTGCGTGACTTCCGTGGATTCTCTCCTAAGGGATTCGATGGACGTGGTAACTTCGCTCTCGGTATTCCAGATCAGGCTATTTTCCCAGAAATCGAAATTGATAAGATCAAGCGCCAGCTCGGGTTTGATATTATCGTTGTAACCAGCACGAATGATAATGCTCAGGCTAAGAAGCTTCTTGACCTGCTACACTTCCCATTCCGTGAGAACAAAAAAGAAGCAGAAGCTGCATAACCTCAAATTTTAACTAACTATTTATTATGGCAGTATTAAGTGACCCTATTTCAGACTTCCTAACGCGTCTAAAGAATGCATCCCGTGCAGGAAACGACACGTTCAATGCCCCGTTCTCGAAGGCAAAAGCTGAAATCGCCCGTATCCTGAAAGAAGAAGGATATATCTGGAACTATGAAATCGACGAGTCTGGGAAATTCCCTGAGCTCAGAGTAACTACCCGCTTCGTTGACGGGAAAGCCGCTCTTACCGATCTCAAGAAAGTATCTAAGCCGGGACGCCGCAGTTATGTTGGTGTCAGTGAAATCCCCCGTGTCCGTAGTGGTCTAGGAATCTCGATTCTCTCTACCCCTAAAGGCATTCTCTCAAACCGTGAAGCCAAGCAACAAAACGTTGGTGGTGAGCTTCTCGCCCAAGTTTGGTAAACCAATTAACAATTAAGAGAATAATATTATGTCACGTGTAGGATTAAAACCAATCTCTCTTCCTGAGAAAGTCTCCGTTAAGGAAGACGCAGGAAACATTCTTGTAGAAGGCCCAAAAGGCAAGCTCGAGTTCACTCTTCCAAAAGGGATTTCCCTTGCAGTAGAAGACGGAACAGCTGAGTTGAAGCGCGAAACAGAGCTTCGTCAACACCGTGCCCTTCATGGCACCTGTCGTTCCATTGTGAACAACATGATCATCGGTGTGACTGACGGCTTCAAAAAGAATCTCGAAATTATCGGCGTCGGTTTCCGTGCCGCAGTGAAAGGCAGCGACCTGGATCTCAGCCTCGGAAAATCACACCCGATTCTTCACCCTATCCCATCTAGTCTTAAGGTTACCGTCACCGATAACACTAAGATTGAGGTAGAAGGAATTGATAAGCAGGAAGTAGGACAGTTCGCGGCAGAAGTTCGCAACTACTACCCACCTGAGCCATTCAAAGGAAAAGGCGTCCGCTATGTTGGCGAATACGTCCGTCGTAAAGCTGGTAAGAGCGTTCAGAAGTAACCCCTAAATTTAACTAAATAATGAGCACTTTAAACCGTAAAGCCATTCGCCGAAAAGTTCGTACTCGTATCCGTAAGAAGATACACGGGACAGCTGAGCGCCCACGTCTGGCCATTCACTATTCAAACAAGAACATCTATGCCCAACTCATCAACGATGACGCTGGCGTTACGATCGCTGCTGCCTCTACTCTCGATAGCGAAGTAGAAAGCGGAAGCGCAAACATCTCAACATCTGGGAAAGTCGGATCACTCATCGCAAAGAGAGCGAAAGAAAACAAAATCGAAGAGGTAGTCTTTGACCGTGGTGGATTCTTCTTCCATGGGAAAATCAAAGCCCTTGCCGATGCCGCTCGTGAAGAAGGTCTTAAATTCTAATTTCTAACAATATGGTAGCAAATCAAGACAATACGGAACAAGCTGGTGGAGCACCCGCTTCAGCCGAAGCAAAGCCAGCAGACGCTCCTGCTCCTGCAGCAGCGGAAGCTAAACCTACAGCCGCACCTGCGAAAGCCCCTGAAAAATCAGGTGGTTTTAACAGAGGTGGAGGAGACCGTCGTGGTGGTGGTCCAGGCAATCAACGTGGAGGAGGACCTCGCCGTGATGGCCGTGGTGGACCACGCCGTGATGAAAAACCAGATGATGGACTCGAAGAAAAAGTCGTCTTCATTAACCGATGCGCAAAAGTCGTAAAAGGTGGTCGTCGCTTCAGTTTCTCAGCACTTCTCGTAAGTGGAGATAAGAAAGGTCAAGTAGGTTTCGGGTTTGGTAAAGCAAACGAAGTCGCTGAAGCCATTCGTAAAGGATCTGAAAAATCAAAGCGTAATCTCGAAACGATGTCTATCGTGGACGGAACAATCCCTCACGAAATCTATGCAGAGTACGGTGGTGGTAAAGTTCTTCTTAAGCCAGCGGCACCCGGAACAGGTGTGATCGCAGGTGGTGGAATGCGCGCAGTGTGTGAAGCAGTAGGCATCAAAGATGTTATCGGTAAATCACTCGGATCGAACAACCACGCTAACGTTGTGAAAGCAACTCTCAAAGCTCTTAGCCTCCTCCAAACACGTGAGCAGGTCATGAGCCTCAGAGGTAAGAAGCGTAAGGAAACAAAAGCAATCTAATGTATAGGGAGGCGGTTCAAACTGCCTCTCTTCATCAAACCTAACATAAGGAAAACATGAAACTTCATTCTCTCAAACATAATCCTGGAGCCAAGCACCGTCGTAAGCGTCTTGGTTGTGGTGAAAGCTCAGGCCAAGGAAAAACTTCTGGTAAAGGACACAAGGGTCAAAAGGCTCGTTCTGGATCAGGTGTTCGCGTTGGTTTCGAGGGTGGTCAAATGCCACTTCACCGTAAGCTTCCTAAGCGCGGATTCAATAACTACCAGTTCGCTGATAAGATCGCTGCATTCAATGTAGATGACCTTGAAACACGTTTCAGCGATGGTGACACCGTAAACGAGGAGACACTCCGTTCTTCTGGGTTACTTAAGGGTCGCTATGATGGTATTAAGATTCTTGGCGACGGTGAAATCACCAAAAAGCTTAACATCACAGTTACTTCTGTCAGTGCCTCTGCTCGCGAGAAAATCGAGAAAGCAGGTGGAACGATCGAAGTCACCAAAAAGGCTGTTGATGCTCCTGCTAAAGATGCGTAATCTCCGCTAAATCAGATTAATCAAAGAAGCGCGACACTAGTCGCCTTCTTTTTTATTGCTTCCAGTGGCAAGATAATTCACTGAAAAAACCAACAAACAGCGGTCTAACCATCGCTACAAATATATAAAATTTCCCAATGATTTCCGCATTCACCAATATCTGGAAGATTGACGAGCTTAAGAACCGCTTGCTCTTCACCCTTGCGATGGTTTTCATCGTCCGTCTCGGCGTCGCTATCACGATTCCTGGCGTAGACTCTAGTGTCATTCAAGCCTACCTTGACTGGAGAATGGAGAGTGATGATGGATCAACCACCGCTGGTGCAGCTGTTGGAGCTCTTCTTAATGTCTTCTCAGGTGGAGGACTCGAAAAATGTGGTATCTTCGCCCTCGGGATTATGCCTTACATTTCCGCATCGATCATGATGCAGCTTGGATCAGCCGTGATTCCGCAGCTAGCTAAGCTTTCCCGTGAAGATGGTGGTCGCCAAAAGATTAACCAATACACCAGATACATCACCATTGTGATTGCTCTCGTGCAAGGGTTCCTAATTGCTAAGTCGCTTGAAAACCCAGATTCCGCTCTGTATCTTAACGGGATTGGCCAGTTCGGTGAACTTGTCCCTAACTTCGGATGGTCTTTTGTTGCGGTAGCCGTAATCACCCTCGTATCCGGAACCATGTTCCTTGCTTGGATCGGTGACCAGATCACAGATCGTGGCATTGGTAACGGAGTTTCTCTTATCATTTCTGTGAACATCATCGCCGCTCTTCCAGGTGCTCTTGTGCAAGCCTGGACTAAGTTTGTTGGCGGACCAGACGTAGGTCAGTTTGACCCAATGATTTTAGTAGGGCTCATCGCCTTCTTACTCTTCGTGATTGCCGCTGTAATCGCGATTACCCAAGCCCAACGCCGCATAGCGGTTCAGTATGCCGGTAAGGTAAATCGCAAGAGCCAGATGGAGAAACAGACCCAATACTTACCGCTTAAGGTTAACTACGCGGGGGTCATGCCGATCATCTTCGCTTCAGCGATCATCACTTTCCCTCCAATGATTATTGGTTACCTCTTTAAGGAGCAAGCATGGGCGATGAAAATCCAAGAATGGTTCAGCCCTGCAAGTACCGCATATTACGTGATCGCTGGTCTTATGATCTTCTTCTTCTCTTACTTCTGGGTTTCAACCTTCTTTAACCCAACCGAGATTGCAGAAAACCTCAAGAAGAGTGGGGGATACATTCCTGGTGTTCGTGCAGGTAAGCCAACTTCTAGCTTCCTCGATTTCACCATGACTCGTCTCACCTTTGCAGGATCGATCTTCCTTACCATCATCTTTGTCCTCCCGATGGTTTTAGGAAACTGGCTCGGCATTCCTTACATGGTGACCCAGTTCTTCGGTGGAACCTCACTTCTTATTCTAGTAGGTGTTCTTCTCGATATGATGCGTCAGATTGAGACTCACCTCATCCAGAGAAACTACGATGGATTCCTCCGTAAAGGTAAAATGAAAGGCCGTTACGACCGCCTCCAAGCCAAGCGTGGCGCCGCAACCGCAACCAGTGGGAATACCGTCACCTACCTTTGGATCTTCATCGCCGTAGTAGTTCTCCTAGCGATCGTGGCTTACATGATTAACAGCTAGATTCAGAGAATCATCTAATCAATATCAGGTAAGCCTTGAGGGTTACCTGATTTTTTATGTCCAGACCGCATGAGAAAGGACTTCCGCCTATCTCTTATCTCAAACTCTTCAAATACGCATCATTTCTCTCAAAGAGAAAGAGTGATTGCTTGAAGTCGATAAAGTCCTTCAAGCGCTCAAGATCTTTCGTGGAGCGTTTTTCGATTTCGAAGCTTAGGTTCCCCATCACCACACCAGGGATTTCCTTGATGAGTTCAGGATTACTCACATGAAAGCTGATGCGTGTAGGGCGGAGCCACTTCTTCTTTAGCTCTACTTCATCGATTTCGCCATAAGGGAGCTCAATGACCTTGTGCTCGCCTTTACCACCTCGAAACACGTTGGCGCTTAGCGACCAGTGCAACTCACATTTATCAGGCAAGAAGCGGAGCTTACCCGCAACTTCCTCTCTTCCAAGCGGATCAGTAGCAGGGATCGTAAATTCGAGATTAATCGGTTGGTCGAACTCTAGCATTGTAACAAGAGCCTTTAGCGTACCCTCTGATCACGCACAAGTAATATTCAGCAACTATATTCCATGAATTTCATTTTTGACGATTGAGTTCAGATGAATGAGGAGCTTCCGAGCGGCCGCAATCATTGCTACTTTATGGGGTTTAC
>CALKLP010000140.1 GCA_937991965.1 uncultured Verrucomicrobiales bacterium
GGTAGAGAGGTAGACAGAGAGAGAGAGAGCATATATGAGCATGGGACAAAAAAAATGGGGTATCATGCACTACGCAGTTGTGTTGAACCCATCTATTCAGCATTCAGGACTGAGAGCATGTAGCGGGCCGCTGCAAGAGGAGCCTCACTATTCAAACAAGACAGACATTTGAGCAGCGAGCATCAACATAATATATACTCCACACACAGAAGAGTGTCGACCTTCCTCGCCTTGTGAATGTGTGGATCGATGGTTGATATTCTTGGCCACCCGAGAGTCTCCTGGGAGCTTCGAGGGACAACATGGTGCCTGGCAAGCAACGAAGATAGAGCGGGTGAACGAGAGATCGAGAGAGAAAGAGAGACGCTAATTAATATGGCTGTAGTGGCGGCAGTGAGGAAGGTGGACATGTTACGGACGCGTTCATCGACGTTGATACACTGTGCGTTCTTCGGTATCCCCTGGCAAAAGACGAAAAACGCGCACCCTATCGATACACGGTAGGTGACCCTCTTTAATGCCGGTTTAATACTCATGCCGGTGATCGGTTTAATGCCGTTCGTTTGCTAGGCCCAATTCAACCCGGTTCAATGCCGGTCCCGGCATTTAAGCGGGCATGTCCGATTTTAATGCCGCTTCGGGGGTCTGGGGTGCGTGAAATGCCGGTTTGAAAAACGAAATGGTCGCATTTTGACACAACACATGACAGACACAGAAAGTGTAGATCTACGCCAAACTTCCACCACCCTCCACTCATCTGGATGATGCAGCACAAAGCAGTGGCAAAGAAGCAAGTAAAGAGGTTTTGTCCATCTGAAGAGGGATAAGATGGCCATGGTATCAACGCATGTTTCTAGGCCAGCGCGGCGGACATGATCTTTTGTACAATCATAGCGTGACGGAGCAGTGTGTTTGTGTGTGTGTGTGTGTGTGTGTGTGTGTGTTCGTCCCATTCATTCGTGCGTCTGCACACCTTTTCGGTGTTCTACATCTTTCCGCGCAGCAGTGCATTGCACTTCTTTTCGGCGCACGTGTCGGTACAAGAGCGTTTCTACACCAGGGCTGTAATGTAAAAACCGAAATGAGCTGCGTGAATTTATTTCAGCGGCAGTACAACGCGTTTTGGTCAGCTGTCGCTTCAAAAGCAGGCAGGGGTTACGTCCAAATACTGCTGTGGTCAAGCTACTCTTTTTCCTTCTACCAGGGGGGAGGGCGGGGATGTCAAAGCATTTGTGCCATGTCACCTCTTTCACGTTATCTTCTTCCATTTTTTTCTTTACACTCGCACAGCAGCATGAGCGTGTGCTCGTGGGTTCTTTCATTTATCATGCATATGACGCACTCACAGGTGATACGTTTGGGTTGGGGAGGCGCAAACTAAAGGCGGAACAGTACCACATACTCACCTGATGGAAGTTTTCATCAGACTATTTTCCCCTGCGCTACTAGCTTTTCTCTTCGTTCATTGCGTCGTATCTTTGTGTGCGTTTTGATATTGCGAGTCAGATCGAGGCAATTTATACACGGCCGGAACAGTATTAGCACGTACTGAATTTGAAAACGCAAAGCGTGAGTGCGCTTTAGCACAACGTGGTAGTACACCCAGCATGTGCAGCAGCAGTACAGTATCAAGCAACAACGGTTTAGAGTTTGGACCACACATTCAGTGAAAGGCGCATGCATGCCGCCGCGTAGTGCTTTGCAACCCTGCCAATACAGCACCCCCCTGGCTGCTTGCATCCCGACGCCCTTGGCCTGTGTGTACATTGTTCAGCACTGTACAGCTCAAGAGGTTCTTCAACAATACCGGTCCCGGTATTTATGCGTGAATCTCAAACCCTCGATAGTGCTGGTACCGGCATTATTGTGAGGCACGGTGTTGACTACTGCCCGGTTTAATGCCGTTTTTTCGCTGGACCGCATCGGCATTCAAGAGGGCCATCCACTGCAAGTGCTTGTAGCACAGGTTACGATACAGACAGCGCCCGCACTTAAGAACCGCTTATTCTTGGCGAAGCTCGTTTCTTATTGGCCGCCCAAATCGAGCACATGTTCTTATAGACTATGTCAAGTTTTTACAGTATTCGGCCAGGAAATCCGCAGTATTTTCGCGAGGTTCTTGTTCTTATTTCGACTTACGTCCAAGGCCAACGTAGTTTTGAGTTTTTGGGAGACGTGAAAATGCGCACATCAGTGCATGTATATGCATGCGCCTGCCGAGAAAGCGTCCTTCTTATTAGTTTCCATTCTTCTCCTGATATCGACAGCTCTCCGTCGATCAAACACAAACCTCATATCCACGCAAGCAAATAAAGCGCAAAGCATCCACGTACCTCGGTACAAACGAATGAAATCACTCTCAGCCTGATTCAATCAACACGGTAACGTTAAGGCTTAAATGGTCTCCCTGATCTATGTCCTAATTTAGCAAAACACGGTGGCCCCCCTCCCTCCGGATCAAAGTCTCTTGAGGGACACCCCCTCCCACCCTTCCCGGGGACCATATGTTACATTTTGAAAATAACACCATTCGCGAAAGAAGGAAACCTCGTCAAATTAGTCTAGAGACCGCAATGACTGTAAATCATTGTTATCTCGTTACATTAACGTGTTTGGTCCGGCCGGGTACAAAGTTAAACTATCAGTGGAATACACACATATACATAGCTCCCCTGCACAACTCTGCCAGGTCAAACATGTTTTGAAAGAAAACACAAAAATCAAAGACGGAACTCCTCAGAGAGAGGGGGCTCAATTGGATGATGCAATGTTCCATGCAGTGAAAGAGGTATATATAGTCTATGTACACAGGGTTGAGAACAAAAGCACCTTAGATCTTGAAAGAGAGTGATCCCTCCCCTGCACAAATCTGCCAGGTTCTTCACTTGGTATCCTTGTCTTAATAAATAAAAAAACTACCAGGTCAGACAGCGACGGGGACAAATCCTCTGTTTTGGAAATTGTCTCTACGGAGTTCTATCTTTGATATAGACTGTTGTGTTTTCTTTCAAAAATTGAGGCTCAAGTTCTCAACCGCCAAGCGCCAAAAATGTGTGTGAATGAAGCCCGCGTCGATCTGAACATATTGCCTTGATCTCTTAATCTACGAAAAGAAGACACCCCAGTTAGGCTGGAAGCCTTTAGCTCTTGACTAATACTGCTGCTGTCACGTACGAAACCATCGCGCTGTTGTAAGAACCGGTGGGCTACGAGGTCGGCGGAATGCGTGACGGTTCATCCAAACCAAATGCACGACAGGTCTAGTCTACACCTCATGCATGTAGTTCACTCATTTTTCTTTCAAAAAAAAGGGAAATATATGCCCCGAATGGCTATAACAAATGACTGGTTTTCGCTTCCTGTTTCCGTTGCTGTGGAAGTAGTTGGCACGTCAATACCACAGCTTTACGTTGGGTTTCTTTCGCGGCGAATTTGAAAGATGTGTAAGGTAGCAAAAAAAATCGATGGAACTCCGCAACAACCGAGTTGAGGCCGGGCTCAATCGGATAGTGCCATGTTCCACGCAGTGATAGAGCTACTTGGACCTGCAGGTTGGAGACAAAACACCTATTATCTCGACAGAGTAGACTATACCTCCTCTGCACAACTCTTCCAGGCCAAGCAGCGACAGTATCTGAGTGTTTGACCTCGCAGAGTCGGGCTAAGTTGGTTGCGGAGGAAATGGTAGCGGTTCGAGC
>CALKLP010000141.1 GCA_937991965.1 uncultured Verrucomicrobiales bacterium
AAAAAAATGCATTGCGTCACATCCCAAAGTTAGATCAAGTGTATCCCGCGCCGCCCAAGCAGCTAACCCTAATGGCTCACCGTCCCTCGCCCAACGATCCTATCCCAAAATATAACCTTTTTAGTTCACCAAGAGAGGTTCCAAAATGAAAGTTTAAATCTAAGAACTCCAAGGATAAGTTTTAGTGTAAATTTACAAAGATTAGCTTAAAATGGTTTTTGACAATCCTTAAATTAGAAAGTTTCGACAATCATCGATTACTGATGAGGGTAGACAGTGGCCAACTGTAAGAAGGTCTGCTCGGCTCCCTTGTTGTAAACGGTGATGGTGACGGTGACGTCTTCCTCGTCCTGGACGGATCCAGCGGTGAACTTAATTCTTGGGGTATCGAAGGTGGTCACGAAGTGAGTCATTCCTTCGTTCTCAACCACGTAAATGATTCTGTCAAGCAACTCGAAGACTCTGACGGACTCGGCTTCAATTCCGGTGTGGAACCCTGGGAATCTTCTTCCCTGGTTGATGTTGTGTTCGACGTGGTTCTGTTCAATAAAAGTGTTCTTGAGTCCCTTGGTTCCGTGAGCGACGTAGGCGACCTTTCCCAGGGTTGGGAGACAGTGCATCTCGTAGCTGAAAGCTCCATCCATATCTTGCATTGGCACAGTCCAGAAGTTGAAAGTATCGTTTCCAGAGATAGAGTAGGCCTCAGTGTAGGAATTGATGACGAATTCAGTCTTGAAACTGCAGAAGCCCTTGTTTTTGTGTCTCATGGAGAGAGGAATACTGAAGGCGTTGACGTTGTAGGTGAGTCCCATTCTGAGAACAGCCTTTCCGGTGAATCCACAATCACTGAGGATGTCATATTCATCGTCACTTCTTGGAGGAATGCTGATGGCGTGTGGGCAGAAGTGGTCGATATCGACACTGTGGTGATCGAGAACCAAATACTGTTCGAATTCCTTAAGATCGTTCTTGTTCAAAGACCAGATTTCAACTCTTTCGTGATCGAAAACTAGGAACACGTAGAAGAAAGTCTTGGTGGCCATGAATCCGGCATCGTGAATTTCTCCCTTGAAGTTGTGAGCTTCGAATTCTCCATCGTCAGCCATGATGTAAACAATGGAAGTGTTCTTCTCAGTGTTGTTGGACCAAGCCATGAGGAGGTTCTGAGCGGCGATAACCTTGCTGTTGAGCTTGTTTCCGTTTCCAATAGCGTGGTGTCCGTGAGTTTCGCAAGACACAGTGATTGGCTTGTGAGAAACGTCGGAGCAAGTTCCCCATCTAAGGGAATTGTTTCTTTCAACGAGGAGAGCCTTGTTGTGACTGAAAGACCAGTCTCCAGTTGGCTGGGTCTTTTCTCCGGCCCAGACAACCTTGACTGGAGCATGAGTGTATCCGACAGCTTTCAAAACAGATTCGTCTGAAACCTTGACTTCAACTCCGAGTCCATTTCCGTCAATGATATCCTTCTCGTCGAAAACGAAGATCTGGTCTTCATTGGCTTGGAGTTCGATATTACCGATGCTATTGTTGATTCTGATTCTGTCGAAGACATTCTCGAGAACCATGAGACTTCCCTCAGTGGTGATTTCTCCATCTTCATCTTCAGCGGTCAAGTAAATATGGTTGTGTCCAGAGTAATATCCTCCTTCAACAAGGTAGAGTGGTTCGTCTCTGATCAACTGCATGGAGTGGGAAGACTGGTGCTTTCCAAGGGCGATGAATTCTCTGTCATAGACGGAGGCAACGTATCCCTTGACGTAGTGAGAGAATGGCTTGGACCAGTCAATGTAGGTGACACCTGGATCGGTGTGGGTGACAGATCCGTAGTAGATGACTCCTCCCCACTGGGAAGCGTGAACTCCTCTAATCCAGAGATGTTCTTCGTCCATCTTTGGCATACCGACGGTCATCTTTCCGAGCAACTTAGTATTCCAGTCCAAATCAGTGAATTTTCCTTGGAGTTGATAGTATCTGATTTCCTTGGTTTCAATATCGACCTCATGGTAGGTCATCTTGTGGTGATCAATCTGAGCCATTCCTGATTGAATTTCAGTTGGCTTGAACTTAGGATTACAGGCGATGTGGTTCTTGGTGAGATCCAACTTACACTGGCAAAGAGTGACGATAGATTCGACTCCCTTTACTCTTCCTGTAAGAATAAGTGTGTGCTGGTATGGGTAGATATCGTAGATGATGTCATAGGTGTGTCCTGGTAGACTGACTTCGACCAAAGTGTCAAACTCAAGCTTTCCACTTTCAACGTTGAAGAACACTCTAGCATGGTTGCTGAGTCTGGTTTCCTTCTGGAGAGTGTGTCCCTGGTCGTAGGCGATCAAGTAGACTTCATCATCATTCTTACCGTCCTGTGGGAAACTTTCGATGAAAATTTCAAGTCTGTTGACGATTCTGAATCCATCATCCTGCTTGACACTAACTTCGTTGACGATCTTCTCGGCCTGGATGTCGTAAGTGAAAATGTACATGGCTCCTGGCTTCGACTCGGTGGAGGTCTTGTCCATACATCCGATGTAAATGTATCCTCTCATATGGTTCATAGCAGAACTTGTGCAGACCAAATTACCTCCGAATTTCATCAAATCAACGGATTGGTAGTGAAGGAATCTCTTACCATCGGTGTCGATGGCCTGGAAAATAATTTTGGTGTGGTCATAGACGGCGACGACCCAGTTGTCGTGGGCCTTGATCCAGTTAGGTTCTTTGACGTTCAGGATGTCGTAGTTCTTGAGGGCGTAAGGTTCACCTCCGTTGAAAGTTTTTCCGACGTTGGTCTTGAAGAAGACATCTCCCTTTTGCTGGCTGAGATCGAAGACATTTCTCAAATCGAAGTCGGCGACATCGTCTCTGAGAAGCTGGAAGTGTGGGACTCCCTGTCTGACTGTGATTTTAGTCATGGCAGTGGCAAAAAGCACACTGATGAGCAATATTTGTTTCATGGATACCATTTTTTTATAATCAGAAGATTCTTTTCGAATT
>CALKLP010000142.1 GCA_937991965.1 uncultured Verrucomicrobiales bacterium
CAACTTTCCTGCTGGCACGGTATTCAAGTCACAAAAAGGAATAGCGGGAGCATCTGATCCTTTCCCCATGCCATTTGGAGTATCGTGTCTCGCAGATACTTTCTTCAAGATGTTTGCCTTCAGAGCCAACGTTGTGGTATATGCTACCTCTGCGGGTCGCGACTCCCTGGTGACCTTATACGGAGCGGATGGAACCACTGTTGTAGACGGTCCTAATTTTATCAGCGCGTACGAGTCGACAACCCTGTTTTGCAACGCTAATGCTCAATTCTTGATTAAGAGTACTACTGAAATATTTTGTGGAACAGGTACATCCGGTGGTACCACTAACTACGCGGTTGATGTGCGCCTAATACCCCCAATGAGATGTGAGCTGATCGTACACAACAGATTCAATCGGGTTTCGGCTCAGGAAGACGGTACCAATGTTACATGGTACAGACGTACCATGGCTTCCGGAACGTCGGTCGTCAACTCGTCGAATCATATCGATCTCTATCTAGAAGCTGGGGTGGGTAATCAAACTGGGTTCAATAACGACGGGTGGCTCATACTGAGATCAGATAAACCCATCTCGTGTTTCACCGGAGCAGACGGGGCCGGATCGAACTCAACCGAGGGTTGGCCCCTTGAATTCCTGGCACAGATGTTTCCCATTTACTCGACGATAGCATCCAATACAAGATATGACCAAGCGGGTATAAACATAGCGAGTCCGTATGAGGGAGAGGCACGTATTTATGATTCTACGGGGGCACTGGTTTACACTTTTGCATACACGAGAGGGACCTCTCCCCCTGCTACACCCGATGACCAACTCTTTCCCGCGTCAGGACAAAGCAATCCTGGTAGCCACGGGTATGCAGCACTTACTGGAGGATGGATCGAGACAACAACTCCTGCCGTATGCGTGATTAACTACAATGGAGCCAGCGGGTTCGGTAGCAGTGACAATGGCGACGAAAACGTCATCCCGGGGACGTCTCCAGACGAGTTTAAGGCGGTAATACGCAAAGACCCGGATGGTTTCTTGAGACGACGGGATATAGATAATTCTGGTAATGAGACATGGACTGTTTGTTAATTTTAGAGTTAATTGGACAAGTTGGTGATTAATTGATAAAAAAATAAGGTTCATTGGATGACTTTTTGGCTCGTGGAATGACAAACACAGGTAAGGAGAATATATCACGTCCAACCTCGTAAACAATACAATAATAATAATATTTATCAAGAACATATAACCAGATGAGTATTTCACCAAGTAGTACATCGTGTGACAAGATAGATGTCAAAAGGATAGGATGTATCCAGGATATAGGGGTTGTGTTGAAAATCAAGGATGGAAAAATCACTTCCATATCAGACAATGCATACAGGTATCCATGGATAACTGTCCATAGTATGACAGATGTAGTGGGAAAAGACATAAACGACATTGTCACTGAATCCACACTATCTTCAATAAATCACCTTACAAAATCTACTATGACAAGCATGGTGGTATATGGGCACATGGCTCGTGTTCCCAATAAGGGCGAATCTCCGGATATCACCGTTACTGTAACCTTACAAAACGACGGAGGAATGTGTATTTGTTTCGAACCGGTTGTGGAATCATGTCTAGACAAAGGGTTTATTCACATTAATATGGATGCCGATTCGGTTGAATCGTGTTGCGAGTATCTACGGACGTCGATGTGTTATGACAGGGGGCTCGTTTACAAATTCTTTGATGATTCTACGGGAGAGGTAATATTCGAATCTGTGACATCAGACGTAAAATACAAGGGGCTAAGGTTTCCCGCTGGGGACATCCCAGTTAAAGCCAGGAAGCAGTATATGACCGACCGCGTTCGATTTATCTCGGACACGGGTAAGCCACAGTCCCGAATCATGGGTGACGAATACATGGACCTGACTTCGTGCAATATCAGAGGGGTCGCGTCTCAACACATGGATTACATGAAGAACATGGGAGTCCGGTCATCTCTTTCAATAGGACTCGTGGTGAACGATGACCTATGGGGTTTACTTGTGTTCCACGCATGGAATGATGTCATCGTCCCATCATCTCATGATATATCCATGATGATTATGACTTCCTCGCTGATTTCCTCTCACCTAGAGAAGAAACTAAATTCCGAGTATATCTCTAGACAACTTGACCTGGAAAATCTATTGTCGGGAAAAGGGGTACATGATAGTGTGGGAGACTTTATCGTTTCGAACGAGGAGATTCTTCTTAGCATCTTCAAATGCGACACGTTATGTTACAGTGATACCAATCAAAAAAA
Source organism: uncultured Verrucomicrobiales bacterium (assembly GCA_937991965.1). GTDB lineage: Bacteria > Verrucomicrobiota > Verrucomicrobiia > Verrucomicrobiales > Akkermansiaceae > WTJZ01. Next base: position 2,298 of record CALKLP010000142.1, read on the forward strand.
TTTCCAGGTAATTGGAGACAATACCGTGCCACTAGAAGGGATAGACACCCTAAATATCGAGTCCACCTGTTCGTATGGTAGTATGGAGAACCCGAGAAGGTCGTACGTGAGCATCACCAACCCGAAGTTCGTTCTAGTCTTCATAAGGGTGGGGTACACCACCGACATATCTTGGGGTGGGAACCCTGATAAGAAGATATTGAACCCCGTTAACGGAGATATGATCCCCCGAAGATCGTTTGAGGCTTTCATAAAGAAGACGTTAGAGAGACCATCGGGGTGGAATAAAATGGATAGATCTCTGGTAAAAAGTATTTCACAGTCTCTAGATAGTATTGTATACCAGAAATCTCTGTGCGATAGCAAAAGCGTGATCAGGGACATGAAATCGAAGATGGCGAATGCTATTGAC
>CALKLP010000143.1 GCA_937991965.1 uncultured Verrucomicrobiales bacterium
GGAGGGGACGCAAACGCTTTATTGTTACGGTTGTGGGTTGGTGACACGACGCTGCGACTTCCCCTCCTCGACAGCATCATCGAGTAAAAACAGTTGTCGACAATTTCATCGTCGCGCGCACCCTCTTGTCCTCGACTCAAACCAGCGATGGACAGGCAAGCAAGCGCCGAGGGAATACATATTTCCGTCGAGGAGGTAAGATGTGTTGAGGTCTCGGGTGGCAGCATGGTCGACACCCTCTGTATTGTAAACCTCTGGGTTGCTGATTTCGCCAAAACGCATGCTGCCTTTTTGCACAGTGTCTTCAGAACGGATGCTCCAGACAGCTCTTATGTACTACGCACAAACATGTGTTGCTTCTTCTTTATTTCGATTGCTTTGGATGACCATATGTCTTCCCGAAGGCCCGCGGGGAGACAATCGAGACGAAACATCCTGACAGACAAGTCATCCTCAGATTTTCCTTCCGTGCTTCCGCCCACTCACCTGCCGCTTGATCCAGTCTTCTTCTTCCTCAACCGGCACATGCTGGGTCTACCTTCACATGAATAAGGTATGGTGTTGAACCAAAGCATTGGATAAATCTTTTATTCTTCGTACAGGTACTCCTTCAGGAATAACGCCATCATCCTTCTTAAAACATAACCCGGCTATATTCGTTTTGGTTGTGTAATGTCATGCTGGTCATGGAAAAAAAGTTGAAGAACCAGGTTGAAGATTTACTGAAGGTTGAATAGTTTGATACATGTTACTTACTCTGTTCCTTTTTAGAGAGTTTCGTCTATTCTATGTAAAACTGTACAATTTGCTCTGAATACGATCAGCCGCTTGTATTTGATATAGCAAAATGTGTGCTTGTGCCTCTAATGAGTGTTGGTTCGCAAACTCTGTAAATCTTCTTTATCATACATTCAGTACAAGTTGGAGTCAGCACGACTATATCTGCTTTTTCTTCCGTATTTTTCGACAACACTTTTTTGTTTACAGTTTTTTTATTTGTGAACACCAACTAACTAAAGCATTACCACCGGCTTCCGTGACGCTGCGCATGCTACTCTCTACCAGTATTGATTTCTTTCGCCGGGCGAACAAACGGAGCGACACGTGTGGGTCCTACACTTCGTTGTCTTCTTTCCTTCTTCATCTGTGGGAAAACACATCACATTCATAATCTACCAGCCTCTAACGACTACTAACAACACTTTTTTTGCTATTCACTGCTGAACAATCACGTTCTCTTTCGAATATTGGTATCAAAACAGTCCGGAGGAACATCGATAAAGGCCATGCTAGGCACGTGGGTACGAGAGCATGGCGAAATCAGCAAGCGATATTGTGGCGACGGCTGCTGGAGGAGTGTATCACAACGACAAATGTCGTTGAAACAGGCCTCTGAACAGAAAGCTGTGATCGTCGGCGGGTCCTCCATGGCGCTTTGGCCCTACCGAACGCAGAGATGCCGCTGGTTTACAGTTTTTCGCCAGTAAGGGTTATTAGATTTTTGGGTGTTATCGGAGGTTCGAATATCGACATTTATCATCACGCAAGCATACGGACACGTTTAATTTGCGGTTGACCAAGGCTAACGTAGGATTGACAAAGACTAGAGGAGGGTATCAAACAACCAAAACCAAACGCTTACCTCACGCTGATTACGTGTCTTGGCATGTAGGTCAGTTTTAAATTGCTTCCTTCCTGCCGACTTTTTGCCACACAGAACGCATACCGTGTCTGACCAACCAAATCCGCCGCCTGCTCTGATCCTATCGTACGCGCAATCATACTAGTCCCGTAGAACGAGTGGTATCTGCCTACTTCTACTGTAAACGCCTGAAGAAGGACCAACTCTGTGCCAGCGGTATGCTGGACGCCAAGAACACGGACCTCCTAACGTTTGCCAAACATTGGGGAAATTATGGGATGAGGCAGGTGAGTGCGCGAAAAATTACGGGCATGCCCCTCAAAGACGAGGATCTCTCTCTTCTTTTCCCTTCCTTTCGTCCTTCTCTGTTTGTGTATCTCACTCTCACACTGTCTCGATTGCAGCCCTCGTGGACCGATCAGTTCCTTTCTGCGCATCACTAGTTTTGCCTTTCCAGCCTTAGACGGGGTGGACGGCGAGTCGCTCGACGATCATCCCCAGTATTCTTCCTATCATAGAGACATAAAAAACTGCTGTTAATTACAAGGAGGCAGAAAACATAATGGATCCATTGCAGCCCACCCGGTAGTTCTTCTGCTGTAGCTCATGAGCAAGCGCATCACGGGGAGACCATACTTGTGAACTGCCGCTCCACCAGCGCCAGGCTTTCTGAGCGCACGCACCACAACAGCAAAGTTACTCTGCAATTGGGACCGTGCACATCAGTTTTCCTCCTCACTCGTCTCTCTCCGCTCACCCTCCCTTCGTGGTCTGTTTCTCCTTCTGCTCCTCCCGATGCTACGGTGCCAACAGTTCTTGATGGCATTTGTTCCGGTGGAAGATGTTGTCAACTCCGGCATCACAGTCAAATCTCCAGAATGGTACATGTTGAAGCAGTTCGAGGATAGGCAGGTGCTTCCAGCCGAATCATGGATGCATCAGTACCTTCGACGTGTCGAGGATATTCTCTCAAATGAGTACGCAGCGGTGGGGATTTTGAAGGATTTCAACACGACTTTGGCGCTGTTCGACGCCACTTTGGACATGCCCGGTATGAATTGGCAGCAATCTTTCCTAGCAGCCGGTAGGCGGAACAGCGGAAAGCGTGACAAGGAGGAGGAAGCTGCGGCGGTGGTGCAGAGCAAGGCTGACCCGGACATGCAGGACACCCTTTGGTTGGATATTCTTCTCTACGAACACGCTGTTGGGGTTTTCAATAGACAGGCAAAGGAACACGGTTTGCTATGACATGGCACCAAAAAGTGGTGCTCTTGTTCCGGTACATTTGTTTCCAGTACGTACACGAGAGCATCGGTTGTTGCTAACTGAGCTTCCGTCGTTGGTTCCCCATCTCACTGTCGTTTTTTGCGTCGAGAGTGTCTATTGTCATGGATTGAGATTAGGTCAGCTATCGGTTTCTGTTTATAACTTGCACCGAAGTGCTGTAAGGCATTTTCGGGAGCTTCCGGAGACACGAAGTTCCGTTCCTTATTTTCTACAAACATTTGCTGCACAGGTGGCCACTGGGGG
>CALKLP010000144.1 GCA_937991965.1 uncultured Verrucomicrobiales bacterium
CCTCTTTTCATCTAGCTCGCGCAACCGAAGTATAACTTACGTGACAAATACTGATATCCTCTAGTCTTGGACATGGGCATACCAGACCGTCGTCACATATTTTTTTCGGTATGTAATCTCATTTGTTATGGCGTTGTATTAAAGTTGTGGTCGCTGATAGCGTTTAGGGTGTATGAAAACGCTCTGGAAACATTAGTGTCGCTTGCAGCCAGTGCAAAGTTTATGAGTCTCTCCGCAAGCGTTGGTTGTAAGACAGCTACTGACCAGGAATAGTGAAATACGACGGGTGCAGACACACCGTACGGTAGGGGGGGGGGGCGTCACTTGCTATTATTACGTAAAGGACATTCGCCAACGAAGCGTTTCCTGGCTCAATGTGTGTGTGTTTCATTTAGGAGGAAAGTAAAATGTATTTTTTTCCAGTACCGTGCGCCTACAGCACTCTCTTTACGACGGGGCAAATGACACATACGGGAAAACTAACAGATTATGGTCCGTCAACCTCAATCTTTCGGGGTTGCGATAAACACGCTGAGAAATACTGGTATGGATGCCGTGGTGCTGCTGACGAGGTGCCGCTGCCGTGCTGCTGCTGATTTTTTTCCTAGTAACGTCTGAATCGTTCTCGACGACGACGTCCATGCGACGGTTGGATATGTGATACATGTATCCGTGTTGCGTGAGAAAGATCATTCAAGGGATTTCTTTATTTGTCCGGACGTTGCAGAATATTGAAGGAAGTATTTGACGCAATATCGTTCGTTGAAAGACACTACCGAGCCGTGCACGTAGTCACGCCACAGAGTAGAATAGTGATAAGGTGGCGAATAGTTAATACAGAGCGTATCCTAGAGGGTCGCCCCGATGGCATACCAGGTTATCCTCGAGTCTGTTATATGCCAGGTTCGTGAATTCGGGTCCCTCCGAGTGCACCCCCGAATATAGCCATTTAGACTTTTTCTTGAGCGCAAACTGACTTGCGGCAAGCCCGCGTGCGTGAGTTCGCAATCCTCGATAGAAACTATACGAGAATTGAGATTGCGTAACCCACTGCGCGATGAAAAGGAAAGGCAAGAACCGAGAGGGAGAAGGGACGACACCTGTGACCACCGCTTGTCCAGAAGCTGGAAAAGTAGAAACATCGAAACCTCATTAATCAATCTTCCAATGGGCTCGTGACATTCCTTTGCCGACCGCCCGCGTCATTACCAGATTGTTTACCATGCCTTGCCACCATTTGTGCGAGTTCACTTAACCACATGATTATGATCAAGATAATGCATTCAGGAAAAGGTCTCACCCATAAATTATGCGTATGCTGTCCGTCATGCCGACATATCGTAGGAGCCATGCATGCTGAGTATTCATCGGTCTATCTTCGCGGCAGCACGGACTTTGCCGATAATTCGATCGGTTTTTACGGAGGTGAGAAAAAGTAAGGAGGCGTGATATCTAAACTCCAGGTCTTAGTCATCATCAACGATACAAAATGCAACCCCAGCAGTAGGAGCTTAGCTGTTGGGTTTGATTTTCTGCTACATTCAACGCGACAACTTTTTTAAGCAGTAGTTTTTTTTCTGTGCCCATAACCGTACCGTATTCTCTCTACTGGCAACAGTCAACGCTCGATAACCATATAAGGCCGTTCAAGGATTCCACATGAGGGTAACAATCCGTCTTGCCCCTTGTCGTCGTTCACCTTTTGACGTTTCGCTAAACTCATTTCAACGGTGTTTCAAAGTGATTTCTGCTTGCCGATGTTCCTCGCCCGATGAACCGCCCAACATCGTTGATAACCCTAGTTGTCTGTGTCTTACGGAAGGAGTCGACGTATACCGAAGCCATGGGGTCGTTAATCGGAATACGCACCCATTTTGTGCAGAAAAACAGTTTCGTGTGAGGTGGTGCATGAAGGTTCGTGTGAGGTATGGAGTTTCTCAGTTGAGGAGAGAGCCTCAGGACAAAATACGTGAACCACCCATCATCGTATCATGTGCCGCCTCTTACATACAAAATATTTTCACTCTCCACATATATTTTTGGCAGTTACCCAGCAACATAACCCCCCCCAGACTCAGTAGAACCCGGCAGAATCTCGTTTTGACGTTGAACGTTGAGATTGGAATCGTTGCGGTATTGTTGTCGAGATCTCAGCCCCTGGATAAACATATTTTCAGTCAACTTTTTGCGCCCATGCCCTGCCTGTTCCGGCGTTCACGATCGTGTTTTGCTGATCTGGCATAGGCTGCCCTAAGGTACGATGCAGAAGCAGCTGTCGCCTCCACTCAATACGTCACGAACAGCATGCCTTCCACGCGCATGCTTTCTGTCGTTTTGTTTTGATGATTTTCTGCAGGAGCCGTGTCCGCCTTCGATTCGACAATACAAATAGACGGCAGAGGCGGGTTCACCAACAATACAGCCTCTATACATGGAGGTGAGACCGAAATTACAGAATAATTACATTGAGTAGAGAATTGCTATCCTTTTTACACATCCCCGGATACTCGCGAGCACCACCCAGCACGATATCTCGCGTCGCGGGTACGAGTAACACTTCGTACTCGACGAATAGTAAAGCCTCGGTAACGGGGGTAGCCAGATATCCGGTTTTCCGATGAGCTCAGTCATGCAATGGCAGGGGTTGATCGGTTGAGTTCCTCAAGCATGCCCCCGTCGGTTATAATGAAAACGTTCCGAGAGAATTTATTTTAGTACCAGCGCATAGAGGTGTTGTTCGGTTTGCGCGGATGAGTGGCTTCTGTGATATGTTTCCGGTTTGACTTGAAGTGCTCATCTTAGAAGCACAGCAACATCTATGCAATTTCTGGCATGTCATGACTCACGACGGTTGCACCCGCTGGTTGAAAAGTTTTTCTCCGAGGACAGCCATATGTCATCCCTTCAATTGCTTCACCTGCGCCATATATCGCACATACCTTCGAGCTGAAGGCGGGTTTAGAAGGAATACGCGGTCTCAAAGACCACGGGCGCCCGCGTACCCGGGTACCCTGTCGTTTGGAAAATCATGTGGATGGCAACATACACCACCCCGTATTTAACGTTCCCGAGTCTGCGTTTTGAACATGCATTCACTCCCCGTTTGTTTCAAACACATCTAATATCTGACTGGTACATGGACATGTTCGACGGTACCCGGACGTTGGCCGTCTGTAAAACGACTACTCTAGCACCCGCCCAAACAAGATATGCTCGCGAGCAATCTGTTATGCGTAACAAAAGTTCGCTGGTCCTGATTGAGCACGGTGGGTCGCCCAACAGAAAGGGCAGCCGGATGTCCGCGATTTAATGGCCCTCAGTTCGATTAGCATATAGTTCGATTTGCGGGAAATCAAATGCGCTTGGTAAGGTACGTCCGCTGCCTTATTCTTGGAAAACGACGCGTAGGAAATTGCTCGTTTCACAAATTTATACCCAAACCCTTGTTTTGAGTAGACCCCCTTTATAAATCTCCAAAAACATGACGGACGCTTCAAAGGGTTTTCTCGGAGGTCCAATCGATTTGCACGGAATGCGAAGTCGGCGTGTCATCTCCATAACTCCGTGACAAGCTTCAAAACAGTTTGTGTACGAATACGATATTCCACAAAATATAGTACACCCCAAAGTATATACAATATTGGTTGGAAGAACAACATGTGTATTGAAAACGTCAAGTGCGCGGCCGGTTGGGGGGAGTGACAACTGGTGCGATCAGGGTCGCGGACTTTTACAGGCATGGCGTCAGCACCCCTTGGTCGAGCAACTGCGTGACCGAGTGATCGGAGAGAAGATATACGTTGGCGTACGGACATGTCAGTCGCGCGTCAGATTCATATATCACCGCACGGGTATACTGTTGATAAAACGGTAATATGCCGCGGATAACTTTGGGGATTTGCCCGCTGTGTAGCGTTTAGACCAAGATATAGATCGTGGTCATGGAGAGACCCGAACTGTCTCGAAAACTAGGTGAACGGCATATGGTGGTAAATGTTGAATGCTAAGCTTCTGTTCATTTCATGCACGCGCCGTAGACATTGTGTGTTTCATGTGCGATGCAATCCACCCGATAGTCTCGCCGAGTGCAGGCGATCATTGCTTCAAACATCTCAGTTCACCTTCGTTTAGCTTCAGGCGCATGGCCGAATGTACGAATCAGTCTGGATACCTACTGCGAAATTGCTGGCAGCTGGCAGTGTTTAGACCTTTCTCACCACCTTCCACTCCGCTTCACACCACCTTCTACGTTACCATTTTTAACTCCTCGCATGTGCCCTTACGTTGTCGCTTAAGGCACAATCTCGAGGTGTGATATTTAGCAATACTGCACGCGTCCTGGTACTGTTTCATTCAACCAAGACAGCATAAAAACCTGCCCCTGGTTTGTTGGTCAACTCCACCTGGTGGACATTCGGGCGGCCGGTAGACGTGAGTGGTGAAGCCTCAAGCTTTTCCACTTTACGCTGATCGGATGGCCGCCCAGAAGGCTGCTGGGAATTACCACGTGAGGAGCCATATACCCCCCCAAGCACTGATTTGGAGGTACGAGCACCTTTTGGTGAACAATCTCTTCACCGAGGTAGGCCGACGTAATATTTGTTTGAATAAGAAAGGCATTCCGACGACTTAGGGTCAGTGGGACGGGTAACACAGAAAATGTTGTTTCGAACACCAACCTGCCCTTGTCGCAGACCAAGCCGTAATTGCCCTGCCTTAACAAAGCCGCTCAAATTATACCCCCTATACACATGTCGCCAACTTCTGTTTCCGGTGCATACTTCTTTCACTTTATAAGACGGTCTCCTTCTAAATATTCCGCGCTCATAGGGGTGTGCAACATCGTCAGGTAGCCTTCTAGTATGTTGTCCACATGATATTATATCGTGTTCCCGTGTCCACGTAATGCAGGCGCTATCTACAGCGAAACGTCGCAGATCTACATGAACGGCAGCACGGAGTTTGAAGGCAACGTGGTCAGCCAATCTGGAGGTGCGGTGGGGTGCAGCGACCAATATCTTAACACGCCCAAGGCTGCAGTTTAATATGTTAGCACAACGCTCCGTGCGGGCGAGGTTTAGTGCTACGAATCGCTAACTGTACCTTTCGTTGTATACTGCCCTCTGTACACTAGTTTGGGCAAGCCTTGATGGGAAGCTCCGCTAGGGCTTGGTTTGTTTTGTTCGATGCACTATTTCTCGGTTCGCGTACACAGGAAGGCGAGCCGTATCGCCGATGTTGCAGGTCCTAGAACCTGCATTCACTTGCCCGTATCGTGTTGAATAAATTCTTACCGAATCGAAAATGCCGTAGACACTCCCGTGTCATTATCGTCCGAACGAGCGGCTGCGCGTAAAGGTTTGCCAACCAACCGGGTTCAGGCAAAGCTAAAAGCTTTCGTTGTTCCCGTAAATATCTAAACAGTTCGTTGGCGGCCACTGATATTTTTTGGCTAGTGCTGCAGGATCTTAACGTCGATAAAGATACCGTTCAACCTTGAATATCGGGTTGGTTGTAAACTTTGTTATCTCTGCGACTGCCTAAAATGTCCCAGCTGTTACATATCACAGAGGATTCCGGACGCGCAAGAACTATGTATCTTCCGCGCGAATGTGACGCCCGACCCATACTTTGTTTATTTAAGCCGATTGTCACATTCACAATTCGATATATGCACGCAATGGATACAGCCCTCGTTGTGAGCCACCCTAAGCAACGCTCATATACGTCAACCCACGTCATTGGTTACCTAACTCAGCAACGACACTGCTCGACCGCCTGAATATTAGTGCCTCGGACCTTACATTTCGTGCCCCTTATTCATGTACACCCCCTCCATTGTTTTTTTATCGACATCCCGCTCCTACACCAGTTATGACGCAACCACTACGTGTCCTAGATCTCTTCGATTTACCCATCATATAAATGTCGTGGTAAGTGCGGTTACCATTGCTCCATGTGCGACATGCGGCATTAGATTGTACTTGGTTGCGCCTTTTTTGTCACCTACGAACGTCGCTTTCGCCTTGCCCTTTCTCTTGAGTACGCTTTTGCCCACTGACAAAAGCATATGTAGTCGCAAACGACGCCACCACTATAAAACATACTAGACAACGCAATCGCTCCCGCTTCACAAGTAGATAATAGGTATTTTGTAGTTGACCAAACTTATGGGTTCCAATTAGTGTCGTGCGAACGAGACATTTGAGCCGGGCGTCACCCCGATACTCTTCCGGGCCAGTAGCCTCTCGGCAACGCCGCTGCTATGCAATAGGTATGACATCGTACCATTTCAGCATGTTTTGCGCCACTAAACGTAGGCTGATACATACACTCGGCAGGCCTCCGTTGTTCACACTCTCCTCCCCATTCGCGAAATCCGCAGGTGCCGTGTATGTCGAGTCGTCAGAGGTGTAC
>CALKLP010000145.1 GCA_937991965.1 uncultured Verrucomicrobiales bacterium
CAAACTAACTAAAGGCGTAAAAATAAACAAAATCAGCAGTATCTTTTTCATAATGATAATAATCTGCTTTAAGAACTAGAAAAGGCAAGAGTTTTCAAGAGTGAGTGGATCTTAGGAACCTTGTTTTGAAATGATCTTCACTAATTCCTAATTACGATCAGTTACCACATGCCTCACCCTTAAGAACCTCAAAATCGCCCTCGGGAACGATGCTTCTTGAGGTATTTCTCACTCGGCTTATACGATGCAGGCAGCATGATGGCCTCTCCCTCCTTTGAGAGAAAATGCCCTTTGACTACCTCACTCGTGTAATACTCCTTAATATCTTTTGAGACAATCAATCGATAATCTTCATCTACACTGATCAAGTTTTGATCGAACGCCCGATCATAGGTCGCCGAAAGACATAGGCCATTACAGGGATCGAGCCTGAGGTCTTCATCCTCTGCCCATGGAATAATATGACTTGCGATGTTCAGCTCAGGAATATTCAGACCTGTGATGCAACAGGTTGCATCATAAACCTGTAGGATAATTTTCCTAAAGATATTCTGATTACATCGTTGCTTCACAGTTCGTAACTCTTCTTTACCTTCCACTCCCTTAAAACGCTCGATCGCATCCACAGAAGCATTCACTCGTAGTTGTGTCTCCACAGAGAATGCCTTCGTCTTTCCACCGACATCTTCAAAACTAGCAAGAGCCGATTTCTCTATCTGATATTCCTCTAAGAACTGAATATACATCTTAATCGCCGCGCTACAAAACCCATCACGGAGATAACTCTTAGGTAGACTCTCATCATACCAAGAGCTTGCATAATTCGACTTAGCAGCCTGCAAGACCTCTTGCAAGTTGATCAGAGTATCGAAATCCTCCGTTCTCCAAACATCGAGATTACCAAACCCCATAGAATCGATCTCAATCATCTGGTTCACTAAGTTAATCGCCCTGATATAAGAAGTCGCTTTCCCACTTCCCGCTTTGTTGCGCTCTAGAAGATAACGCGAGAATTCGGGTTTTAGACTTATGTTTCGCATCAGAGGTTAAACTATTTCTTAAATCGTATTTGTAAGTTTAAATCGAGATAAACTGTGTCATCTAACTTTCGTAAATAGCCAAAATCATTTCGCGAAGTTGATGCAGTTTCGAATTTTGTATTTGCGATTAAATAGTCTTCAAACAGATTTTTTCGGAGTAAGTGATAAGACAGTAATTCTCCTGAATTTTTCACAATAATATAGCCTCCAGTAGCATCATGAGTACCGTGCCAAGTAAAGCTCGGCATCATGCCAAGAGCTGATTCAGTCAAATACTTTTTGATTTTATATGCGTAAAAAGAGACTCCATGGTCTTGAGGGTAATTCAATGGGTTACTATAATCAACATTAGCTAAAATGTCACTCAATGAGGAAACGCTACCGCTGTAATATTCAATAAGGCACTCACCTAAAATTGCGGAAAGGTCGGAGTCTATGAGGCGCAAATTGTCAGAAAATGTGCTACTTAAAGCCTCCACTAACTCAAACTTAGCTCCATTAGCTTTTAAATACCTTACTACATCCTTACCATTTTTTTGTGTCTGAGCTTCTTTCAAGCTAGATTCGCTTGGACATACAACCTTGAACCTAAAGTTAGTGGATTTCGATGCATTAACGAGCGTACTAGCACTTCCAAGTTGAGACTTAATACTGAATCCGAGTAAACTATGAATCCCTCTGAAATGATCGCGTATTTCTATTCTTATGTCAGTTTTATCGTTAGAATCAGCCTTTATTTCCTGGATTGAAAGATCGTTTAAGATGCTCCAAAGCTCAGATGATAAGGGGAAACTCCTTCCTTTACCTGCTTTAATCTCCTCTAAAAGAAGACAACTACCTGTTGCGAATTTTGATATTGCTATCGTATCTGAAGATTCTCCAGACACATAGATTTCATTCTCGCCGCGCGAATAAACTTTTTCTCCAGCATCATTTTCTTTTCTTCTAACGGAAATCACTTTGTAAGGTTTCTCATCGGTAGCTTCTAAATCCCCATTTCCTTGTTGTAAGGTTCCATCAGCTAATACCTTTATCAAGACATACGCTTCAGACCATTCTCCTTTGTTATAACTTGGACTCATATTACCTTGATTTGCTCTAATAATTTTTTAGCTGCTGCTCTTATTGCTGGCACTGCGACTGAATTACCAAACTGCTTATAAGCGTTTGCATCAGATACAGGGATTTCAAATTCATCTGGGAATCCTTGTAGTCTTGCCCATTCCCTTGGGGTCATACGTCGAATACCTTCTCTGTTCACAACCCCTTTAATTTTGGTCACTGGTACAAAATTTGTTAATCGGGCATCTTTAACCAAATTACGCTCTCTTCCCATTCCTCCACAGACTACTGCATTAGCAATACCGTCATCTGGTATTATGGCATATCCAAATCCGTTTCCTTTAGCCTCATGTCTAGCCCGATGATTTCTCAATGTCTGTAAATACTGAGTAGACATATAATATTTAACAGACACTTCTTTTTCCTCTTTAACATCAGCAAATACCTTTTGAATTTTAGCAGGTTGCGGATAATCAAAGGACTTTACATTTTGCGATGGATGAAAACCTACAATAAATATCCTCTCTCTGTTCTGTGGAACCCCATACTTCCTAGCATTTAAAACTTTTGGGTCAGGGACGTAATAACCTAAATCATTTCTCAGAACATCAAGGATAGTTTCTAAAGTTTTGCCACTTCGGTGATTAACAAGCCCCTTTACATTTTCTAGAAAAATGGCCTTAGGCTGCTTCTCCTTAATGATTCTAGCGACATCGAAGAATAATGTTCCCCTAGTATCGTCAAAACCGGCCCTTTTTCCAGCTATCGAAAATGCCTGACATGGGAAACCAGCACACAGGACATCATGATCAGGAACGTCTTTTTCGCTAACCTTAGTAATATCGCCATAGGGAACTTCTCCGTAATTCCTGTAGTAGGTTTGTTTAGCGTATTTGTCCCACTCACTTGAAAACACACATTTGCCTCCTTGCTCTTGCATTGCTAATCTGAAACCGCCAATACCCGCAAAAAGGTCAATGAAGGTAAACTTTGGTTTAGATGGTGGAGGGAAAGGGATATCACCTGATTCAAATGCAAGCTCATACTGCTCGCTATCTTCCTTAATTAAACTAAAGTGCTGGTTACACAACTCCTTCAAATCTAAATAGTCATCTGCGTCTACGAAGGGAGGTCTAAGCTCAGGTGATTGAATTAAATGTGTAACAGCTGCTTTCTTTTCTTCCGCATCAGTAAAAGCGTCGAACGACAAAAGCTCCTTCTGGAGATCTGGGTAAAAACTACTCATGGCCCACCTCCTTTGTAAGTTCGCTGAGAGTAACACTAAGAGCTCCAGCAATTTTTAACGCCGAAAGAATTGTAAGATTGCGTTCTCCTCGTTCAACTCCTCCGATATAAGTACGATCTAATCCTGATTCGAATGCCAGCGCTTCTTGTGACAGATTCAGACCATCTCTTAATCTTCGAACGTTTTCACCAAGCCTTAATAAAGCGTCATCTTTTTTCACTGTGACAGTGAACACTTGTGATACGTTTTAGTCTACGGACTATAAGTATCATATCTAAGTATTTGATCGTCGATTTCTAAACGGATCTGATATTAATGTGAGACCCACTAAGCCCCCGAATAGCAGGAATTTTGACCGAGAATTCACGCAGTCGCTCGCAGAAACAGGTCTCCTGGGGGGGGGGCGCGTTGTCTTAGGAAGGGGCGTGATTTTATCTGGTGGACGGATAGCTCGCGCTCGCAGCGTGCAAACGAATCCCCCTTGCTTTTGTTCTAGAAAATGGCGAAGCCAGAAAAATCAAAAATCTGGGCTTGCTCCTATCTCACATTACGACTCTATTTTCAGGAAGACTCTCAAGGGTAGGGTAGTCTCGCCGAGGCTACAGCGTAGGCGCACTCTCACAACCAAACGCCACTCACATTTCCTTCTCAGATAAGGATTCTCTACGTAACAGGAACAGGATCGATGATTCCTGGGGTTCCCTCACTCACTGGTTGCTGTGCTTTCGGCGAAAGCACCCTACCCTTGTTTTTTCCATATTTCTATCCATCAGATCACATCAAACCCCTTCGGAAGTAAGAGTGTCTTGACAATTTGGGCGGAGAATACATGCTACCGCCTCTTATGGCTAAAGCGGTTTCCATATACGATACGACCTTGCGTGATGGCACACAGGGCGAAGGGTTTTTCCTCTCTGGACTGGATAAGATTCGGCTCGCGAAGCGTCTGGATGAATTCGGGATTGACTACATCGAAGGTGGTTGGCCGGGCTCTAACCCGAAGGATATTGAGTTCTTTAAGGAGGCCAAGGGCATCACTTGGGATCACGCCAAGATAGTAGCCTTTGGGTCTACCCGTCGGGTCGGAATCAAGGCCGAGGATGATCCCCAGTTGGCGTTGCTCATCGAGGCAGAGACCCCAGCGGTCACTATTTATGGCAAGACGTGGGATCTGCATGTGACCGAAGTCCTCCGCACGACCTTGGAGGAAAACCAAGCGATGATTTATGACACCGTGAACTTTCTCAAGTCAGCGGGACGGGAGGTCTTCTTCGATGCCGAGCACTTTTTCGACGGGTATAAGAACAATGCCGATTATGCGATCGCCTGCATTCAGGAGGCCGCGCGTGCAGGCTCCGATGGCATCATCTTATGCGACACCAATGGCGGAACGCTCCCGAGTGAAGTAGAGGAGATCTGCGCGGTGGTGCAGGAAGCACTGGGCGAAACCGCCTTCGGGATCCACACGCACAACGACTGCGAGCTAGGCGTAGCAAACGCGGTCGCGGCAGTGCGAGCAGGCGCCAGCCAGGTGCAAGGAACCATCAACGGCTACGGGGAACGCACCGGCAACTGTAATCTGACCTCAGTCATCCCAATTCTCCAACTGAAGATGGGGATCGAGGTGGTGCCCCGCTTAGAGAAGCTGAAGGTGCTCTCTTATTTCGTGGATGACCTCTCCAACAACCCGCATTTCTTACGCGCCCCCTTTATTGGCCAAACCGCTTTCGCGCACAAGGGTGGCACACACGTCAATGCCGTCAAAAAGCTAGCGGAGAGTTACGAGCACATCAAGCCCGAGCTCGTGGGCAACACCCAGCAGATTCTGGTTAGTGAACTGGCCGGGCAAGCGAACATTCTGATCGCGGCCGAAAGACTGGGGCTCCCCCTAAAACAAGGCAGCCAAGAGGCCAAAGACGTGCTCAACATGGTGAAGACCCTGGAGCATGAAGGGTATTCCTACGAGTCCGCGAATGGCTCGCTAGAAATCCTCATCCGCAAGGCGATGGGGCTCTACACCCCGATGTGGAGTGCGACCTCCTACCAGTGTAACTACCGCGAGTCTGAGGAGATGGAAAAACCCATCTGTGAAGCCTCTGTCAAAGTCAGTGTGGGCGATGATCAATGGGAATACACCGTAGCGGAAGGCCATGGCGTAGTGAACGCCCTCGACAAGGCGCTCCGTAAGGCGCTCCTCCCCTTCTATCCTAGTATTACCAAGATCTCACTCGTGGACTACAAGGTCCGCATCATCGAGGGGCAAGACGCAACCGCCTCCAAGACCCGCGTGCTGATCGTCCATACCGATGGCGAAAACATTTGGGGAACCGTTGGCGTCTCTGACAGCATTATTGAGGCAAGCTGGATCGCGCTCTGCGAGGGCTTAGACCTCTTCATCCAAAAGCAGAAATAATTCGATTTTTCTGCGTCTAGACCTTATCATTTTCCTATGAATTGCAACCATTGCTCGAACCCAGCCACGATCTTCTTGACACGGGTTGAGGG
>CALKLP010000146.1 GCA_937991965.1 uncultured Verrucomicrobiales bacterium
GATGGAGAACGATGTCACCCAAGCAGAACTCGAGGAATCTCTCCGGGCTCAGGAAGAGGCAAATGAAGCAGCGCGTGCGAACGCGGCCCCGGGAAGCACCTTGTACAAACAAGTGACCAATGACACGCTTCGATCCATCGCTGGAAGCACTTTCCCACTAGGTGATCCTAACTCTTTTCCCAGACTCGACATGTCTGTCCTGGAAGAGTTGTTGGAGTATGCGGTTAGCCGGTCCGATTGGAAGTCATCGATAGATTATGCGAAGACGATCGCCTACAAGAAGGTCCTTGCTATCGGGGAGAAAGAAGGTCTAGACCTGAAAGCGTATGCTCCTAACCTGGATAGGTTCAGCACGGCTAGCGTTGACTTTTCGAAGGTGAGCATCGAATCTCGCAACAAGTTCCTGGCTGCGTTTGAGCCTGACCACAACATCCCGCTACCGTTCACGGATACGGCTGTTATCGCTGAAATCAAGAGATCTCTTGCCGAAGACGGCGAGTTTATTGACACTGATTCCGAGGCTTACCGTCGGGAAACGATGGACCACGTCTTGACACTGGCCGGCGTCAGTAAAACCGAGGACATCATGTCCGAAGAGGGATTCGACACATCATTGGACATGGACTTCTTTATCCAGGTTCAGAATTACGCCCTTTCTCGGGAAGACAGTATTCTAGAAGGGAAGGCCGTTGATGCTATAGAAAAAAAGAAGTTGTTGATCGTCGGTGACGATATCGGCATCGACTTCTCGGTCGTGGAAGTGTGGAACGTGGACCTAGAAACTCTCAGCATTGCGCAAATGGTGAAATTGTATAACGTGTTGAGGGGCATGAGGGTATTATCGAGCCCGGTAAACAACTTCTTGATTGATCTTACCACGGTGAAAGAAAGGAAGTCACAGGAAGCTGTGGTTTCACAGAATCTCGCGGAAGAGGCTGAGGCGGATGCTCAGGAACATGTCCAACAAGAAGCCCAGCAAGAAGCCGAGTCTCCGCAGGAAGCAGTCGACGATACCATCCAGCAATTGGTAGAAAACGAACCGAGTCAGCCGACAGAGCAATCGGAAGAAGACGAACCTGAGCATCCTGAGAATCCTGAGCAGCCTGAGCAGCCTGAGCAGCCTGTCCAGCAGCCTGTCCAGCAAGAACCCGAGGTTACCGAGGCCATAAACAACATCCGATCTGACAAGACGGGTCGCGTCGGGGTAGAAATGAGGCAGAACGACAACGGGTCGGTTTTCGTGGATCTCTCTGTCCCGAGCGATGTGACTCCTTCAGACTCCGATAACGTCACAATCTTCTTCACCTCCGAATCGTGGACCACCCTCAGTTCTTACAATGACATATTCAATAAGATCAAGGATTCAAAGTCTCTCGAGGGACTTACCACAGAAGAGATCAACACGATCTCGTCGGCTGGTGTGATTTTCAACGATGTCTCGAACTCGTATGTTCGCCAGATGACGGCCAAGGTTAACGATCGCGTCGACTCTCTCTGAGTTTTGAAACATTTTAGAGCATAATGAAAGAAACAAATATTTGTATGGACTAAATAACACAAGAGGGGGAAAGTGGAATGTCAATCACTTCTTTATCAAGTCATCATGTCGAAGAGATCGAGGACATCCTCTCTATTTATGCCCCGGGTCTGACCCCACGCTCCATAGAGAAAGGTATCCAGTCTCTATATACACCTGTTCTCAAGTATGTGAATAGGTACGTACCAGAGGAATACAATAGAGATTTCGAGTACATGGATACGTGGGAGTCCATGATTGAAGACGTGATGAGCCGCGGATCGTTGGGATTTTTCAATACCCCAAGTAGTTCTGTAAAGTTCGAGGCATCTAATATCGTTACACCCGTCAAGAAGATCATTGGCGACCTTCCTATAGAAGAAAGCTTACCGGCGTACGCTGGACCATTAGTTTACTTTAAAGGTATACGGGTAAGTTTCAGAAGCAGGGTGGCGATCATCCTCACGATTCTTTTTTTCTTGAGCGTGGTGATGGCGAATGATTCTTCTAGACAGCTAGTGGACGACTTTGTAACAAGTGAGAGGACGTCTTTTGTACAAAAGGTAATATCTGGTTACATGGATCGTCAAAGAGACTCTCTTAAGAAAAAAGATGTGTTTGGTACAATAATAGGGTGATTTATTATATGCTTTTGCGGTGCACACTAGAAGAGGATAACACGGGGTGGAACGGAGCATACCCATGCGTTACTCCTACATACTTCTGCCATATGATTGCACTCACAGAAAGGAAATTCGACAACAACTTGATTTCCAAGTCAGTCGTGAAAAGTTTGCGTTCGCTAACCAGGCTCTCCATGAAAAGCTCGGACTGGGTTTCAATATTCTTCTTGTCGACCAGCTCGTTATCGGATCGTTCGGGTTTATTCAGAACAAACGGGTACGAGTCATTTTTCCACAGTAGAGAAAATGCAATCATGGATATCTTAAAGTCCATGATAACATTGGGACACATAGAGGAGGGACTTTTGGCATCACATCCGCTCGATATAAATGCCAAGAAGTAGTCGTATAGAATGTGATAGGAAACAGATCTTTCTCTCTTGGAGATAAAATTCCCCGTCTTCTCGTGGAGGTGCCTGTCCACCCTATCGAAAATACTTTTCTCATCTACATCTGGTTTGTTGAGTCTTTTCCTGTCGGCTATCAGAAGATTGGCAACCATCTGAATCGTGGATGCACCTACTTCTGGATACCTGTCATTTGTTAATTCGTTCAATACCAACTTCAACTTGTGGAGGAATACCACAGTAGAAACCACGGCTTGTTGCTCGTTAATCCTCAGAGTAGGCAGATGTGAGACTTCCTTCTCTATGGAATCCTGTACATACAACAGGACGCTGGGTTGACCCAAGACATCGAAAATTTCCTCGCACTTATTATATAAAACCGAATCACAGTGCTGAGAGACTAACCTTGACATGTTGGGCAATACTTATAAGCAAATATACATTTAATATAATGGGATAGAGCTAATTATTAAACACTGAGAACATGTGTCTGAAATCAGGAAGGAGACCTCACCCAAGTAATTTTTGTTTACTGGAGGTAAACAAGTGCTTCGATGAAAACACTCATATCATTACCTCCCAGTATTCCCAAAAAGAAGATGAAGAATAATAAAGAGTACAGAGTGCATCGTCACACCAGGGACTTGGTATTCGAGACTAAACTAATAAAGAGGGTCACCCGCATGGACAGGCTCATGTCTCTCGTCCCAGATAGAGTTGTCCATGATTTTAAGAACGATCCCGACAAGAAATAATTTTAAAATATTTTTACATTGTATATTTCTTAGGATAACATGGCACTCTCTACCACCTTGTCGAACAATGATATTAAAATCATCCAGGCTATGATGTCAGAACACGCGTCTTCCGTCC
>CALKLP010000147.1 GCA_937991965.1 uncultured Verrucomicrobiales bacterium
CTGCTAAATCCTGACCCTGAGGTCTTGTTTCCGAGGAATACCCCTTATCTTTAAGCGTATAAAGCACCGCAGTTTTCAGCCCTGAAAATGAGAAATCTAACTTCCCCGGCAAGGAGCGGGGAAAGGCATACGCCTTCGGGTCACCTCCTTGAGCTGCTTTTTCGATCTCAGGACCGCCAGGGTATGGTAGTCCCAACATACGCCCCACCTTGTCAAAGGCTTCCCCCGCAGCATCATCCATCGTCCTAGAAACCAAGGTATAATCCCCTAATCCGTTTACCTGAACCAACATCGTGTGTCCTCCAGAAACGATTAGAGCTAAGTGAGGCGGAACCTTGGAGATCCTTTTTGCAATAAAAGGCGAGAGCAGATGCCCTTCCATGTGATTTACGGAGTAAAATGGTTTTCCACACGACACCGCAAGCCCCTTGCCCATCGCATGCCCAATGAGGAGTGACGAGGACAGACCTGGTCCACCTGTAGCCGCGAAAGCAGAGACCGTAGAAATCTCTATGTTATTGCGTTCCAAAATTTCTTTAACAAGAGAGGGTAAGTCCTGTGAGTGATTGCGTGAGGCCACTTCTGGAACAACCCCTCCGTATTGCCGGTGAATCGCGATCTGAGAGGAAATCAATGAATCTATAATCCTTAATTCCTCATTATCAATGATCGCGACTGCTGATTCATCGCAGCTTGTTTCAAGCGCTAAGAGGTAAGATTTCATAGTTTATAAGTGTGTGCGTAGAACGAACTCATTAGAAAATCCACGAAAATAGGAAGAAAAGTAATCATTAATATTGTGAACATCGTTTCAATCTGATGAGTCTATTATATAAGCCAATAAATCCGATGACTCTCGATAAATACCTAATCACCAATGTATTAAAAACCTTCAAGTTTTACAACGGAGCAAAATCTCTCGCCTTTGCTAATAGTGAATCTCATCTCATTCATGATGGCTTGAAAATATTAGGGTATAGCAATCGAGAATACATTGAAGAAATTGATGACTTAAAGGCCACATACTGGGAGATTCAGGATATCTCAAAAGAACAGGTCCATCTGCAGGAGGAAGAAACGCTCCTTACAAACGCGCTTAATGATGCGATGAACCAACGTGAGCAAAAGCAAAGCTCCGATAATGAACACGTTATCGCAATCAGGGGGGAGAAACAGGCTCTTCTAAGCAAACAGCAAGAACTAAGTAGGCGCCAAGACGCAATAGAAGCGGAGGGACGGAACACGATAAAAATCCATCAAGGGCTTAAAGCTGAAAAAGAACACCTTGGGGAGCGAAACTCAACTGAAGTAGACAAGAAAATCAAATCCTGCCTCCAAGAACTTAAAACGTTAAAAGCTCAAAGAGATGCCATCCTCAACGAGCACGTTACCGTAAGTGCAACAATTAAGCAAAAAGAAGCATTAATCAAAGAGGCTCAACAAGAAACAAGCTCAGAAAGCACTGCAAAGCAACACTCCGTAAGTGAGTCGAACAAAAAACTGTCTAATAACCGTGTAAAGCAGACTAAGCTTAGAGAGCGGCTGGACAATTTGCTGCTTCAAGTCGGGGAATATCTTCTAGAAAACCAAAGAGACAGGGATGTAAGAAAATGCACAAAATCGCATCGCCGAATTCTAAAGCAGGTAAAGACCTTGAAAAAGTCTGTCGAATACCATCGTAAGTTAGGTCACAGATAAGGCTAATCTGCAAAATGCGTTACGGATTGGTAGCCTACGTAGGTCATAATCAATCCTCCGATTACGGAAAGCAAAAGATGGCTCACTGCCGCGAGGAAGTTGCCGCCTTGGAAAAGCTTGAGTGTTGCATAGGAAAACGCGGAAAACGTCGTGAAGCCACCTAGCAATCCTGTAATCATTCCGATTTGAAGCGCTGACGGCTTGGAAAAATACCCAGCAAGTAACCCAATAAGAAAACAACCTAAGAGGTTACAAACTAGCGTACCGAATGGAAACTTTTCAGCAGGTAGTAGAAGGGTTAAACCATAACGTATTAGCGACCCAATGCCTCCCCCAATAAATATGTATAGGGGAATCATCTGTTATGGGATAAGGGTTACGCGCATAGGATCGTAACGATCTGCGGGGGTGAAAATCCATCCAGGACTCTTGTCCAGAAGCTTGTAGCTTTTTAAACGAAATTCTTCCAGAAATTGATTACTGTTTGGCTCATAAACCTTATCCCCTGTATAGCTCCCAAAGATCTTATACTCATAGTTACTGTCATGACCATACCCTTGCCCACGGCCTTCTTTCATACGATCTGGGGCTTTCTTACTCCACTCATTCATCATCACTAGTTTTGCCTGTGACCAAGGCTGTCTAGGACTGCGAAGATACCCCCAAAAACGGGTGTTCTGAGTATAATATCTACGACCGACATAATAGCTGCCCGGCTCCTCTGCCGCGATCTGAGCATTACGTTCAGCCACTGTTGGACCATCCATGTTTGGAGAACCCACACTATACCCTCCCATTGGGGCACCACAGTTACTTACAACAAAGGTAAGAGTGAGTGTAGTAAGAACAAGCAATATACGCATACGTAAAACCTGTAAAATACCCTAAGAAAGTCAAGACTATTTCGACCCTCATGCAGATACGGTATCTTAATAACTGAGCATTCCTTTCAACAAAAGGAAGACTTTATGCGCTTTGCTAATGCTGTTACGCTCATCAAACACGGCGTAATTTCGCTTCTCAATCTTATCGAGCACCTTGGAATAAATATCCCCCATGATTCGTGCAGATTTCAGCGCGGAAGCGTCCTCTGTAGGCAATGCCTCCTCCGCCAGTTCATAAAGTTCCCGGGCGCGTTTATTTTGGTATTCCATCAGTCTCTGGAAACGCTTGTCATAGACCTTATTCCTGAGATCTTCTTCAGAGTAATTGAACTTTTCGAGATCTTGGATCGGTAGATAAATACGCCCTTCATTATCTAAGTCTTCGCCTACATCACGCATAATATTAGTGAGTTGTAGTGCATGTCCCAGATGAAGAGCATAATCGCGCGAGCGCTCGGGATCAGCCCCGAAAATATAGAGCGAAATTAAGCCTACTACACAGGCGACGCGATACGTGTAGCCTTGTAAATCTTCCCAGGTTTGATACAGTTGCGGACTCAGGTCCATCTCGCACCCTGTGATAAGGTCGAGAAATAGTGAAGTTGGGATCTCATACTTGTCACGTAGTTGAAGCACTTCTGCCTCAAGCCCATCATCACTAGAAAACCCATGTTGAATCCCATCTTTCCAATAGCGCAGGCCTTCCGCTTTCTCAGAGGTTTCCGCCTCCAAGTCATCCGCAATATCATCAATCACGCGGCAAAAGGCATAGAAAACCACCAGATCATCACGACGGTCCTTAGGCAGGCACTGTAGAGCAAAGGCTAAGTTAGACTTGGAGCGCTTGGTGATTTCTTGCGCTGTTTCCCCTGCTCTCATCATTCTCCTTACTTTACAAATCCCCAGTGCCCCGTAGTAATCGGCCATAGCGTGAAGAAGGCTGGAGCAACAATATTATACTCCTTAACCGAGCCCCAGTAACGAGAGTCCAAGGAGTTTTGCGTATTATCTCCCATTGCCGCATACTCTGCTTTCCATGGCTTTTTCGTGCTGTCTTTCAACACCAATTCATCGGATTCAGAACCCAGTGCTGCATTTGGAAAACCAATTGCGCTCGCCGTAATATAACCAGGCGCCTCTGCGTAAGGGCCTTTTCTTTCCATCACTCTTCTCATGTAGGGTTCTTCTGCAATTTCCCCGTTCACTAACATATTTGGACGATTAATCTGCAGCGTGTCGCCTGGAATACCGACACAGCGTTTAATGTAGTGTTGCGCGTTCTGTTGGCTTACTAGCCTCGATCTGGCTTCTCCAGTTGTATTTAAATCACGGGTATCAAAGATAAAGGACTCTCCGCGCCTCGGCTTCCGGAAATGATAGGAGATTTTATCTGCGATCACCACATCTCCCGAATCCGCATAACCAGAATACAGCACCGTTCCTTTAGGAATAATGAGTGTGCCATTAGGTTGTCTCACTCCATGGTTTTTCAATACATCTAAAAGGCTAAATTCGCCGCCCTGCCACAGGGCGGAAGATGGAAGATTATGCGCAGAGATCGTCTTATTCTCAAAGTTAATCTTAGTCACCCGGTGAAAGGCTTGGACTAGTTTAAAAGAACCAGGATTCTGCACCAAAAACTCACGCGAATCCAAATTACGAGGAACCACCAAATCCACTGGAGCCACCTTGTGCACATGCGCTCTTCCTCTCAGAACTTTCTCTCCTATTCTTACTATCGGGTTCGACCACTCGTCTTTATCCACCGATTGGCAAATTACCCCATTGAGGGTTGGCTGCATTGACCCTGTTGGAATGATAAAAGGCTGTGCAATATAGCTTCTAAAGCCAATCACAATCACGAGCGTAACAAAGAACGATTCAATATTCTCTGAAACAGGGTTTGAACGGTGATGCCTCGGTAGTGATTGCTCGCAAGTATTATCGAGTTGTCTGACAGCCTCCTTCGTCTTTTCACTCGCGGCTTGTCCACGCCCTTTCATCGCCAATTTCAAGTCACGAAGTCGCGACTCGATTTCTTTGATTCGGTCATCCTTGAGTAAGTCGCGCTTGAAGTTCAGAAATTTCTTTCCTGCCTTATAGAAGTTCTGCGCTTCTTTTTTCCACTTGGGAGTAAACATGAGATTAATTATTTCGGATAAGTTGAGTGATTCAAAGCGTGATGTGAAGCATGAAAGTAAGTTTCTCTGATACACTGAGCGGCCTACACACTGGCTTTTGCGAGTGCCACTGCACGAATCACAGCCTTCGCCTTATTACAGGTTTCCACATACTCATAGGTTGGATCACTATCCGCGACCACCCCTGCACCGGCCTGAATATAGGCTTTTCCGTCCTTTAGTAGGCAAGTCCGTAACGCGATACACGAGTCATGATTCCCATCAAACCCGAAGTATCCAACCGCTCCTGAGTAAGAACAACGCTTATTTTTTTCCAGCTCATTAATGATCTGCATCGCCCGAATCTTAGGCGACCCACTGACTGTGCCTGCAGGAAAAGTGGAGCGTAGCACATCATAGGCCGAAAATTTCTCTTGATCCAGTTGGCCTGAAACATTGGAGACAATGTGCATGACATGACTGTAGCGCTCTACGATCATTTGATCATCGACATTCACCGTTCCTGGCTTTGAGATCCGTCCGACATCATTACGGGCTAAATCAATAAGCATGACATGCTCTGCTCGCTCCTTTTCATCTGCCAATAATTCCGCCGCTAGCGCATCATCTTCTGCTTCCGTCTTTCCTCTCCAGCGCGTTCCCGCAATCGGACGAATATCTATGCGCCCATCGATCGAGCGCACATGCACCTCCGGAGAACTCCCCACGAGGGAGAATCCATCGATCTCCAGAATAAACATATAAGGCGAGGGATTAATATGTCTGAGCGCGCGGTAGAGCGCGACAGGGTCGTGATCAAAATCGACTTCAAAGCGTTGGCTGGGTACAATCTGGAAGGCGTCACCAGCTGCGATATATTCTTTTGCCCTGACCACCATGTCTTCGTATTCGGCTTGCGTCGTGTTGCTCTTCACCTCCTGCTCTGCTGCCTCGATCATTCCTGAGAACGGCTTCAGATGAATAGGCTGATCTAGCTTGGCCAAGAGAGATTCGATCACCTGAACGGCTTGCTCATAAGCGTCTTCCGCTGAGACCTGTACATCCAGATGAGCGTTAGCGACCAGATGCACCTTCCGCAGGTGATGATCAAAAGCTACGATCGTCTCTGACAGGAAGTAAACCGCATCAGGCAATCCTAGATCATCGTTCTCAGGAGGTTGCACCGAGGGTTCAAACTGTGAAACGGCATCATAGGAAAGATACCCCACCATCCCGCCTAAAAATGGCGGCAAGTTCGCCTCCTCCGAGGCAAAGGGGAGATACGCCTTCATTTCAGCTTCTAGCGCAGAGAGCACTTCTTGCTCCACCACTGCGCTTTCACCAGTGACGAGGTTTTTCTTCGTGATAGTCCCCGCTCTGGACTCAAAAATTTGTTTCGCACCCGTCCCAAGGATCGACCAACGCCCACTCGCAGCAGCACTCTCCGCACTCTCAAAGAGGTAAGAATACGCGCCTTCTCTAAGCTTCAAATACGCCGACAAGGGCGTCTCAAAGTCAGCCGCTAAACGGGTGGTGAGCGGGATAATATTGGCGCCACTCTCCGCCGCTTCTAAGAATTCAGTTTTAGAGGGACTGATCAGAATATTCATCATGGATCGTGTTAAAGGGTTGAATCAGGATAGCTCCCTAGAATCTTAATCATAGAGCAGTGTTGCTGCAGGGTATCGATCGCTTGAACGAGTTTTTCATCCTTTGAATGCCCCGCGACATCCACATAAAAGATATACTCCCAATCCTTCTGCTTACTGGGGCGAGATTCGATTTTAGATAGGTTCACCGAGAACGACTCAAAGGCACCCAGTGCGGACACTAACGCACCTGGTTTATCATCAATCGCAAAGAGAATAGAAGTGCGATCGTTCCCCGTTGGCTCACACTCTTCCTCTCCCAAAATCAAGAAACGAGTCGTATTCGTAGCGCTGTCTTGAATCGAATACTCGAGCACCTTAAGCCCACAGAGCTCTGCACAGAGCGGATTTCCGAGAGCCGCAACACCTGAGTCCTTACCCAACACCGCCTCTTCTGCTGCTCGCGCGGTAGAAGCCACAGGAAGCAACTCGGCATGCGGGAGTTCTTCCTTCAACCATTGCTTACACTGAGCCAAGGCCTGAGGGTGTGAATAGATCACTTTGATATCCTCTTTCGCGCAATTCGCAAGAATACAGTGGTCGATCCGTAGCATGATTTGACCACAGATTTTCAAAGGAGAATCCACCAGCAAATCTAGGGTGTCTGAAACCGCACCATTGAATGAATTCTCAATAGGCAACACTCCAAAGTCTGCCTTACGCCGAGTGACGAGGTCAAAGACATCTGCGAAGGAAGCTAAGGTCAAGTATTCTGGCGCGTGACCAAACTGCTTGATTGCAGCCTGATGCGTCCATGTCCCCTCAGGGCCCAGAACCGCGATGCGTTGATCTTGCTGCAGAGCGCGTGAAACAGAAAGAATCTCGCGGTAAATGGCACGCAGCGAATCGTTCGGTAAAATACTCCCACTTTCTGTATTCTGCTCGGAGAGCTTCTTCAGCAAGGCCTCCTCACGGTCTGGAACGAAAATGGCTAACCCCTCGCGCTTCTTAATCTCTCCGACTTCTTTCGCGACGAGTGCGCGTTCCGAGAATAAACGAATCAATTCATGATCTAACTTATCGATCTTTTTTCTGACCTCATCTAGTGGCATAATTATGTGCTAACCTCCTATCGTTTTTTTGCCAATACAATTTCGCAGAAGTATCAACTCACTTCCCGATACAAAATTGCGCAAAGATCTCTCCAAGAATCTCCTCTGTATCGATCCGCCCCGTGAGCTCTCCGATCGCATGTAGCGCTTCGCGCATCGTGAGTGCGATGAGCTCTGGGTCTTCGCCCCCTTGAATCTCCCCAATCGCTTTAGTTAGGGATACTTCGAGAGTGCGGAGACATCCTTGGTGACGCGTATTAATCGCTATTAAGGACGAGCCCGAGAGTAACTTTCCGTCGAGTAAAAGTGAGCCAATCGCCTCTTGCAGGTCATTTAAGCCTTGCTCGTTTTCACACGAAACCTTGATTGCATCATGTGACCAGTCCGCATGGGTGCCTAAATCTTGCTTGTTGAGAACCAGTAAATGACGACTCCCTGCAGGAAT
>CALKLP010000148.1 GCA_937991965.1 uncultured Verrucomicrobiales bacterium
GCCATTTTCTCGTTCAGGCCAGTTGTCTTGACTAAGTAGACTGCGAGACAGGCGAAGAGGGATTGTAGAAAAAGTCCTCCAAAGGTCAGGATTAATAATCGTGTCTTAGGGAGTTTTTCACGATGATTAAGCATGAATACCGTAATCAGTGCTAACACGACAAAGAGGGTTTTAACCAACTTGATGTAAGGGGTTTGCGTGTAGATTCCGAGCTGACACATCTGAAAGCTCATGATCAACATCGAGAGCATGAAAATCACGAAGACTGAGGCTCTTAAGTAAACGTTACTATCGAGGCTATTCGCGAGAGTGTCTTCCTCGTTTTGTTTTCGTTTCTTTCCACTAGACAACCCTTTGCGCTCTAGCTTCCAGCGCTTGAAAAAATCTGTAATAAAAGGCATAATGAATAAATAAGGTAAGGATAGGGGGAAGTAAGCTTTAGCTCGAGCGGTGATGCTGGTAGGCATTGATGATGCGCTGAACCACAGGATGACGCACTACATCTTCAGCCTCAAACTTTGTAAAGGCAATCCCTCGAGTTCCTTGCAGTGCTTTCTCAGCTTCCACTAAACCAGAAGGAACTCCACCCTTAAGATCAATCTGCGAGGTGTCACCAGTGATGAAATACTGCCCACCGTCTCCTAAACGGGTTAGAAACATGAACATTTGCTCACAGGTCGTGTTTTGGGCTTCATCTAAGATAACACAGGCTCGGGAAAGCGTTCGGCCTCTCATGTATGCCAAAGGAGCGATTTCGATAGTGCCATCTTCCATCCATTTTTGAGCATCAGAGGGCAGGAGCATGTCTGAGATGGCGTCATAGAGCGGGCGCAGGTAGGGGGAGATTTTCTCCTGTAGGTCACCAGGAAGAAAGCCGAGGGCCTCCCCAGCCTCTACTGCAGGACGCGTTAGGATGACCTTATTGATCTCCTTATTCTTGAGCTTAGTGAGAGCCATTGCGACAGCAAGATATGTTTTTCCTGTTCCCGCCGGACCTAGCCCAAAGACAATATCATTCATTTGCATCGATTTGATGTAGTCTAGTTGGCGAGCGCTCTTTGCGACTACCGTCTTTTTTCCTGCATTTGCAAGCAGTTGAATGCTCGATAAGTGGGTGAGACTGTTAGTTGACTGGGAACATACTAGGTCGAGTGCTTTGTGAAATTCTTGGTCTGAGATAGAGCTTCCTCCTCGAATCACTTTTTCTAAGTCTTCGAACAATCTTTGTGCGGTTAGGCTTTTTTCTTCTGCGCCTTTAAACGAAATCCAACCGTCTCTTGTGATGACTTGGATATTGAGCTTCTCCTCTAAAATTCTTAGGTTCTTTTCATTCCCCGCATAGAGGCTGAGCAAAAAATGAGGTGTCTCGTAATCGAGCTTCAGGACGGACCAATCTGACATAATATCTTGATTACTCTACAAGGGCATTTGAGGCAAAGCTACCTAAAAATGCTTCATAGCACGCATGAGCGCAATACCCGCGCGAGATTGGTTCACACTTCTCACAGCAAAAGTGGCGACTATTGCATGGGCTCCATTCACAATTTCGGTAACGCTCAGAAGGCGTATTACAGTGTCTGCAGCGAGAAACAATTTCCGCGTCATCGGTATGGTTGATCGGGACCTTGATCCGCTCATCGAAGACATAACAAGAGCCGCGCCATTTTTCTCCCTGAGCTTCAGGATCCTTGCCATAAGTAACAATCCCACCATGAAGCTGATAGACATCCTCCAAGCCTTCACGCTTGAGGAACCCACTAAATTTTTCGCATCGGATCCCACCAGTGCAATAGGTCATTACCTTCTTTCCTTCCCAGTCGTCTTTATTGTCTCGAACCCATTCTTTTAGTTCACGGAAACTCTCGACCTCAGGAAGGAGTGCGCCTTGAAAGTGGCCAAGTTCCCATTCATACTGATTCCGCGCATCAATAACCACAGTATCTTCTTTATCAAGCATTTCGCGCCATTCTACTGGATTGAGATATTCCCCTGTGCATTCGCGGGGGGAGAAATCTTCATCTTTGAGTCCCAAAGGAACAATCTCCTCTTTTACTTTGATCGAGAGGCGAGGGAACTGGTGTTGCTCCACATCATCGACTTTCCACTCCATTCCCTTTGTGAGCGGATGGTTGTCCATGTATTCACGATAAGCAGTGCAATTTTCCGGGGTGCCGGAGACCGTGCCGTTAATGCCTTCTACTCCGATTAAAATCCGACCACGAAGCTCGAGTTTTTTACATAATGCCACATGCTCCTCACGATACGCCTCGGGATCGGGGAATCGATTGTAGTAGTAATAGAGTAAAACCTGGTATGGAGAGTCCATGGGGCAAGGAGAAAAGCAGAACTTCTACACCATTTCAAGAGAAGAATGGCTTAAGGCCTGAGTTAGAGTTTCACTTTCAATGGCACTGGCACAGTAATCACCTGCATACCTGCTGTTTGAGCTGCAATGATTCCCGGAGCTGCGTCTTCAAAGGCCACACAGTCTTCAGGGGCAATATTAATGGCCATCGCAGCTTTCAAAAACACTTCAGGGTCGGGCTTTCCGCAATCTACATCGTCAGCAGTCACCATGGTTTGAAAATAATGATCGATCTTGAGGAGTTCGATTGTTCTTTGCGCAACCTTACGTGATCCACCCGTCGCAATTGCCATCGGTACTTTGCCGTGGTTTGCTTTCACAAAGTCGACCACGGCGGTGATTGGCTCTACCTTTTCAAGCGCTTCCATAAATGCGTCTCGTTTAGACATCG
Source organism: uncultured Verrucomicrobiales bacterium (assembly GCA_937991965.1). Classification (GTDB taxonomy): domain Bacteria; phylum Verrucomicrobiota; class Verrucomicrobiia; order Verrucomicrobiales; family Akkermansiaceae; genus WTJZ01. The sequence continues at coordinate 2,757 of CALKLP010000148.1, forward strand.
CTACCGCATCTGGATCCAGATGAAGATTCAGTTCTCCATTCAGAACTTTGACGATATCTTTAGTCGGACGACCTCCCATCGCATAAAACACATCTTCTGGGAAAATTCCCGGAGCTCCATGAGTGGTCAGTGCCTTACACCAGGCTTCAAAGTGCGCAGGCATCGAATCAACTAGGGTTCCATCTAAGTCGAAAATCAAACCTTTATAGCTACCCTCTTTAGGGAAATCGATAACTTCTGTGTTCATTGCCGTTCTTTTGTGGCGAGGTTAAGCATGAATCAAGGAAAAAATCTTCATCATATGAGTATTATATCCGACTACTCATCTGCAGGAATGGGCGCATTTACTTATTCACTTCTTCCATGCTCGTGCGGCTTCCCAGACAATCCAGCCCTCCAAGATCATCGTTGCGATGCCGCAGACGGAGAGTAAGTAGTTCGGGCTTGAGCCTAGGAGCCAGGCACCGTCGCCGATACAGAGCTGATGAATCATCGCGTATCCGGGGAGAATAAGCATGATAAGAGCTGAGGGGAGGATAAACCAAGTCGGTGCCTGCTTCTGCCTTAACCAAAAGATGATGACGAGAAAGGCTAATCCAGCGAGGAGTTGATTGGTCGCGCCGAAAAGAGGCCACAGTAAGAGGCCTCCTTTCCCTAAGTTCTCCAATTCCCAACTTTGTTCCGGTGCAGGAGGGCAAGCCAGCAGAGCTGCCAGAGCGACTGCGAAAATGGTTGCGCCGTGTTTGGAGGTGAGAGGTTTGATTTTCAGTTGAGCTGCGAGCTCTTGAGTGACGTAGCGTTGCAAGCGACAAGCCGTGTCTAGCGTAGTAGCCGCAAAGGAGGCCACAAAGACTCCCATAATGGCGACCGCAAAGGAGGAGGGGATTCCGAGTGATTTGATGAAGTTGGCAGAGCCGTCGACAAAGGAACCAACCTTGGCGCCGAGACCTTTTGCGGCACCCCAGGATTCATAACGCTCCATGTAAGCGTCCCCTCCGAAGAGTAAACCCGATTCACCCTTAATCCCCAAGCCAAGCCCCGCGACACAAGCCAGAATGACGATGATTGCGAGGAATCCCTCGGTAAGCATGGATCCGTAACCCACCGCTTGCGCGTCAGTTTCGCACTTAATCTGCTTACTCGAGGTGCCAGAGGATACGAGGCAGTGAAATCCTGAGATCGCTCCACAAGCGATCGTGATAAAGAGGAACGGAAAGATGGGAGGAGCACCATCAGGAGAGAGTCGAAAGGCAGGTGCAATGATCCGAAGGGAATGCTGTTCTCCCCCTTGTTCAAGCCCGAAAAAGGCGGCTACTATCAGCCCGATGAAGATGAGGCCCAAGGAG
>CALKLP010000149.1 GCA_937991965.1 uncultured Verrucomicrobiales bacterium
ATGGGACCTTGGTCACCATCTGGCCCCTTGTCCCCTATGGGACCTTGGTCACCATCTGGCCCTTTATCTCCAGCGTCGCCATCCGGCCCTTTATCCCCAGCATCACCATCTGGCCCCTTGTCCCCTATGGGACCTTGGTCACCATCTGGCCCCTTATCTCCAGCGTCGCCATCCGGCCCCTTATCTCCTAGGGGGCCTTGGTCCCCAATAGGGCCTTGGTCACCATCCGACCCATGGTTCAACCTGAAGGTTTTATATTCTGTACCGGCTGTGAAGGAGATCGTGGCCCCCCTTTCATCCTCTTTAACATCGATAACAGGTGTAATTCCATCAAACACGTTGAAACTGAATTCCCCCTCGATATCTCTAAAAGTTAGCCGATGGCCGCCTGTGATTTCACACGCCCGAACCACTGGACTTTCACCGTTTATACCGTTCTCACCCTTCGGGAGACCTAGAAGATACTCTCTCGTACCTCTGCAATCTGTCACCTTGAAAACTACACATTCCCCTCTGCTTCCTATTGAGATAAGGGGACATTCATCGACCTTGTCGCTGTGAGACTTTAATGGGGTTCTAGCTACCCCATATGCGGTCGGGTGTCTACTATCACGATTTCCCATTTGAATTCTTAACCTTTATTGTTAATTTATACTGACCCGTATTTCAAGACTGAGCGCTGGAATACTTAACATCCGTGTACCCAATCTCCTGAGTCGACCCCGGACTCCACGTAGAATCCGAGCCACCGAAGAAAGATTGAAATCGGGCATCCTGAATATTGTGCCCCGACTCCATCCATTTTACTGCCCTGTCATCTACAACAACGCCGTCCACCGTCATTATGAAACGACCGTCGGTGTTACTGCCAGTATTCATGAGGACTTCCATCGTAACAACTTGGGGGGTCCCGGGAGTAACCGCTACTTGCGCGCCATTATTCCAATCTTCACCAAAACCACCCTGCCCATTGAATCTATCACAAGAATAAGAATATCCCTTCCAAAATCCACCGCGCTGGATGACTCTTATAGAGAACCCGGTGGTATCTGGGTTCCCTGCTGGGCTACCTCCGGAAACATAATTGGAACTGCCGAGACCAAAACCTAATTTTGTGGTTTGATTTACAGGCCCCCCATAGTCGAAGGGCGCACGGAAATTAACAGTTTGTTCAACCTTATAACGGGGAGCATCGGGCATTATATTTCCACCGAACTCCGCACGTGTACTACCATTGGATGCGGGGATCAGACACTGAACCATCTCGCCCCCGGAGATATAGAGATTTTCCTCTCCATTTGAAAAACTGGGGTTGATGGACATGAACCCCGCTATATCCGAATCCGATACTTGTCCCTTAGATTGATCTGCACCAAAGTCGAAGGTCAATACGTCTGTAAATGGGTTGACAATCTCTTCTTTCACACTGCACATGACTGTAAGCATACTACTCAACTCTCCTAATTCATCAGCTAAATCAGATTCCTGATCGCCTATGGCGGCCTTTTGAGACCTCAATCCGTACAACCTTTGCTGAATCTTCGCAAGGCCCTGTCTTATATCTTCGACATTCATTCTTGGTCGGTTCGTCTTTTTAACAACGCATTGTACCAGTCTGCCGGTGATGGTGCCCCATCTTTGATATACGCGGAGTACGCTCCCGGAGGCCCTCCCACTTGCTTGTACCCCCCTACCCTAGGGTAACCCCACTTGTCGTCCTCCGAATGCCCCTCAGGGCCGGGGAAAAACTTAGGCACACCCGAATGTTTCTGCGCCAACTCGACCACGGGGCAAGTCCCGTCGTGTAAATACAGTTTTTTAAACTTTTTAGCCGTGAACGCTGGGATTATCGGAAGAGGGCATGATTTAGTCATGCCGCAACCATCGCCACAGTGACGTTAGCAGTAGTGCCCGAAACCGTGGAAGGATTGTCTCCCGTACCTGCCAAAATATCAAGTCTGAACGTCACTGTGCAACTAGCGGAAGCATCCTCTAATACATCAGGCAGCGTTACATCAAAATTCATGGACCCAGTTGTGGCCAAGATGGAACCACCAGCAGTATTATCAGATGTGATCTGCGCCCCAGTTACATCCGCTCCGTTTACCACCGGCACTAATACGACAGAATGCCCCGGCTGAGTCGCAAATATAATATCATCCACCGTAATTGTCTTAACAGCGGTGCGGTCACAGCTTGGAGAACTATAGTCTATTGTCGTAATGTCGGCGTCAGGGTCTTCGGTACACGCACCCTCGGAGACCTCGCACAAAAGAGGTAACTGCACAGTTCGCATTCTGTCGGCATCAGAACCAGAACTAAGATTGGGGGTCCCAGTATGTGTCCAAGTTTGACCAGCAGGGATGAAGGCGGCTGTTTGACCCACCTGACAGGTGAAACCGGCCGAGCGATCCTCCGACTCTGTATCATAAAGCTCAGTGCCCGCAGAATAAACTCCCCAAGCGGTATCATGGATGACCTTTACAGTTTGAATTTCATTATTTTTCAAATGTCGGCCCGAGCTTAGACCTAGCGCGGGACAAGAAGCTGATGTTTGAAAATCATCACT
>CALKLP010000150.1 GCA_937991965.1 uncultured Verrucomicrobiales bacterium
AATAAAGCGAGGAAGGTAGGAGAGGTTCTTGCTGACAAGCAGTCTCTGTGCAGTGAACACAAAACTTGCCTAGGGTTCGAACTCATCTCCTACTTTCCGAGCTAATTATAACACACCTTTCAATAGACAAGCCTAGGGTAAGGGGTTGCGAGCTCCAGCGAGCAATCCCGCAGCCCTAGGGTTAGATTGGATAAACCAGAGCAACGAAAAGGAAGGCGCGCTTTTTGTTTTTACTTATTGAGGCGCAGCTCGTTCCAGCGTGAACTTAACAGCGAGGCGTGTTTGAGATTTCGCCTCTGGGAACGGACCTATGATCACTGCAGACTAAGAGGCGAGTTGAATTTGCGCATCTTCACCCAGCCCTGCGCCCTATGATTTTGCTGGCGCAAAATCGGGCTTCGACTGGGCTGATTTCTTATGACCTTTCAGGCCATTTTGAGAAGACTTGCACGAATTGTTTCCACAAAATTCGAGGAATAAACAAATAGACTGGCTGCATTCAGCTATGTGTAAGTCACGTAGAAGCGACGACTCGTCGCTTATCTTTTGCTAAAGCGACCAGTGGGCGCTTCTACGATGTAACCTTAGAGTCTATCAGCTCACCCTAACACCAAAGAAATCGAATGGGCATCGGAGTCGTATTTATCGGAGAACTCGTAAGACTCCTGCTCGATAGTAAAGCCAAATTTCTCGGCCAGAAGCTCGAGTTCTGGGAGGGTGTAATAGCGAATCTCCTGCGTTGTCTTGGTGGTTTCGAGAACCGTTTTTTTCTCCAATAATTCGTATCGATGTTGGCGCGTGAGCGTTTGGCGCACTCGATCGAGCTCGAAATTCACCCAACAACGCGCTTTCTGTTTGGTGGGGAGCACGATTTGGTCGTCGAGAAGCCAGTCGCCTTCGGGGATCTCCCCCACGATTTCGGACCAAGGAATAAAGACTGAGAAATAGACTTTTCCGCCCTCTGCTAACAGTGCCTTCACCTTATCAAACACCATCTTTGGTTCAGGAAAAAGCTGAAACACGTAAGAAGTAAGCAAAATCAGATCGTATTTCTGCGTGGGCTGAAACTCCTCCAGAGTCACCTGCGACATTGTCTCGAGGTCATTTGCCATCTCGACCATTTCTGGCGACGGCTCGATCCCATCAACCTTCCAACCTGCCTCGATCAGAGGGCGCATAATACGTCCTGATCCAGCCCCTACTTCCAGCGCACGTCCCTGAAAGTCTGGGAAGAGCCTATGCAAGTCTTTCACCTCTAAATCACTACCGCGATCTCCCCAAAAGGCTTCATGGAGTGTTGCCTCTAATCCTTTGTAAATTGCCATAATGGTTACCCGAGTTCAGTAGATCTCTTGGTTGCGGTCTCTACGGCGGAAATTAAAGCGTGGCGCAATCCGTTTTCTTCCAGAGCGGCAAGCCCTGCAATGGTCGTTCCTCCTGGTGAGGTGACTTGATCCCGCAATTCGCTGGGGTGCATTCCTGATTCTTCGACTAGCATCGCAGCCCCCTTCAAGGTCTGGCAAGCGAGCTGGAGAGAGACATCGCGAGGGAGGCCTTGCTTCACACCCGCATCACTGAGGGCTTCAATGATCGTATAAACGTAAGCGGGACCGCTCCCCGAGAGACCAGTGACGGCATCCATGAGAGATTCTTTGACCTCGGAGACTGTTCCTACGCTGGAGAGGAGTTCTTGCGCGAGCTCTGCGTCATCTGGTGTTGCAGTTGCTCCTCGAGAAAACGCGGAAGCTCCCTGCCCAATCAACGCAGGGGTATTCGGCATTACACGGATCACTCTGGCCTGTCCGCTAGTATTTTCAGAAAGGGTTTCCACGGTGACGCCCGCAGCGATGGAAAGAAGGAGTTTATCCGTCCATGTCTCAGTGGCAGTCAAGGCTGATGCAACATCACTCGGCTTCACACAGAGCACGATCACTTCAGATTGTGAGACGAGTGCTTGAATACTCTCGGCGATCCCGACCTCCGCATCACACTGTGACGCGAGCGCTTCTGCAGAGGGCACATAAGCATCATAGACACAAGCCTGTATGGCGGAGTTTGAGCTTAAAATTCCTTGTAGTAAAGCCGATCCCATGCGGCCACATCCAATCAATCCTAGTTTCATAAACTCAAGGAATAAAAAAAGTCATGACTTGTCGAGCAGGATTATTTAAGGCTTGATGGCAGAGACTGCGTAGAAACCACGCAGGGATGCATGCGCTACCCCTGATTTACTCATCAAGGTAACTCGCTAGCTCTTCTTTCAAAATCCCGCGCGCTCGGAAAAGCTGACTTTTCACGGCCGAGACGGAGAGCCCGAGCACCTTTGCAATTTCATCATAGGGCATATCCTCATACCGCCTGAGAACTACGGCCATTCGTTGTTTTTTAGGCAGTTTTGCGATCGCGCGATCGACGGCCTTAATGAGTTCCTCTTTCAGGTATTCCTCACTAGGACTGCCAGAGGATTCATCCGTGTATTGAGAACCCCATTCCTCTCCTTGTTCTTCGAGCGAGACCTGCTTGCGCACCTTTCGGCGGCGAGTTTCATTGAAAACGAGGTTTCTCGTAATCGTAAATAGATAAGTCGTGAATTTAGCGGTGGGCTTATACTTTTTCGCACTTTTCCAGACACGCACAAAGACCTGTTGCGCAATGTCCTCCGCCTCAGTGGGAGACCCCAGCATCTTAGCGACTGTGCCGATAACAGAATTCTGGTGCTTCTCTACCAAACGAACAAAGGCAGCCTCTTCGCCACTAGCCACTTGATACATCAATTCAATGTCCTCCGCCGCGGACTCTTGAGTTTTTGTATCTTCAACCATTGAAATCATCGTTTCAAAAGAATTAACCTAAAGAAAGCGGAAAAGTTGCAGTTAATTTTCTTCCTCTGCATTCTTCTCACTTGCGCCCCTTACACTTGCGGTGAATACTTCCACTGATCATGAAGCTTTCTTGCGATATAGAGCTAGCCTACTGCACGAACATTCACCCTGCCGAAAGTTGGGAGGAGACCTTCTCTGCACTTAAAAAGCACACCTTAGAGATACGGAATCAGCTGCGTATGCAAGGCCATATAGAGCCCGAGCAACCCTATGCGATTGGGCTGCGTCTCTCGGCACAAGCGGCCAATGAGTTAGAACCGCAGCTCATTCAGTTCCGGATTTGGTTAGCAGAGAATAACTGTTATATCTTTACCATTAATGGATTTCCTTATGGTGCCTTTCATGACACTCGGGTAAAAGAGAAGGTCTACCAGCCAGACTGGAGTACCCCCGCGCGGGTTACCTATACTAAGCAGATGGCGCGGATCATCTCAGGATTAAATGCGCCCAAGACCTCTCTCTCTGTCTCAACTTTACCGGGATCGTTCAAGGCCTTTCATGCTTACGAGAATGCAATCATGCGCAATCTCGTTGAACTCGCAGAATTCCTGGAATTACTCTCGACTCAAAACGACCAGAATATTCATCTTGGGTTAGAACCTGAACCGCTTGGACACTTTGAAAACTTGGCAGAAACAGTCGCCTTTTTTCAACGGCTCTGGAACTTTGCCCCTGACAAGGTCGAGCTTCTCAAACGCAGAATCGGTGTCAACTATGACACCTGTCACTTCGCGCTCGAATATGAGGACTGCCATGATGCTCTCAGCACTCTGATGACTCACGAGATCTTAATCTCCAAGGTGCACCTCTCGAACGCCCTCGTTTTTGATCCCCAGGATGCACGGGCACTGGTCGGCCTCAGAGAGTTCGATGAACCCACCTATCTCCATCAAGTCCTTTGCCTCACTCCAGATGGAGACATTCATCGCTTCACTGATATTCCTGAGTTTTTCGAATGGATCGAGACACATGACAACACCTACTTAGAAGCGCGCTGTCACTTTCATGTGCCGCTTTATGAGCTTCCGGCAGAACCGTTCACAACAACTCTCAAACATGCTTCTGATGCATTAAGCTTCCTCAAGAAACAACCACAGTACTGCACTCACTTTGAGATCGAAACGTATACCTGGAAAGTGCTCCCAGATCATCTACAACAGCCGATCGAATCCATGATTTGTGCCGAATATGCGTGGGTACTAGGGTCGCTCTAAATCCCATTAACAAGCGACTCTCTACAAACTAGTGGCTTCCTCAAAAACTGCAGAAACATTTGAACGCAATACAAGCGAAGCGCAGGATAGCCCTTAGGCAAAGACGCGACGACGCAAAGATGATTCAAAAAATAAATTTTTCTGTGCATGAAGTCGCCGTAACAGATCGAAATTTACGTTCTATTATATTTTTTACATTACACTGTCGTAATCCTTGATAAAACTTGGCGTCTTTGCGCCTTCGCGGCCTTTTCAACTGCGATAATAAGGTTAAATGGTGTAACTTAAGAAACCCGCCCCTCAAAGGCACGTGTGAGAGTCAGTTGATCTGCGAATTCGAGATTTGCTCCTACTGGTAACCCTCGTGCCAGACGCGTCACCGCGACTTGTTTTTCTTTGAGCAAGTCTTCTAAGTAACTGGATGTCGCTTCGCCTTCGATATTAACCCCGATGGCGAGAATGACTTCACCACCTTCGGGCAGAGCATCAACTCTGGTGAGCAAAGATTCGATTTTTAAGTCTTCAGGATGGATTCCATCTAGCGGTGAGAGCACGCCTCCAAGACAATGATATTTTCCCTTAAAGGCGCCCGAGCGTTCCAAGGCAATGACATCAGATGCCTTTTCGACCACACAAATGGCATTATCTTTACGCTTTTCTGAAAGGCAAATTTCGCAGTCTTGATCACGAGCCGCAAAGAATCCACACTGAGAGCAAAACCCAATCTGTTTTTCGCATTCGACTAATGATTCTGCGAGCGAAATGGGATTCCGCCTCTTATCAAGTAGGAGCCAGAGCGCAATCCTCTCCGCACTCCGCGGACCGATAGCGGGTAAGGCCTTCAGTTCATGAATGAGATCTGCGACAGGCTGTGGGTATTCCATAAAATCAGCGTATCGCAAAAAATGATAAAATTACCAAGAAGTAACGATTTGAAGTTTTTCTTTAGGAGTGAGTGCCCCGGATAACGCTGAGGTTGAAGCACCTTGGCCTAAAGCAATTACTCCTCTACGAATTGCAGGTCCAGCGGCATCTAGTGGGTCATTAAGCTGATCGTCATAATTGCTGTCCCAAATGATTTGATAGGCATTCCCCCAGTAATCAGTAAAGCTGTGAGTTCCGCCGAGATCAACCCCGCTGCTTCCGTCTGCTTTTGCCTGCTTGGCATCAAAATACGATTTCCCTCTCGCATTGATCGTATTACCAGATGGATCATTTACCGTATCATCACCCAAAAGTACAGCCACCAAATCACCAGCCGTTCCGCCTCCCGATAAGGTCAGTCCGCTGTCAGTAGCGTTTACATTTACTCCTACTGTCCCTCCAGCAATGTTAGGATATACTCCATTATTATCAGCCTTGAACCCTTCCATCGCTCCACAGATGTTGAGAAGGTCAGTTTTCGATTCTAACTTACGTGCCTGTTGAATTGCCTTTGTGCCGACTTGAGTGCCAAGCACGGCAAGGACAGCAATGATGGCAATGACGACGAGAAGCTCTACGAGAGTGAACCCTGATTTGTGAGAAGTGGAAATTTTCATTAAAAAGTAGTGTTATCTTTTACGTTAACGAATCATTCTCACTTCTTCAATTGCTTTTTGTGAAAAGATCAATAAAACTGTCATTGTGTCGAATTCAAACCCATACCGTGATCAGGTTTTACAACTTTTAAAGGACAATCCAGATCAATCTTACAACAAAAGCGAGTTCGCTCGTAGGCTACATGTCGCTCCCAATGAACGCAGCACTATGCGCCGAGCCATTTTAGACCTTGAAAAAGAAGGGGTGATTGAAATCGGCCGCCGAGCACGATACTCCCTCTCAGGAGCATCAGAAAGCCCATCGCAAGAACCTCTGACGGGAATTATCCGTATCTTCGGATCAGGTCACGGTAGTGTCCGTCTCGACCATGAACACCCAAGTGGACAAACATATATTCACATTCCAGCGGGGAAATGTGGCACGAGCCTCTCAGGTGACCATGTCCTCGCGGTTCTCGAGGAGCGCACTGTACCTAAATGGATGAAGAACTCGAAAAAGCACCGTGAGCAGTTTGCTCAGAACGCGAAGTCACGTGAGAATGAACTCGTCGGAAAGGTGAGCGAAATTCTAAAACGCTCCGAGCACTCCCTCGTCGGAACGGTGTATAAGAAGAATGGAGAATTCTTCGCCGAGACCGATACCCCTAGCCTACCTAACATCATTAAAATCAACCAACTCAATGACGCTAAAGCTGGGCAAACCGTGGTTCTCTCCCTCGATCGTTGGGATGTCGAACACCTCCCTCCGATCGGAAACGTGACAGAAATCCTCGGCTGGCATGATGCTCCAGGAGTTGACATTCTTGGCATTATTCATCGCCACAACCTCTCGCTCGACTTCCCGCCAGAAGTGCAGCAGGAAGCCGATACGATGCCGACTTCGATTCCTGCGGAAGAAGCCGCGACTCGCTTCGACTGTCGCCAATTTCCAATCTGCACCATCGATCCACATGATGCCCGTGATCACGACGACGCGGTCTGGGTAGAACGCCTGGAGGAAGACGGTCAGCACGTAGGATGGAAGCTCCAAGTGCATATTGCCGATGTCTCACACTATGTAAAACCGAACACGTCACTTGATAAAGAAGCGCTCGACCGAGGGAATTCCACCTACTTAGTAGATCGCGTCATCCCCATGCTCCCGGAGGTGCTCAGTAATGGCCTCTGCTCGCTCGTTCCAGACGAAGACCGCCTCACAAAATGCGCAGTCATCACCTTTGACCCCGAGGGCGTGATCAAGAAAAGCGTCTTCCACTCCGCCATTATTCGCTCTCACGCACGTCTCTCCTACGAGGATGCGCAAGACATGCTCGACCAACCAGATCTCCAGCATCCGCTCGCCGACGATGTCCGCGAGGCATGGAAACTAGCCTCTATCTTACGAGAAAAACGCTTTAAGAACGGAGCGTTGGACCTCGAATTCCCCGAGTATCGTATCAACATGAACGAGAATGGAAAGGCTGACGGATACCGCATGAATGAGCATACCGCCTCCCATAAGCTTATCGAGGAATTCATGCTCATTGCCAATGAAGCGGTGGCGCTCGCACTGAAAAATAATAAGAAGCCGACCGTTTACCGGGTCCATGAAGACCCAGATTACGACAAGCTCAATGAGTTCGGCGAGATGGCGAGCATTCTCGGGTTTAATTCTGGCGATCTCACCAGTAAGCATGAACTCCAAAAGCTCATTCACCAGCTCAACGGAACGCCTGCAGAGCAATCCCTAAAGCTCAATCTGCTCAAGTCCCTCAAGCGCGCAACCTATTCCCCAGAACCCCTCGGGCACTATGGTCTCGCGAAGGTGAACTACACTCACTTCACCTCGCCCATTCGTCGCTACGCAGATCTGCTCGTGCACCGCGCATTACAGCCCCTCTTGAAAAACCCACCCGCAGAGATCGATAAGGTGCCAAAGGGCGGTGCCCTCGTCGAGATGGCCGACCATATTTCTACTACCGAACGTACCTCCGCCGAGGCTGAAATGGACTCCAAACGTCTCAAACTCCTCGAATGGCTCGACACCCAAGCGGTTGGTGGTGATTTCACCCTCAGAACTGCCCCTCCGTTTGATGCCTTAGTCACCGATGTGCGCCCGCTTGGGCTCATGATCGAGCTAAAGGACACCATGCTCCGTGGAGTGGTAAAACATAAGGATTTCCCTCCCGGATTCTGGAAGTTCGACGAGAAAAAGAAACGCTACCTCAATGCCCGCAAAGGAAAAACCGACCAATCGATCGCCCTCGCCGACCACATCCGCGTGAAGGTGAAAGATGTCGATTTCGAGCGACTCCGCGTCGATTTCTACTTAGCAGAAGAGGAGGAATAATTTCTTATCGTAGGTGTATAACTGCACCTTCAACCCAAAATCACCTTCTTTTCTCCTTTTAACTCCTCGTTATCTCAGTAGCAGTTTCAAGCGTATGGTTGTTGAAAAAACCTTTATAGTGCTCTTCCTCATCTTGTGGATTTGGGGAGGTGTCTATCTCGTCAAAAATTTCCAGAAAATCTTTGGAGCACATCCTGATGACCCTTCCGAATCTCCGGGAGCGAGATCACTGGGACAAACTCAAATCTGGGCAACGTGGGTTGGGATCATTATCGCTTTGATTTGGTTTCTCTTCTCCTAACATAGCCATGAGAGAAAAAGCACCACTTTGGAATGATGCTGAGATCAAAGAACGAATCCTGCATCATGACGGAAACCTAATCGTCTTCAATAAACCCTACGATTGGCCAACGAGTGGACACAATCTCACCGATGAGGATTGCGTGCAGTTCCACCTCATCCGCTATCTCCGCGAGTGTGGCCTTATCACCCCAACCGCAAAACACCCACAGGGAATGGCATGGGCAATCCATCAACTCGATGCAGACACCTCCGGACTCGTGCTATTCACGACAGAAAGAAAGGCCGTGAACGATTACCATCAACTCCTAACCAGTCCTGAAACGGAGAAAACTTACCTCGCCATCGTCTCAGGCCAACCAAGCTGGAATACGATCACAGAAACAACCCCGCTCGGCATCCGTCCCGATGGCTCACGCGGTCCTCTGACCGAAGCAGAAGGAGGACAATCCACCCACACTGATTTCACGGTAATTGAGCGACACGGAGACTTTTCCGTGCTGAAAGTGCGCCTTCATACCGGACGCACGCATCAGATTCGGCTCCATCTTGCAGAATTAGGACACTCGCTCTTGGGCGAAGAATGGTATAGCTCTCCGCCTTGCACTCGTCACTTTAGGCAAGCCCTCCACGCGTATTCTCTCTCGCTTCCTGATATACCTGTTGCACCTATTCCCGATGATCTTCGTTCATTCATCTCTGATACGGCTCTGAGTTAAATTTTCGTCTGTATCTCCTTTTTGTTTGTCATTTAAAACACAACCTTTAGATTTTACTATTATGGCAACTCTTACTTTTTGTGGCGCAGCAGGAACCGTGACCGGATCTTGTTCTAGACTCGATACCAACAACGGTTCTTTCCTCGTGGATTGCGGCCTATTCCAGGGAAATAAAACGGCAGTAAAGTTGAACTACGAGCCCTTCCCTTTTGACGCTTCACAGCAAAAATTCTTGATCCTCACCCACGCCCACATCGACCACAGCGGACTGATCCCTAAGCTGGTCAACCGTGGCTTCAACGGCCCCATTTACTGCACCCAAACCACCGCCGAACTACTCGAATACCTCCTGCGTGATGGTGCGGCCATCCAGCAATCGAACACCAAGCGTAAGAATAAGAAAAACCTCCGCCGTGGATTACCAGAAGTAGAACCACTCTACACCATGGAAGACGCAGAGGCGGCCTTAGCTCTAGTGACCCCCGTAAATTACGAAGAATCGTTTAATCCGACTCCCGAGGTTACCGTAAAATTCTGGAACGCAGGCCACATTATCGGTTCCGCCAGCGCGGAAGTAAAAATCTCTGGCGAAACCGGGGACGACTGCCCACTCCGTCTTTTATTCTCGGGCGATCTCGGCCCTGATGAAAAAGTCTTCCACCCAGAACCAGATGCACCAGAAGGTTTTGACTACCTCATCTGCGAATCCACTTACGGAAACCGTGATCGCGATGACTACACCCTCAAGGGACGTCGTGAAGCACTCCGTAAAGAACTGATTGAAGGACTAGAACGCGGCGGGAACGTCGTGATTCCCGCTTTCGCGGTGGAGCGCAGCCAAGAGCTTCTGCACGACATCGGTGTGATGCTCGAAAAAGGATACCTCAAGGACGCCACTGTCTATCTCGACTCCCCGCTTGCCAAAAAAGTAACTCACGTTTTCCAAAAGCATGCCCGCGGTCTCGATGACATGGGAGTGGAGCCGGAAAACCTCTTTAAGCATAAGCAATTCCGTCTCATTGAATCGGTGGATGACAGTAAGAAGCTCAACCAAGTGCAATCTGGAGCCATCATTATTTCTGCAAGCGGAATGTGTGATGCGGGACGCATTCAGCATCACCTGAAGGCTAACCTGTGGCGAGAAGACTGCACTATCCTCCTCGTTGGATACCAATCCCCCGGAACAGTTGGGAGCTTCATCCAAAACGGTTTCGATGAAATCCGTATCCACGGACTCAACATCAAGCTCCGCGCAGAAGTGCGCCGCCTCGGAAACTATTCAGCCCATGCCGATCAAGGTGAGCTCGTCAACTGGATCATGGAGCGTAGTCCCGTCATCGGCGGACTCTTCCTCAATCATGGCGAAGACCAATCCCGCGAAACCTTACGTGCGATTCTGGACGAAAAAGGGATCGAAGCCAGTAAGATTCATTGCCCGCAGTTCGATGAAAGCTTCGAACTCTCCGCGAGCTGTGCCATCTCCAAGGGGCGTAGCAAGCAAACGCGAGGAAATGACACCCTTCCAGCCTTCGACTATCACAATCAATACGCGGAGCTCAATATCGCGATTAATAACAAGCTCGAATCTGACGCCTCAGACGAAGAAAAAGCCAAGATCCTAGAAGCGATGAAGGCGGTGCTAGACGGTAAGTAAAGTCGTTGTGTTCGGTCCACAGATTACACAGATTTCCACGGATTTTTTTATGGTCTACTTTTGGGGTTTGTTGGTTATAAGGAAACTTACAGGATAATTGGATGTGCGATAATGGGTTAACTCCGGCTCATGATTCGCAGGTCCTAAACTATCTAAAAGCTTACTAAATCCCTACAA
>CALKLP010000151.1 GCA_937991965.1 uncultured Verrucomicrobiales bacterium
CGAACATTCATACGACCAGGGTTACCCATCCTATTGGGCTTACCACGGCGGTCCTCAGGCCTGAAACCATACTTCATCAACTCCTCATTGGTCCTGGCGGTAACCTGAGAGGCGGCGCTATTGGTGTAAGCACCATGATGACTGTGGATACCTGGAGCTGGACGATTGTTATACATGTATTGTTCGTCGTTACGATCACTCTTAAACCTGGTGGGGTCCTGAGTGAGAGTCTGTCCAGAAACGAAACGCTTCGCACCATTGAAACCTAAACCATCTGCACGATGACCAGTCTCAGAGCGGTTAGTAGTGCGTTTGGTCCTCTCATGTTCGTTACGGGGAACTACACCAGACATTCCTTGGGCACGTCCAGGCATCGCAGGTAGACGGGAAGGGAGGAAAGCTGTAGTTTCAGGTTTGTTATGGGTAAGCTCACCAACCTTGGCGGAGCGACCACCGGTAATGTCCGCAGCGGGACCAGTGCGCCCTGGGAGAGTAGTCAAACGATACTCACCAACATTGACTGGATTAACCCTAAAACTCTGCTGAAAACCACCAACGGCTGGAACATTGGCATTAACACCTAAACCTGGGCCGACCAATTGCTTCTCAATTGGAGAGAGATTGTTCATTCGACCCTGATCATACATACGATTGCGCATGGAGAGGACTTCCTGACCACCGCTACGCTGCTGACGACCAATATCGCCAAAACTCTCCATCTCCCTCTTACCTGAGACCTCGACGGGGGGTTCAAAATCATTTTCTGGAATTTTCACTGTTGGTTGTTTCGGGAGTGGGTCTTCTACCTTGGGAGGTTCAGACTTGATACTCAAGTTCCTCCCAGCAAATACAAGACCCGCAACAGCCATGAGTGATACTGGATCAGCCATTCTTACTTCTTGTTAACATTTTTATTAAGATACCTCTGCTCAAACATACCATTTTGGAGATCCGCACGGGTGCTCGCAGGTTCATACTTGATAGTGCGAAGGGGAACCTTGCACTCCATATTGGAGAGAGGGAAGAGGTTACGTTCATAGGTTTGAACGAGATGCTTGTTAAATCGAGAAGTAGATTGGGGACGAAGCTGATCGCTCGTATCAATGTATTGTGCTGGGGAACCCTTACCAGCCATGTAAGGGGCGGTGCCGTATAACATGGTGTTTGGACGGCAATCACCACAGTTGAGAGAACTGGGCTGGGGGTACACGAAGATTTCTTCAGTCGCCTTCACGGCAGGAAGAGCACCCGAGTTTTGAACAATGGAAAGTCCAGGTTGGAGCTGATACGCCATTTATTATTACATAAGAATATTTATCTACCTAACCGTTCCGCCATGCATACCGGAACGCTTATCACCATTACCACCGAGACCAGAAAAGGCCTCGAGCTGAACACCACGGGCATTAGGATTACAGAATCGGGTGTCACTCTTACACATTGGAGCATTTTTTCGCCCATAAAGAGACTCAGCGAAAGCTGTTTGGTCACCTGGGATTTGGGTCACAGGGTTTGAGACGAATTGGCGTTCCATAGCGTTGCGGAGATACTTGGGCATAGAAGTGCGAGAACGTCCAGCGTCGTAGGGAATACGATCACTGGTATACGCATTAACATAGGACTTAACCGTGGGATAGTAGCACGCCTCTAAACGATTGGGGGCGTCGGTATAATCCGTCACAAGAACGTTACCCATGGGATTATCATTAGTGGGCATCTGACAACTCACACCTTCCACAGAACCACCGTAAGTCTCCCTGACCATCTTCGATTTATAAAGAACGTAGACAACCGCGAGAACCGTCGCACCAAGCACAAAGACTCGGGGATCACGACGAATGAGATAGAGAATACTACACACATAAATGATGAAACGAGAAGCCGCATTCACTCGGTCCTCTGGAGTTTGCTCACTTGTGGGCCAGAACTGAGTAACCTGGTCGGCTCGTATAAGCTGCTGAGGATCATCGAACCAAGCCTTCATTTAGTATATGTAGAGGTTTATTTTTTAGGGAGACCACCAAGCATACCACTCATCATCTTCATGAGGGCATCCTGATCAAGTTCACCGTTGCCATCTTGCATTTGGTCAGCCACACCCTTAGCGATCTTCTCAATCTGGGAGAGAGTATCATCGGGGAGTGAAGTGATGGTAGTGCCAAGCATGTAGAGGGTCTGAAGATATTGCCAGGTTGCACCCTTAGTGTTGGTGGTCATCTTAGACCAATACTTCTTAATATCCAATTCCTTGAGAAACTCGATGTTCTCAACCTCCTCGAGAAGGAATGTCTCATCCTTCGCAGAAATCTTACCGGCGTAGGGGGTTACTCCTGTCATGAAACCATCGACAACGAGACGTGGGTTCGTCGACTTGAGCATGTCGAAAGAAGTGAGCATCTTCTTAACGCCTTTTTCCTCTGGAAAAGTCTTGTGCAATTCCACAAGAAATTGACTCATCATATCGTTGAAAGCAGAGACAGACGCCATTTTCTTATTTTACTGGTTTAATCTTTAAGTTTAGAAAGGTTCACTGGAAATAGCTTCCTTTTTACCTATACCACCAGAAACAATGAAAAACACAAGAATCGCATTGAGAACGGCGGGTTTGGTGTACTTGTTCAACTCAAGCTTACCCTCGTTATTCAGGTATGCCTTGAGGTGAATATAAGCAGCGGTTAATCCGGCTGCAACTAGGGCGGCACTCACTGGGTCGCGTAAATAATCGGAGAGTTCCATTTAATTATAACGGGGATTTTTTGTGCGCTGCTCTGGTGCATCGCCGAAAAATACATTATCGTCATCTTCCTCCCCCATCGGGGGCTCACCGGGAACTCCTGGAGAGGGCATTGCAACGGGTTCGGGTGCTGACTCGGGTGCCTGAACACCGGGAACAGTCTTAAATTCATTCTCCAGACCCGTAGGCTGAGGATCCATCATGGGATCACCCATAGGCTCACCCATAGGCTCACCCATAGGCTCTGGCTCGGGTTCATCTATAGGTTCAGGCTCACCCATGGGATCCTCCATCTCACCGTCAAAAACATCTGGATCGGCACT
The DNA here is from genome assembly GCA_937991965.1 of uncultured Verrucomicrobiales bacterium. Classification (GTDB taxonomy): domain Bacteria; phylum Verrucomicrobiota; class Verrucomicrobiia; order Verrucomicrobiales; family Akkermansiaceae; genus WTJZ01. Next base: position 3,058 of record CALKLP010000151.1, read on the forward strand.
ATCTTGAACGTCGCCATCGAGTGAAATATCACGCGTCTCTTGGGACATGTAGGTCTGAAGAATCTGCTGAACAGGAATCAACTCCTTCACAGTGTTTTCAATGACCAAGCAAAAGCGAGTAGTGAGATTATCATCCCTCGCATATTCACTCTGTTCCTCGTGGAAAACGTAGGGATCTCGATAGAGGTCTTTCGCCGCATTGTTGTAGCAGGTTTGAATGAAAACCTCATCTGTGGGGAGCTTTAGGGAAATCTTTTTGTTATCCGCTTTGAGGCGAACTGCGGAGAGGATCTTAGTGCATGCAACAAATACCGCCGCTAGAAGATCACCGAACCAAGAACACCTATCAGTAACGTTATCCGCGTGACGTTTGGACATAGCGTTAGACCAGTTAGGGACCTCCTTCAAGAGCTTTTGGAACATAATGAGAACCTGCTTTCCCTTTGAGGTCTTCACCGCTTCACCATACATTTCCTGAAAAACTTCAATCATAGGTGGACACATAATGAGGCACATCTGTCCCAAGTACTCCTTCTTGGCTTCTACCAATACATTCAAATTGTCCATTTATGATTAATAGGGTTTTTAAAATAGTCTCTTCCTACGCACCTCTCCTGTATTGATTCGCCATCTTTTTGAGATTCAGTAAATTAGGCAAATCAGTATCATCAGCTTCCTCACTCCGTTCCTTTTTCTTTTTGGGTGTGACCCACGTTATGTAGATGTCATGATCACTCAAAAGTTTAACTGTGAAACCACCCAATTCAAACTGTCGAGCGACATATTTTGCCGCGAGTCTCCTGTCAAATGTAGGATAGCCGAGTAAAAATCCCGGAACGGTGAGAAATATTTGTTTATGTCCATACTCCACAGATTGTTTAATTTTAGTAGAAAACTGTTCATATATTTTTATATAAATTTCCTTTTTGATTTGTTTTCTTTTTTCATCAATCTTAGTGACGTCATTGATGCTTAACATTACAATTACTCCAACTTATTTTTTGCGGAATCAAACTCACCTTTGGTTGGGACAGCAGCCTCCTTGACAAGCTCATACTGAACAAACTCCTTTCCAGCAGAACCTTCGGTGAACGCCGAAACGTCACCTGGAGCCTCAACACCAATGGGCTGTGAGCGAAGGGAAACGATACGCATCTTACCATTCTCAACCTCGAAGGAGGCGACGACAGAGAAACCAAAGGAAAAACCACCCTTCTTCATAGTCATGAACATGACCTCATAGATTGTAGTATTCTCCTTCCTGTAACCCTTGATGGCCGTAGTCTCTATGATATACGTGCAGATACCAGTGCGCTTAGAGATTTCCTTATTGGCTTGGAGGACAAACTCCTCCATCATGTCATTGTCTACGCTAACCTCAAACTCCTCAAACCCAGTGAGGTTTGGTCTGGGGTCATTCATCTTGACGGAACCCGCTGACTTCGTGTAGCCTGAGAGACCGAATGTTTCAGTGAATGATTCCATATTGGTAGTCAGAAGAATCACTATCACGATGAGAGTGAACACTAACAAGTAGTTCATATTTACTATTATGCGTTAATTTTTTTTTAGAAAATACCATATACATAATAGATGTCGTTGTTGATTTACAGTCCAAGGTGCAAACATTCGATGGATGTCATAGAGTACATAAACCAACATCAACAATTGAAGCAACTCGTTCATTATCATAATGTTAATACACAGGGCATACCACCCAACTACCAAAATAAGATAAATCGAGTTCCAACGATGCTCACAAAGAACGGAAAGATACTGGTTGGCACAGAAATAAAGAACTGGTTAGATTCCCTTCTTCCAGCTAAAGAGGTGACTAACAGTTCTATTGGTGCCTTTGGATGCTCCATGACTTCCCTGGATAATGATAAACCACAAACTGATCTATTTGCCCTGGATGACTACGGTCGCTCCCTCCAACCACCTATGACTAAAGAGCTCGAAGAAAAGATAAGCCGTGAAGTTTCCAAGGGTGTCGCGTATACAGAATTGAAATAATAGAACCAATTTAAAGATCTAACGCACATGTTGAAGTAGATATGAAATTGGTCACTATACAAGCTTCGGCTTTCAAGTCGACTTTCGAAGTCCTGAAAGATATTCTCAATGATGTGAATATTTACTTTCGTCCACAGGGTATGTATATCGTGACACTCGATACAGCCCGAACCTCTCTCATTGACATTTTCTTAGCCGCTGACAACTTTGAAGAGTATAAATGCGAACAAGAGGAAATCATAGCGGGTATTAACATCTCAAATACTTTTAAACTTTTGAAAACCATCACTAATAACGATGTCTTGAAAATTGAAATTAAATCTAAAGAACATATGAATATCGAAATTTCCAGCGAAGCTAAGAAAACCAATACAAAGTTTCAACTTAAGCTCCTCGATATAAATGAGAGTCGTATCGAGGTTCCAGACATTGAGATGACTACTATCACTACTCTACCATCCGTAGACTTTCAGAGACTCTGTCGTGATATGTCCAACATTGGCACAGATATTGAAATTAAAAGGTCTGGGAAGGAAATCAAGTTTAAGTGTGACGGCGACTTTGCAAATCAAGAGACATCTATTGAATGTCTTGATGATAGTCCCACGATTACGGGTCTATATAGTCTAAAATACCTGAATATCTTTACAAAGGCGACGAGTATGTGTGCGTCTGTGCAAATTATACAGGAAAATGGAAACAGGTTTTTGATTCTAAAGTATAATGTGGCTAATTTAGGTGAACTCAAATTTTACCTGGCAACTAAGGTATCTGAAGACCTGTAGTAAAATCTTCTGTAGTTGATAGAACCTTCTTCATACCTAATGTATTTTTCAGCACAATTTTTGGAAAACGTTCTTCGAGCACGATCCTATCATAATATAGTAAATGTTCGAGTGGAACCTTCTGTCCATGAAAATCGTTTCGTGGTCCACTGTATCGTTTCACCTTTTCAGTAATGTTTCGAATAGGTTTATCGTCATGATCAACTATCCAAGCACTACTCAAAGGGATACTAAAGTGCATAGCAGTGTCTTCATTCTCACCCGGTTTAAAGTTAATATCATTCGAAATTGCTGTATACACATGTCCGTTGTAAAAATACTTTATACGTAAAATAATGTATTTAACATTTTGTGGAACTGCTGTGGACCTAAAATCACGACCAGTCACGTCCACATAATACTCGTCTAGTATACCATCCCAATCCTTACTCTCCTCCACCCAGAATTTGTCGTCAGTTTGGTACTTTAAGTCGTAATCAATCTTGTATTCCAACTCCTCCTTAATAATTTTATAGTCATGTGGCGTGGTTAAATTTTTATACAGAAATAAAAGATTACTTAAAAGTTTGACAAGCATTTCTTTATAATAGAATGGAAGGTAACTTTTTAAGTAGGTATAATAACAAATTAGACCAATGGAAAGAACTGATGAAAACCGACCCAGATAATAAGAGAAAATATGAATACGAGATGGCTGATTACATAATGAAATGTATGCCTTATATGAATCAACATTCAGATGAGAATGGGGAAGAGTCAAATACAGATAATGTATTTAATGTCAAAGAAACCGTGGGTCTAAAACGAAAAGATATCTTTAATGAGTACCTAATTGAAGTGGAGAAACAAAACATATCGAGACCGAGGGAATCTATAGCCATAGAGAGATGTCAAAAGTGTGAATATAGTAATATCGTGCATTTTCATGACACGGCGGACTTGGTGTGTGACGGGTGCGGAGAAATCGTTGCTCGTGCGATGAGTGAAGAACTGACCTACCGTGAAGAACAAGAGACTTCTGAGAAGATTGTGAACTATTCCTATAAGAGAGAGAATCACTTCAACGAGTGGTTATCACAATTCCAAGCTCAAGAGATGACTACAATACCTGAGGAGGTCATAGAACAATTGAGAGGTGAACTCAAAAAGATGAAAATCAAAAAGTTGGAAGATATAACACACGCTAAAATTAGGGGACTACTCAAGAAGCTTCGGTTAAATAAATACTATGAACATGTTCCGTACATCACAAATATTTTAAACGGAATTAAACCTCCAAACATGCCACAAGAACTAGAAGAAACACTACGAATCATGTTCAAAGATATTCAACGACCATTTGATGATAACTGCCCCACAGAGAGGAAGAATTTTCTCAGTTATTCCTATGTTCTCTATAAATTTTGTGAACTTTTAAGCGAAGATGAGTATCTCCAATACTTTCCACTACTTAAATCAAAAGAGAAGCTTTACCAACAAGATGTTATTTGGAAAAAGGTTTGTAATGATCTTAAATGGGAATTTATTCCCACTGTCTAAGTTTTTTAAAGAGGATAGAGATTGGGTTAAAGGTAAATTTATGAAATGATTTTCATTGATCGAATTATACGTTATGTGATGAAAGACTATATGTTACCAATACGATGCTATGCAAACAAGAAAGACCTTTTATGCACACGACAAAATTGTGATTGTCGAATTTATTGTAAGAAACCACCCAATGGTTCAGTGCCCGCATATCAACTACCTAAGTCGAATAACAATGTATTCAAATATAGGAAAAATGACACCCGATGAGGAACACGCATTGTGTGCGCTCTATGATTTAGAGACCCATGTGCTCCCACATTTTAACCATATGGCGTCAACAGATCCAGCGATGCACTACTGTATCGAACAGGCTAAACATCATCTGTCCCAGGCTCGGGAACTCCTAGAAGCAGTTGTGATAGATCCGCAGACACACTACGATGATGGTCGAGAATTTTACCGAATTCTTGCTCGAGTTCTTCCTTTGATGGTCCTTTCTCAATTTTTTTCACCTCCACCTCCCGACCAGGGTGAGGAGGAAAATTTATCAGATATGCAAGATTCAGACCAGTCAGACGAAGATAATTATGAGCCTGTAACTCCGCCCCATCTCCGAGAGTCCGAATCGTTTTAAATTCGAGAATGCATCGTCCATCTATGATGATATCAGCCCTAACATTTCCTATCACATGACCCCTAAATACCACAGGGATGATGCGTTCCGTCTCATAACGAATTCGCTTCTCCCGTAACATAACCTCAACTGCATTGTGGTATACCCTCTCACTATGACCCGGACCCAGCTCGGCATAAATTTCCTTCATCAGGTTCTCTATGTTGAGTATCATTAG
>CALKLP010000152.1 GCA_937991965.1 uncultured Verrucomicrobiales bacterium
GTCCCTCCAGGGCCCGGTGATCGAGTACGTGTCCAAATACATTCCCGCTGAGTACGATGAATCTTTCGAAGACATAGATACGTGGCTGAACACTCTTTCGGATCTTATGGTTAAACGGTCCTGCGTCAAGCCTTCCATCAAGTCTTCCGCTAGGTCTTCTGTAAAACTGTCGGGTGGTGATGCCTCCATGGTTTCTCGCGAAAGGTGTCTGAGCCCGTCGGAAAGGAATTACCGGTTCCTGGGTAGGATTCGCAACATGGATCCCATGAGAAAGGGGACTAGGCCCCGGGTCATGACTGAGTTTAGGAAAACAGTGGCCGTTATGCTCGTGATACTGGCCCTGGCGCACTTGATTACGGAGGACAATCCCGCACTGTTGTTTACTCTCGAGAAGATTCAAGACAACAAGATCAAGATCATGGAGACTTTAATCAACAAGTATACCTCTCGTCGCGAAGAGGAAGACAGGAGACGCGTCGAGTACGATCGTACTGGAGATGTGGAGTATCTAGATTAAAATTTAACTACGTATGCTTTGAGTCAGAGGTAAACGAAAGGATGTCCGAGTACGATATATCCGGTCTGCCCAGGTAGGACATCATCTTGTTTACCCCCAGCCCCCTGTTACTCCTATCTCCCCCGCCAAAACCTCTCTTGGATAAATCACAAACGGCGTGCGCGTCTTTTATCCTAGAGTTGTTGTAGGTCTGCACCATCTCATCCACGTGGAGTCTTATGGAAAGACACCGGTCTAGGCACACCGCGTCTTCCAGCGCCGAGTTGACACCCTGTCCCAAGGACGCGGGCATGGTGTGGGCAGCGTCTCCTACCAGTATCACATCCCCTAATCCTACGTGGGAACAGTAGACGTATTTTTGTCGACTTGGGTGCATTTGTTTAAACTTTTCCACACGGGAATGGTCGATGTTATCGAATACCTCCGGGAACCTTGATGTATAAAAATCGTCTGTCTCCGAAACATAAACTCCGGTTGCACCCCCATCGGTGGTGGGAGGACATATGAGTTCCGACCTGGACCCCTGCCACACGTGAAAAGACCCGTCCCAAGATTCTTCGTATCCTCTCAGTGTTTTCATCTCCTCTTTCGAGACACGAAACGCCTTGAACAAGCGATCATCCTTTTCTTCCTTCAACGAGAATCTCCTGTCGTACTTTCCGAGGGCATACCTCAGCTTAGAGTTTGCTCCGTCTGCCCCTACGAGGAGGTCGTAACCCACCGATCCTTTTCCAAGGCGTATCTGCTTTTTATCGATGTCCATGTCGTAAAAGAATGAATTCTCTACGGTAACTCCCCACTCCTCCGCCTTGGACCGTATACACTTTGTGAGGTCGTTTCTGTCTATTGAGACGGATGGCTGACACACTACGGTGTCGGGCTTTTCGTTTCCGTTAACGTGTCGTACGACTTTACTCACTGTTATCGAGTCCATAGCGTAGTCTATTTCGAACCTATCCAGGGCACTCCTCCCCCTCTGTGAAAGAAGGAGGTTGTAACTCCTGGAATCACTGATGGGTTCATTGAGCTTATGCTCAAACACGGTAACCTTGTTTCCTTTACGAGCCAGCGCTATCGCGGAAAGCAGACCCGACGGCCCCCCTCCTACGACAGCCACGTTGTATGCCTCGGTCACCAGAGACATTGTAAACACCACCAACAATCGAATCATGATTATGGTATTGTGTTGGTATTTTAATAGGTTACATTATTCTGAACATTAAATACACGCATTCGTAAATTCACAGTACACACGTTCTTTGTCTTAAATCCTCCTTGATTTCTTCGTTGGTCGACTTGTTTATCACACACATGTTGTACGTACCATCCTCGTACTTCTCGACGTACTCCACAAGAATATCTAGAAATCGATACTGAGCAATAACGAAAGTGAAGACGTTACACCCTCTCTTCTCCGGGAAACAAGCATAGTACTTGGTCATTATATCAAACATGACGCCCTTCTTGTTGAACTGGTTCGCCTTCATGACTATCTCCTCCAGTATAGTTCCGATGAAATCCTTGTGGGTGTCCTTGCTCCGAAGGGAGTCGACACACTCGTTGGCGTACTGGTTAAGGTCCTCGTCGCTCCATCGGAACATTCTGATGAAATTCTTCTTTATCCTGATAATCTTTCCTGTGGACTCTATCGATTGTACATCGAGCTTCCTGCAATTCTCGAAAAGCGCCAGCATACTCGATCTTGTCTTGATGATGGTTTCATCCTCCAAAAAGTCCCATATGGAATCGATCGACGTACAGTGTTTCGCAGAAGTCGTCGTGGTCCTGTTCCTCATCTTGTATACACTGTTCCAATTCCTGGATACCCTCCCGGACAACATGTACGATCCTCCACAGAATCCTAGTATCTCGGAGAGGACGTCCTGTCTGTTATCGATAAGTTCCATGATGTTGACTTCCTTCATGTTATTTGTTTTTTTGTCTTATGGGGCGTTATGGCAAGGGGGGTCAATTTTTCGATCGAGAAGAGTGGTTCGAAGAAATTAGTTCTTGGTTCCTGGTGCGTTTTACGAACCAGTATCACCACAATATATTGATGGCCCAAAAGTTGGCCTTGTTCTTGTTTTTGTGGGTGAGTTTTCCATGTCCATCCCTTATCCCCCTGGCGCGCGCCAGGTAACTCCTTCTTCTGTCGGGGTCCTTGTGATCCAGAAAGTCTTCGTAACCCGTGGCCCCGAAATGAATGAGCTTCCCGTTGTATCGAACCATAAACTTTTTAGATTTCCGTGTAGATTTTTGTATCTTTTCTGATATTCCCAGCCTCTTGGCGATTCGATTCACCTGAACAAGTTTAGACATTTATTTGGATATAATACTATATAAAACTACCAAATATTAATAATTTAGAGAAACTCCTTCTTGAGCCTCCACATGATTCTCTTGTCCTTTCCCTCGGAAAGAACAGCGACGTTTCGCAGGATATTAGAGAGGTCTTTTAGCGATTTCTTGTTAGCAAACCTCTCGTCCCTTATGCCGGCCATGAAGTGACCCAAGACAAGCCTGGATTCCAGGGACCCCCCCGCCCGACCCAAAGTCTCGAGTACGTTTTCCTGGTTGATATCCCAGGAGAGGTTCCTCATTGAAGGTGACATGGTTGTGAACATCAGCGGTCCCATATATGTGTCCAATATTTTTTGTATATTTTTTACGTGGTTCGTGTTTTTTACCATGCGTGGACAGACAACAACACGCGCAAATTTCGTTTTTTTTATATTTACCATTGGTATACACGTCTTATCGTAACTGAACAAATGACTTCTACCATCAACATCGGATCCCGTGCCCAGGTAATGCATGGAACCGCGAAAAAAACATCGGGTGGTCTGCTTAAGAAGGACCTTGCTTACAACAAAAGTGGTGCCATTGTCTCGAAGAAGAAGTCCATCCTCGCCAAGAAGTCGGAAAACGGGCTCCTCAAGCTTTGGAGAAAGGCGGTCAAGGAGGTCTCTTCCTCGAAGCAGTACCAGGACAAGTTCGTGAAGGCCAAGAGGGGTTCCACTTTCCACAAGAAGGTTTTTTCCGTGTACGAGCGCCTCGTTAGGGAAAAATACTCCAGGTCTCACACCGTCTCCAAGAAGAAGATCAACGGGGCCACCAAGATCGTCCTCGTGAAGAAGGCAAAATAAAAAATGTTTGTGTGTATTTATAACAGCTACAGGGACAAGGGATTACTAATAATTAACAATTAAAGATTGAAATTTAAATTAAAGCTCAAACAACAGGTTAACAAAATAACAAATGGACGTCATAAATGCTGAGACGACTTTATCCAACATCATGAGCTTCATGGATCCCGTCTCGGCCTTTGAGACAAGACGCTCCGAGAGGAGGATGAAGGCAGTCATGGACTCTGGTGAACTTTGCGCGAAGACATATTTGCCCGTCGGGTGCCCAAAGAGTCCGTACGAACCTTATCATGTCTCGGCAGGTCTACGCAGCATCATAATACGATCTTCCTTCACGGAGTGGAGGTGTGTTTCGTGCAGCAAGACCGTCTCCGGTGTACCTATCCACCCTTTCTACAAAACGATTGTTTGCAAGAAATGTCGCAGCGACAAAATTGAATACCACGTCATGGGACAAAAGGCCGCCTGCAAGAAATACTTCATCAAGCCGGCCGACATAGGGATAGGAGAGGTATCGCGCATAGAGAGGTCTAGAGGGGTATTTAGTGTATTGGAGCACCAGGTGAAGATGATCGCCGAAAAGAGGCTTGGTAAGGACG
>CALKLP010000153.1 GCA_937991965.1 uncultured Verrucomicrobiales bacterium
GAAGGGGGAAAAGGTTTTGGTACGATGTGCGCGTGAGCCTTCTCCTTCCTCGGTCCATTGCAGTCTTGTAGTTGAGTTATGATAGGCCAATCGTTTTGTCGGTGCATTGCCTATTGGTTGTGCGTAATGCGCTACTCCATCCTCGGTGCATCACGTTTTGTCGGTGAATGAAAAATTCGACCGCACACGGCAGAATCAAAAACGGGCTTAATGTCTTCCCACTTATGAAACGCCGCAATCTTGTATCAAACCCCACAAGGCAACGGCGTTTTAGATCATGTGAGGGTGCCTGAGATTCTTTCAAGGCAGTCACAATGGTCATAGGCGGTCTTGCGGACCGGAGCTGCAGTTGCGACTTCGAGGTGTTGGAGCTTAGCGGGAGTTCTCCGTGCTGAAGTCGTTGATCTTTGTCGCTGAATGTTTACACTCTTCCGCGCGTGGTGAGGCCATAGCTTGCGCGTAGGTGTGGATGCTGAAATATATGTCGGAGGGTTTATTTCGTCCATTCCGACAGCCCCGATGTACTGCGAGACGACCTCGAACTGCTGTTTCGGAGAATCTTCGCATTCTAAGGCCAGCTGACGCGCTCTTGCTTGAGAAATGGCCGAGTCTGCTGTTTGTAGAACGGTAGGCAGCTCTTCGATGAAGGAGACTGTTTTTACCCTTCTGTGATGGTCGGTATGTTTTGCCATGTAGGCGTATCCTCCCATCGCCTTGGGCGTCACCGCTCCTGGCAGGTCAGTACCCACCATCTTGTAACGTTAGCTGGAAGGGTCAGGCCGCGATGTCTTAGGGTGCTTCTGTTGAGTGCTTTTATTGATGTTGCACGCATCAAACGCCGATGAAATGTCTAAAAAATTTACCCCACACTCTGCGATATGTTTCACCTTGGCCGTCACCAGCCTATTGGGATGACCCAACCTCTTATGCCAGATGTTAGCTCGGACGGGTGTTGACAGGAAAGTAGCTTTATCAATAGTAGCAGTCGAAGCGTGAACAGCGAGGACGGTTTCCAGTTTGAAGTTGCTGCCGGAAATGGTCGGAAAAGCTCAGGTTTTCGGCAAGTTGCATTAGTGGTGAGGTTGAGATGTCCAGAGTAGAGCAGTGGCTGCTTTTATGTAGGGGTATAGCAAATGCACCCATGTCCAGATACGAATTGTTGGCGATAATCGTGTTGACCCCTTTCATTCCTGATGATCCCCCGGAAAATAGGTGCCTGCCTAGCCCTGGTAGGATCGTAACGGGAAGCTGCACAGAGTGCTTCGAGCCTAGATGGTCCAACACTTGAACGACCAGAACCCCTTGACCAACGCCATAAAGGCGATGCTTTCCTGCTGCGTTTAATTGTTAGAGAAGGGTTCAGGTACATGTAGTGGCTCATCTTGAGTTCGATGACAGGTAGAAGCTGATTGTCGATGAAGTGGCCAGAAGCTCTGCTGTCCGCAGTTACGGTGAATTTGACGGGCTGTGTAGCGATGCTGATCGGAGTTGCGGCGATAAAAGAACAACCTGAACCAGCTGAAGATAAAGATGGATAGGGAGGAGTCGCGAAGGACATAGACGTAGCTACTGTAGTCGCAGATGAAGTAGCGGATGGAGAATGTATCACTGGAACGTAAGCTTCCATTTGCCTGTTGAATTTGGAGTTGTGGCGGTGTTGGCGTGAATGCTGCGGTTGTTATTGTGCCGGCCGTTTTGTTGACTGGGACGAGGGCGACGGGTTTTTGCTGTCGTCCCGCTTTTGAGACCGACAGTCGCTAATATCATGGCGATCTGTGCCATGCAGGCTACACCACGATTTTTTTCGAGATGTTGGGGGAGGTTTTTTCTCCGACATTCCCTTGCGTTTAAAGCAATTTTCGAATCGATGGCCAGTATTTTTGCCGTGTGAGCAGGTCACTACTGCTGAGGGTGTTTACGTGACGATCATAGCAGACTCACGCCCCATCGCTTTTCGCGAAGGCCCGTTTGGCATAGCTCTATTTGCGTACATGTTACGCATTGTTATCACAGCTCGGTCGAGTGTGAACTCATCATCTGCTTCGACGATGTTTTATATTTTGAGGTATTCATCCGTGAGTCCTTCCAGCACTATATCCAGTATGCTGCCATCGTTGAATACTTCTCCCATGCATACCAGCTCATCCCTCAAATAGTATACTTCAGTTTAAAAAAAAGGCTGGGTCTTGCTATTCCGACATGACCATTTGAGGTAGTTCCCGTTTTAGTATACTTCTACGTTGGCGGGTAAAAATTCGATATTTTGTAACCATACCATCCCAAGCAGCCTTCCCATTCGCAAGTTCACCTCGTTTTGGCTTGAGTTGTAGAAGAAAGCTGGCCGAAGCTCCCGATGTGCTCAGGAACAAGGAGTCAAACAGAAGACGGTTGTCGCGGAGCCAGTTCTTGAGGTCTTCCAAATTCGAGATGTTGTCATCCGTGGCCCATCAAACTGATGTTGCGGCTGGGAGTGTAGAATATTCTATAGATCATGGTATCAGATGCGCCGTGTTCACGAGAATACTCGCTGCGTCCGGTTGTCCATTTTCTGCCGTATCAGCCGGGGGGGCTTCCCCGGACTGAGTGTCCGTTTCGTCAGCGGCCTGGCTGCGAGTTTCAGCTCATGAGGGCCTACTTCTCGTAGAAGATGGATGAGGACTAACTAGTTTGGGCTCGAGGCAAGGACGCCCTTCCAAAACATCAGAGATCCCGGAATGACGCATGCATATCACAAACTGAGCCGTGCGTTTCCATACGTCGAACTTGAGCCCATTAAATTTGCCGTTGACAGCTCTAACGAGCTTGTCCACCGCATCAGCTGCTTTTGTAGACTCTCATGGTGATGCTTATGCTGATGCTGATGCTGCAGTCCGGTTATTGAGGTTTTGTCTCAAACTTCCCGGTAAAATATGAAAAACTTCAATGAGATGTCGCTTGGTGCCGATCGATGTTTATATCAAAGGTCGAGGCTCATAACCTGTGAATAGCCTGTGAACTCAACGGCTGTGTGGAAGCTTTGTCTTCTAAGCGAAAAGATGCAGAGGTGGGACCGAAGTGTCTGTTAAGATCACTTGCGATAAAAAAAGGGATAGTTTGGAAAGGGCGTTTGAGGCCAAAGAGAGAGGACAAGGAAAAAAAGGAGAGAGACATGAGAGAGAAGGGAGAGTGATCATGGTGGGCTGAATCTCTCCTTGATCATCACGGAACAATGCCTGTAGTCCGGTAGAACGCCGGGAGAACGGGACAACCTTAACATGCTCAAGTCTACATTTACATCTAAGTCACACCAAAGATTCAACGTAAGATTTAACGTGTGTTTCAACTGCTTGTACAATGTCTTATTCGTGCGAACAGGCCGCTCGAATAGGCTGCGCATTAACTTAGATATGAATCCAAGGCTCATATTCCCAACACGTTCCACCTGTAATCCCCGTAAGAGATTCATCACCAGCACCCCGAAAAAAAACGGATTTACACGTCACTGACTGCTCTCGCTCCACCGAGGAGGGGAATTCAACCAAAGATCGCCATAGGCGAAGTTTTTCCTCTGCATGGTCGCCGTGTGTTCGACAGCGCAGAGGCACGACTATCACAGAGCACCCGATGTTCGCAGAGCCGTCATCCTGCTAGCCTTACGGTAAGTTTCACAGATTTACGGCGGGAAAGGAAATTCCACTTCCCACGAAGACTACGTCCAAGTTTAATATAGACTTTTTCTCATAGGCATGATCACCGCCGGAAACAGGTACACGTAATACTCCACTTGCCCACGACGAAAAGGCTGAATGTTATGCTTGCCGTTCGTCCACTACCGCAAGTGGTGGCACTGGGTTAAGGTCCTCATAGTGTTTGTGCTGATCACGACGACGATGCTATCCGTATCGCTCCGAATATATCGCCTTCTAGGGGATTTCGGCTCTACTGTGTGTGCCTCCTTAATTTCCAAGGGTGCATTAACTAGCAACTACGCAGGTGCAGGACCACCGAGTACAGCATCGGTGCTCCGACAGCTGACCAGGGGTGAGCTCGGTGCGTTTTAACCACGATGAGCACCCGTCGAGTATTGCTAGTTCGAACGCCTGTTCAGACTGAACCGATGCTAGTGCTTTTTCTTTGACCGCCATCACCATGTACTGATTAATCTGTAAAGGGAGCCGTTCGTCCGCTGGGCTAGACCTATGCTTGTTAATTTTCTGCGCTTGTAGGCGCCTCTTCCCTTTCAACCGCGGCATAAACGGCATAAAGAGTCAACACGGGAGCCTGTATGTTGTGTAGCCAGCCACGTCGTTTCTCCGTGGATGCACTCGCAACGACTTCTCTACAGGCGGAGATCGTATCGCTCACCTTGGTAAAAGGGCCTCGGCCGGGAGCCCCGTCTCTTTCTTCATCGGCACACCACAACCTCAGGAACGACGGATCGCGTGGATACGTCCAAAGTTCAAGCCTCCTTTTCGTTCGCGGGCGTGGAGCAAGCCGGAAACCGGCTCCCCACACCAAGGGAGTGACCCTGCCCGAACGGTCTTCCGGGCGTGAACATCCGTCTCCCCTACTGCCCAGATGATGATAGCTGCCGCTCGTTTCCGATATTCTGATAACGGTGCACAGTACCAGTGGAATTGGCTCGATAACGAAAATTGCCATGCATTCCTAACACAAACGAACGTCAGACCGGAGCACGCCTCTCTTTCTGCCGTCATTTCCTGGCGCTGATCCTTTACATAGTGTCGCGTAGAGAAGCTCGGGCTGGGAATCTTCCTGACCTCGCATGCGGTACTCGTTCGGAAGTTTGGTTGTTGTGCAGCACTGCTTCTGCTGTGTTCTGTTTGTGTTGCCGCAATTGGTCAAACGAAACCGTCGGCCGTCATGGTGTTGTGATTTCCAGACATATAGATCAGCGGTCGGAGGATGATAGGTTTGCCTGTAAGACGAAGTGACGCTTTCCGTGAACAAGGCAACCGTCAAAACGCGGTTCATTACATACGTAGAGATAATGAATAATGTTTTTCTCGGGACTTGGGGTTGGGGTCAGGATGGGCATTACACCCCCTGTAAGTGTTGGGATCAGATATCACGGGTAGGCTAACAAGACCACGCCGAGCACAAGAGAGTCGAAGTTATCGCTAAGAACGTCAGGAAAATGAGGTAATCGATTGGTTGGTGAACCCAGCCGGACGTCTGTATCCCCCCTCCTTTTTTGTTTTTTAATGGAAGAATATCTCGTCAAGATGTGTTAGCTCTCCTCTTTGATTATAACGGAGAGAAGCAAACCACTTGGGGTGGTTTGGGGGGTGCATTGATAACCACAACGTTCTCGTAACGCGTGCAATGCGACACGAATTCAACAGAAAAATTGAGAAAAAACTAACGTGATTCCTCTTTATGCAAATAAATAGGACACTTTCCATTTTTCCCTAATCCTTGTGGTTTATGGGGGGTGAGGCCCACCCTGTGATGCACGCCGAATGGTGTGGGCTCATATACCTCCCGCCAGGTACGCACACATTGAACCGGATAGTTACCGATAAAAAAGCTGTCAACACAAGTTTTTACGGCAAGAACAACAGGAGGCGCGTCGATGCCACGCTCCCACCCCCCTCAGCCCGCCCCCCCCCGCCCCTGTCATGTTTTCTTCGTCGATTCCTTCTCTCTCTTACGCACAGGCTGCTCGATAGAGAAAAACACGGCAACACCGGTGCTAC
>CALKLP010000154.1 GCA_937991965.1 uncultured Verrucomicrobiales bacterium
GACACCCCTTATACCTGGAACTGGGAAGGCACGAGCTGGGAAACAACCACGGGAGAGAAATTTAAAAAAGAAGAGGTCATCCTAGATTACAGTATTCCCCAAATCCTCGATAAACTCGCTAAGTTTCCCTGCCAACATCTCATTATTACCGGTGGAGAGCCACTGATACAACAAAGCGAAATCGCCGAATTACTGGAACAGCTCCCCCCTGACTGGATTGTAGAAGTCGAGACCAACGGCACGCTTATTCCTGAAAAGATTGCACCTATGCGAGCAATCCAGTTTAACGTCTCGCTCAAGCTCCCTCACTCGGGGAACTCTTCTTCAAAAGCGCTTAAACCTGAAAGTATTCAATGGTTCGCAAATTATGAGCGTAGCTACTTTAAATTCGTCGTCTCTACTCCTGAGGATCTGGTTTTCATTCGAGAATTAGAAGTCACTTACAATATTCCTGCTTCACGCATCATCCTCATGCCGGAGGGTGTGACATCAAAAAAGCTCCACGAACAACTTCCTAGTGTCGCAGAGCTTTGTATTCAACATGGATACCGACTTTCAGATCGGCTCCATGTGCATATTTGGGGGAGTGAGCGGGCGAAGTAGCTTACCACACGAAACCGACACCGACCTTGATCGATTGACCCTTTCCATGATCAAGCTCTTTTTGGTAATCGACCACATCCACCTTCCACTCTAATCGTGTATGAACCAGATCCGTGATTCGGTAATACAGCGCCGGTCCTGTGCTCACCGTGTAAGAACCATCAGATTCATAATGTGCATCTGTTTCTAGAAGCAGCTGCCCTCGTGAATTGAAGTTCCATCCGAGATCGAGATGAGCATGAAGCTCCTCGTCCTCATCCCCTTCTAAGAACCAGCCCGAAACACCAACAGCCAAAAAGCTTGTTGACGTCTCCTGCTCATATCCGAAAGAAAGCCCCATTCCCCAAGCTCGATCATAGACACTATACTCATCTTTTTCTCCCAAAGGAACGCGGAGTTGAGGTGCAAACGTCCACGAGCCAGATTTATCGGTTTCGTTGAAATACCTCTTCAGCGGTAAGGCTAACGTGAGATCGCCCACTCCACTATCGGTCTGGGTCACCTTATTCCCTGCTGCATCCAGCAGTTCACGCTCTGCATCTAGAACAAAAGGCAGCTTCGCTGTTAATCGAATCGATCGATCCCAAGTGTAAACGCCTTCTAGATGCAACAAATGAACTGACTCAGATAATCCGTCACCCACTTCATCCTTGCCATCCAGCAGCTCAGATTCCGTGCGGTATTGTTGCATTAATTGAAAGCCAAATCCACCGTCCCAGCGAGGCATCATATTCATAATCGGCTGATCCGCTGCTAACGGCAGAACCAGTAAGATCGAAAGTAGAATTCTCATACTCAGAACTATAATGTGCTAGAAGTAACTTTCCCGCCCTTCTTCTCATACAGATAAACAGCTTCATACCCCGCATCCTCAATCGCTTGTTTCAGCTTTTCGGGGGATATAGTAGCCCCTTCTTTGAAGGCGATCGTCAAAACCATCTTGTAAACATCCATTTCCACGCCTTTGTTAAAGCGTTTAGAGTTTACGGAATCTAGTTTTGAGATTTTTTTGCGGAGACCTATTCCACAGCTTTCGCAGACAAGTCCTTTGACTCTTACTGCCATGGTGGTCTTATCGAGTGTTCCGCTGAGATGCTCGATAATTTGCTTTTGAGTGAAGTCCTCCCATTTAGCACCGCTGTTGCCAGCATAGCTCGAAAGGGTGAGAACGATTGATAGGATGATTAATGATATTGTTTTCATAGGTATTATATTTTTGATTTTTAAATTTTGGTTAATAGGTGAGTAAACGTGGTGACAACAGAACCCTTGCCCTCAAGGAGCCATCACCAAGGAAATGTGAAAAAGATCACAAACCTAAATCAAAAATAAACAATACATTGCCTGAGCGTTCACCTGCCTAGGAGGAGGTAACGCTAAAGTCGTAACAACCTGACGGTGCAAAAAGGAAAAAGAGGGTCTGTCGAAATTAGTCTGAATAGCGACTAATTTCTGCTCATTTTTAGAGTCAGACTTTCCGTTGTCCCAACTCACAGAAGGAAATTCGATATCACAGGAGCATTCATCCGGTTCCTCACCTGGTGCACCATCATGGTTCGCACAACCACTGCATTCGGAAGGAACACAAGTCTCGACCGCGCAACTACTGCACGGCACCACCACCTGCACTGCGTAAAGCGCAATACAAAGCAATGTGGAGATGAGGGCGGGCAACTTCATTTTGATTAAGATTACAGTAGTTAGAGTGTAAAGCGATAAAAGAAATTCAATTTTTTCAAAAAAGGTACTAAAACCCATCATCCCAAAAAGTCCACATTAAGAAAGGATCTAGTGTCTCATAACCTTTAAAATGGCAGACTGGCGAAGAGTATATTTTTAGAGGCTTAGGCGGTCAGAAAGAACTGAATCGGGATTCTGTTCTTTCTGGCCAACGACAGCCTCTGGAAATAGGCTCGAGTTCCACTCCGTCTTATCGAAACCTTTCCCTTATCAGGATTCACCTAATCTAAGAATTATAAATCGTTGTAAGCAACATGGGGTGTCTTTTTCCCGCTCCCGGCGTTGGTAAAGCAAAAGTGAATCCCGATTCAGTTTCACTTTACCGCCTTGGTCCCAGAAAAAATTCACCCCACCAGTCCGTCATTTTAAAGATTATGAGACACTAGTTTAGTGAATTTCTTCTGATATTGTTGCATCGAAGGCTTGCACGAAACCTCATAAAACGTCATAGCCATCTTGAGCAATTTCCCATGAAACACATTCTCCTCCTTTCCCTCTCATTATTCGCGATCGCTAATGCACAGCAAGCTGGTGCTGAAGACACTACAGCGCCCGCCACTGTCGATTTCCTAGAAATCCTCCAGCAAGGTGGAGTCATGATGATTCCTCTGGCCGTTCTATCAGTCGTTGCCATCTGCCTCGTCTTTTTCTACCTCATCGTTATTCGCAAGGGCGCCGTTGTCAGTGACCGCTTTATGAACCAGGCCGAAAATCTCATTCTTCAAGGTGATCACTTCAACCTCAGTGAACTCTGTAACCGGAACGGAAGTTCTGTTGCCAAAATTTTAGGGCGCGCAGTTGATTTTCTCCGCACTACCCCCAGTGCATCTCTTGGAGATATTCGCGAAGTCGCAGAAGCAGAGGGCTCCCGCCAAGCTGGAATTCTCTCTCAACGAATCACCTACCTCGCTGATGTAGGCGCGATCGCTCCCATGACGGGGCTCCTCGGAACGGTAATAGGGATGATCAAGTCTTTCAGAGAAATCTCTTTCGGAAATTTTGAGGGCGTTAAGCAAATGCAACTCTCCAGTGGAGTATCAGAAGCCTTGATCACCACCGCTTCGGGACTCGTTATTGGATTGGTCGCAGTGATTTTTTACTCCTACTTTAGAGGAAAGGTGCAACACTACATCAATGAATTAGAAGCGGCGTCGACTCACCTTATGGCTGTCCTCTCCTCCGTTAACTCATCCAACAAAACATATCTCGACCGTAGCAATCAGCAACCTCAACAACCTCAGCCGCAAAACCTAGCCTAAGAACAGCGCACGAGACTTTATGAAATTTAAGCGACCAGAAGTAGAACAAGCCAGCATTCCTCTCGCTCCGATGATTGATGTGGTTTTCCTATTGCTCATTTTCTTCATCGTAACATGGAAGTTCTCCCGTGACGAAGTCGACCTGAACGTCAGTGTCCCGACTGCAGACCATGGCGACAGCTCGCAACGACCATTGGGGGAAATCATTGTGAATGTTCGCGACAACGGTGTAATCACCATCGATGGCCAGCAATATTCGGAAGACGATCTCCGAATCAGGCTCCAAAGTATCGCAGAAGCATACAAAGACAAAGAAACTGGGAAATCTCGTCAACCGATCCGCATCCGTGGAGCGGGACAAGTCGAGTATGAGCGCATCCTAGACGTTGTTGATCTCTGTAAAGAAGCAGGGATCTGGAACATTTCTTTCTCAGCACGGAGGACGCAGTAAATTACCTCTTTGAGCTAATGATGCAATTAAGCGAAAAATCATTTTAGTTTCGCTATAGAAGTGATATTCCCTCTCACATTATGAATCTCAGTAAGTCCATCATCGCACTTTTTGCTATCGCTTTTTTAAGCCATTGCGAGACGCTGCAGATCAACCCTGCTGATGATCTCTATATAACAGCTCAAATCTCACTAAACCAAGCTCAACAAGCACCTACCCCAGCTAAAGCGAAGATCGAATTTGAAAGCGCCGAGACTTGGTTTAAGAAATTTCTGGAGTCTTTCCCTACTGATAAGAAAGCGCCAGATGCGACCTACTTCCTCGCCGTCTCACAATCTCAGTTAAACAAGGAAAAGCTGGCCAACGCGAACTACCGAAGACACTTGGCCTACCAGCTCTCTGGAAAAATGGCAGGAACAGCGGCTCTCCAATTAGCTCTCAATTCCTACCGCGAAAAGGACTATGCCCAAGCAGTAAACTACCTCGATATTGCAACTGCTAATCTACCTCCCGGAAAAAGCAGAACTCTGAGCCATTACACCAGAGCGATTTGCCTGCAAAAGTCTCTAGAGTCCCAAGGAAACATGCGTAATGACCTTCTCTATGTTCTGAGTAAAGAAGACGGAAAGCCGTATTACGAGAAAAGCCACTTTCTGCTCGCTGGTGAATACCTCAAGGAAAAGCTCTACCCAGATGCCTACAAGCTCTTCCAGCAGAGCATCAAAAGCAAGGATACGCAGATCAAAAGCCAGTCACTCCACAAATGTGCCCTCCTCTCTCAAAAACTCAATGAGCCAGAAGCCGCCTTCCGCTATAACAAGCTAGTCCTAAAGGATAATTCTCTCAAGCCCTATCACCCCAGTTCTGCGCTCTACCTCATGAATGCCGCCGCCCAAAAGCAAGACTGGAAGAAGGTCATCTCCTACAAGGGCTATGGCGAAAGCGCCCTGAGCGACGAGTTAAAAACAAAGCGTAGCCTCATGATTGGGCAAGCTCACATCGGTCTAGGAGAAACGGAGAAAGCCTCTCCTTTCATGAAACATGTCGTAGAAAGTGCAGCTGGCACCCAACTCGCCTTCGACGCTCAGTATCTACTCTTATCTCGCAGTAAACCAAAATCACTCGATCGAAAAGAAGCCTCAGACTTCCTCTCCCTCTATTCCTCCACTCATGACAATGATCCACGTCTGCAGAATATTAAGCTACTCATCGCAGAGCATGATTTCCTTGAAAAACGCTACAATGAAGCACTAACCAGCTACAACGAGCTTCAGCCAGAACTCCTATCAGAAGAGAACTTGCCTACTATTGGCTTCCGTCTCATCATGTGCTATCTCAAGCTCGGAAAACCAGCCTCTCCTTTGATCGACCAATTCGTGCAGAATTACCCAAACGATCCGCGCTCTCCCTACCTCCTCTTCGAGCAAGCCACTCAGCTCATCAAAGCTGAAAAAAATCCGGAAGCCATTTCGACATTGGAGCGTGTTTTAGCATCCAATAATCTCGACTCAGGGCTCCGCCAACCGGCAGAGCTGCAACTGGCTCAGCTCTTCATTAAAACCAATAATTATGAAAACGCTGAAGCTGCCTACCGTCATGTATTTAAAACCCACAAGGCAGATAAAACACAAAACGCTTCTTGGTTATTCTGGATGGGCTACAGTCAATACCAACAGAAAAATTATTCTGAGGCCTCCAAAAACTTTAAATCCGCCCGTAAGTTTAACGCGAAAGAAAAGGCTCAAGAACTCTCTAAACTCCTCGCCCTCAGCGCCTATAATTCAAAGGAACTGACACCGTTAGAAGAGGAACTCAAGTATCACCAGAACACCTTCAACACACTGCTCCCTCCCTCCCTCTATCTTTATGTAGCTCTAGAGTATTATAAACAGTCAACCTACACGAAAGCCTGGTGGGGTTTTGAACGAGCCATCATCCCTACCAATCCTGTCAGTTACGAGGAAATCAACCCTGAGATTCTAGTAGCCTACTGTAAATCCGCGATTTCCACTAAACACTACGCTCCTGCCCAGAAGATTACAGACTTTCTCAAATCGAAAGAATTAGCGCCTTACGAAAAAGCTCTAAACTTTTACCACTCTGCCCTCTCAACATATGAGCTAGAAGGGGCAAAAAAAGCGCAACCTGATATTGATGAAGGAATGCGACTCAATCCTGCTGGAGACCTAAAATACCAATTGCTTTTACTCGCAGGAAAAGCCGAGATAGATTTAGACGAAATCGAAAACGGCACACGCCTATTGAAGCAAGTAATTCTCCTCTCGCCAAAAAATCAAAACTCGCTTAAAATTGCCGCACTTGATACACTCATCAAACACTCAAGGAACAACCCGACTCCAGAAAATCAGAAATTACTGGAAGAATATAAAAAAGAACTTGAGAAACTCCGTTAATTCCAGTTTCTATTGATACCAATGCCTCTTCTTTCAACAGCGCTACTCAGAGTCCTATTGCTCCTTAGCCTATTTGCGATGCCTTCACTGGCTCAAGCCCCCCCTCCAGCTAGTGCGCCTTCTAATGGCAATCAAGAATTCGACAGTGTCTCTCGAGTTTACGATTATGGTCGGAATAACAAGGATTACTATACCAGCAAACAAGCCTTAAAAACTGCGGAAACAGGTTTCCGCAACTTCATTAGGAGCTTCCCAAGACACCCTTCTCGTAAAACTGCGGAATACCGTATGGCCGTCTGCCAACTTCTCACGGGGAACATTGCATCAGGGGAAGCCAACTTTGAACGCATTATCCGAACCTATAAAAAGGGTCACTGGGTTGGGGCTTCGGCCTACCGTATGGGAGTTCAGAAATTCAACATGAAGGCATACATCACAGCGGCTAAATTTTTTAAGATCGCGGCCGATGAGTATGAGAAAAAGGACTTAGCCTCACTTGCCCTTTACCAGCATTCACGCTGCCTGCTACAAGCCAACCGATACGACCTCGCAGTCAAACCACTAGAGGAACTAGCAAATTCAGAAACCCCTTACAAAAACAACTCTCGCTACGCATTAGCAAAACTGTACTACGATGCCAAGGACTACGCTAAGTCCCTCCCTCATTTTGAAGTTCTTACGCGCACAAAGGGGCTGAAAGAAGACACCCTAGCTGACTCCTATTTGTTCTATGGTCTCTCCCTTGCCAAAGTCGGCAAAAATGAGGAAGCATTAGAAATACTAAAACGCTCGCTCCAAATCTCTTCTGTTACTAACGAGAATAAAGCGAAAGCGCAGCACGAAATCATCCGCATTAACTATGTGGCAAAAAACTACGATTCGATCATCGTTCAATACGAGCGTGGTCTCCGCCCTGGAGAACCTGAAGAAACTGCCAAAAGTTACCTCTATGCGGGATATGCCCTTCTGAAGAAAAATTACTTCACCCGTGCCGTCTCCGCTTTTGACAAAGTCATTTCACTACGTCCCAATACGCAAGATGGCTTTGAAGCGAGCTATCGTAGAGTCTACTGCTATTACCAGATCGATAGTGCCGCCACACCATCGCAGGCTGACGCCTTCTACAATGTCTATAGAAAACGTGACCCTAAGAACCCTTGGCACAAGCTCGCAAAAGTATATAAGGCAGAAACTCTTTACCATACCGGTCAGCTTGAAGATGCCGCGAAGACATACCGCCAAGTTGATTCAGATAATATTCCAACCGCTCTCCAGCCTAACTTCCTCTACAAAAAGCTAATTTGCCTTCATGAGGCAGAAGACTACAGCCGTGCTGTCAAAAGCGCGAGCCACTTCATCGCAAACTTCCCCAACCACTCGCTCATCTACGAGGTTCGTATCAGACGCGGCAATGCCCTTCTTGCGAACGACAACCATGCTGCCGCTGCAACCGATTATAACAAAGTGCTTGAGAAACTCCCCGAATCTCCACTAGCAGCTAGTGCCCTCCAAGGACTCGTCAAAGTTTATAGTAAAAACAATAACTATGAAAAACTGGTAGAAGCCAGCGAACTCCTCATCGGCAAATTCCCCGCACTCGAAAAACAACCCAAGGCGCACGCCCACTACTGGCTCGGTTGGGGTTACTTCAAGCTCGAGAACTTTACTGAGGCTATCCCGGAGCTCGAAAAAGCACGCCGACTCTCCCCTGAATTCTACAAAGAACCCGCAGGAACTAGAATCTTCTACTCGACATACTACCTAAAGGATATCGATGCAATGAAAGCTGCTTATACTCGAATCATGCAAGATGTCCCCGGAAAATACTTCCCCCCTAAGATGCTTGCCTGGCTCGGCATCCAATCATATCAAAATGAGGATTTCCTCACCTGTAGAAAAGTCCTCAGCGGAATCGTCAACCGTAAAACTCCCACTGAAACTCCGATCGATGTATGGCGTTATCTAACGAAGTCCTACCTAGAACTCGGACAATTCCCTGACGCTCTTGAAACCGCAAAAGTGGTAACTTCTCTAGAAGAATCAAGCTTTTGGAAAGCGGACTCTATGCTTGATACCGCCAGCGCACATCTTGGACTAGGGAATCTTGACGAAGCAATCTCCACCGCGAAAGAAGGACTCTATTTCGAACCTAAAGGAACGATCGAGTCCGCATTACGCTTCATTGTTGCCGATGCTTATGCTAATCGTGGAGACACCATTTCTGCCAAAACTGAGTATATGTTAATCGCTTCTAAGTTTGACGGCGACCGCACAATTCACCCCTTGGCCCTTTGGAAAACTGCGATCCTTCTAGAGCCACAAGACCCAGGGGCCGCCGACGCACTCAAATCTACCATTGAGCAGAATTACCCAGACTGGAAAGCATCCACAAATTAGACTCATGGGCCTCCCTACGAGAAATCGTCGCAGCGGCAACAAAAAAAACGGTGACAGCAGTGAAGTCATCCATTGTCCACCAGAATGGGATTTCCCTGCGCCCACTGGAGTTTCCACTACAGCAGAACAAGCGGAGTATAAATCCCTCCTGCTGCGCCCTGCAGATCAACGACTTCCAATCAATGAGGTCTACGTCCATCCAAAAGTTCATGCGCGGCTGTCTATTATTCCAGACCTGATTGAACCACGCACCTTACATACCCTCAAAAACGTTCGCGTATTTTCACAAAACGGCGTTTTTATTGATGCGAACAACAACGTGATCAATGATCTCACCCCAGACTTCAAACCTCGGAAAACCCATCAGCATCGCCTCCTGCGTTACACAGGATTACCCCCCGCCAAGAAACTGAAGGGGCATGGCTTCGCCTTCGTCTCTGCCGCTTCCTGGAAAAACTACTTTCATTGGCTTGTAGATACCTTACCTACCGCCCGACTCTTCGATTGGTCGCAATACGACTACATTCTTGCGCCTACCTCACGGCGCTACCACCTCCTGTCTTACGAAGCACTCGGCATTCCGCTCGATAAAATCATCCCTCTAGAACATGAAACTCATTACGAGGTAGAGACCCTCTCCCACATTCCACGCGGAGGAGTTGCACTCGTTCCCGATGAGGCGATCGAATACCTCAGAGACTTGTTCGGCGTGCAGCCCTCCCCCAATGCAGATCGAAAAATCTACCTCAGCCGGAACGACGGTTGGCGACGACGCATTACAAATGAAAGCGAAGTCCTCTCTGCACTCGAATCCTACGGCTACGAACACGTCGTCATCGGCAACCGTACTATCAAGGAGCAGGGCGAACTCTTTTCCCAAGCCTCACATGTTGTCGGCCCACACGGAGCCGCCATGACTAACCTCGTGTTCTCTGGGTCACAGACCACGCTCATGGAGTGCTTTTCTGGAACCTTTATGTTTCCTCACTTCTACCACCTCTGCGCAACACTCAGGCAGCCCTACCTCGCACACTGGACCGAGAACCCTGCGGACGATCCAGATGGACCTATCGATTTAGATTCCTTCCTCCCTCTAATCGAAAAAATCTCTTAATGACGCGTAGAAGCGATCACGGGGCGCTTAGAAAAATAGAGCTATAACAGCAAGCGACAGATCGCCACTTCTTATAACCTTACGCCTTATTCACCACAAATGGCTTTTTCCGATTTGGATAGAGCGCTTTGCACATGGGGCATTTAGTGCCATCACACCCTCGCGCGGAGCAATACTCCCGTCCGTAAAAAATAATCTGTAGATGCAGCTTATTCCAGCTCTCTCTTGGAAACAGCTTTTTGCAATCTTGCTCCGTCTGCACCACATTCTTTCCCTTCGTAAGCCCCCAGCGTTGCGCTAAGCGATGAATATGCGTGTCCACCGGAAAGGCTGGCACCTCGAAGGCCTGCGCCATCACCACAGAGGCCGTCTTGTGCCCCACTCCTGGTAAGGTCTCTAGAATCGCTAGATCCACAGGCACCTGACCATCATGCTCATCACGCAAGATTTCAGAGAGACGTTGAATCGCTTTGGCTTTCCTTGGTGCCAGCCCACACGGCTTGATAATCGCCTCAATTTCCGCAACAGGCACCTGAGCCATCTCAAGTGGATTGTCCGCCCGAGAAAAGAGAGCAGGCGTGATTTTGTTCACCCGTTCATCCGTGCATTGCGCCGAGAGTAACACCGCTATCAACAAAGTGTAAGGATCGGTATGATCGAGTGGAATCGGAGTCTCAGGATAGAGTCTCTCTAACTCCGTGTGAATATAGGTAGCGCGCTCCTTCTTAAGCATAAATAGAACAATTAGACACAAGCTTTATGAATCAGCTCAATCAAGCGATTATGACTTGTAGAAGTTGTCTTCGCAAGGAAGCCCTGTGTATGGCAAAAGAGAATATCACTTTCCGCCTCAAGCAAGGAGAAATCGAGCTTTGCACAGTCATTATACCTGCTCAGCGCATAGCCAGAACCACGACGATCGGGGTATACTAAGGCGATGACTTGATCACTAAGATCCTTCATTTCGACAAAACGCCCCATCCCCAAAGACGGTTCAGATGGCATATTCTCAGACTTTGGTAAAACCACAATTTTACTCTGCGCATTCACGTCCCAAATTTCACAGGTGCGCATCAGATAATCCAAGCGTTCACGGAGAGAACGAATATAATTTAATAAATCTTCTCCGATCATCTTCATCAGTTCCCACATCGTATCACCTGGGCCTAGATACTCCGTGTAGGCGAAGCGGCGGAGGACCGTGACATCGATCGGAGAATTTAGCTTATTGAGCACATCTCTATCCACATTGAGCCATTGCGCCGTCTTCACAGGACCACGGCAATCAAACCACTCTGCTGGCTCCAGCCATTCGCAGAAGCGCTTGGCGTCCTCATAGTGGCCTAGGGCCTGTAGAACGAGCGAGATCGAACACGTCGGGGCATGGTCACGAGGCAACTGGTGATGGTCAAAATTCATCAACTCTGGCTCATGACGGCCCCCTATATCAATGACGCAGACTTGAGGATCATTGAGCTCTAATTCTGTGGGATTTCGTCTCACTATCGGAGCTGGGCTAGTCGCCAAAAGCAGACAACACGCAAGAAAGTCGTCTTTATGAGCCCCACCCGGATGCGTCAGGATGGTTTTTACTGTATTCATTCTTAGAGTAAACCCTACGAAACAAAAATCGGAAAGAAAAAACAGCAAGCTCGATCCGTATTCTTAGCCCGAATCAGCGTGAGAAGTTGCTGCCACTACACAACAGCAAGCCTCTAAATCAGAAATTATTTTTTTCCTTCCTCATCTGTACTCTATTAACACGTAATAATTATACGAAAATCGCATAAGTTTTCATTGTCATATATCAATTTTTTATCCATAGAGTGATTACATATGAAATTCTACTCCCTTCTCATCTGTCTAACGGCCTTTCTCGGCTCTTGCGCTCTTGATTCTACAAGTAATTCAAAAGACCCCTCTGCTCTACTAGCACAATATCGTGCTTATGATCGCCCTGCCACTCTTCCGAGCAACCCATCCGCGGTGAAAGTCAAGGTATCTCTCGCGAACCAAATGGCCTACGTGATGGAAGGATCTAAGCCACTTCTCGTCATGCCGGTTTCAGTTGGTCGTCCAGGCAAGGAAACACCACGTGGTAACTTCCGTATCTACAGTAAGCAGGCTAAGCGTCGTGCAGTAACACATGGATACGCTTATAAAGGTTCTCTCTCTAGTCCGGTTGATATGCACTGGACTTTCTTTAAGGATAAGAAACCGGGCTATAAATCTCTCGGAACACCAATGCCTTACTGGAGTGAGTTCAAAAGCGGTTACGGTTTCCACACCGGTTGGCTAAAGCCTTACCCATGTTCCAGCGGTTGCGTGCGTATGCATGAGAATATCGCTCCTAAATTCTTCCGCCTCATCAAATCAGGCACGCCTGTGAATATCGCATATCGTCAGCCAGAAGACGCAACAATCGGACAAGGCATTCAGCGTCCACCAAGTGCAGATCCTCTTCCTCAATACCCTGCTGATATCAGAATTACGGATAAAATCTTCACTTACCATAAGACACCGACTTTTTAACTAATGGAGCCTCAGGAGCTACATGACATCATCAAATCTCGAAGAACAGAAAAGGTTCTCGGTGATGTTCTAGCCCCTACCATTGTTTCTCCCGCCATTCGTGAGCGGAATGACCCTCTCGTTCGCGAGGCAGTCAAAACCGCAGGGATGGCGCCCTTTCACTATCCGCGCACCAAGGAAATCGCAGAACCATGGCGCGCTTATCACCTCTGGTGTGATGACACGAACACGTTAGCCACGCACCTTGCCGATAATCTCGGGGTAATAACAAAGGAGCCGCAGTTACTCGCAGCATCCAGCGCACTCGTTCTAATCACTTGGCTTCCGCAACACCCTCAACCGCAGACAGAGAAAGAGCGTGTAATTGAGGAAGAACACATCGCTGCTTCATCAGCGATGACACAAAACCTTCTCTTACTCCTCACCGCTCACGGATTAGGGAATTATTGGTCCAGTGGCGGAATCTTACGGAGTGCAGCACTGTTTCAGCATTTAGGCCTCTCCACAGAAGAACGTCTTTTAGGAGCTATCTTCATCGAATACCCAGAAGCAACGAACTCAGCCCACGAACGTAAGCCAGGTAGCCTCAGGAATCAGCGTAGCGTGAAATGGATTTCTGAGTTGGACAATTCAGATTGGGGGTGATGTCGTAAAAACTCATAAAATGCGCTCGACTAATTTCTGATTAATCGCATCTATTACGAACACAAAATTTATGAGCGCAAAACCAAAACTTTTCTCGCCCGGA
>CALKLP010000155.1 GCA_937991965.1 uncultured Verrucomicrobiales bacterium
CCGCTGACTCGGTTGCTTACCGACTCAATTATGGCTGAACATGTCCTTATGAGAGCCGATGGCATTGACTACCCAGAGATTGACATTCGTGATCATTGGCGTGATTTACTCGCTCCTTACGGGACATTTACCAGCACTCAAATCGAGACCATCGCGGTGCATTATGAGGCTTGCATCAATCCCGTGTGGCCGATGCCTCATTTGTTAGAGACGCTTTCGGCTATTGTTGAGAAGGGGCTGAAACTAGGAATTATCTCAAACGCGCAATTCTACACCCATGACCTCTTTCCCGCCTTTTTTGAGGACGAGGCCTTCTCCTTTACCCCAGAGCTTTGCCTCTATTCCTACCAAGAGCGACAAGCAAAACCTGGAATGCACATGTATGATAAGATGGTTGAGTGCCTAGACCAACAGGAGATCAGCCCCCAAGAAGTGCTCTACATCGGTAATGATATGCAGAATGACATATATCCAGCGAATCAAGTGGGATTTCACACAATCCTGCAAGCAGGGGATAAACGCTCCTACCGACCCAGAGCAGAATGTAATTATCCACCACCGAATGCTACGATCACAAGTCTCAACCAAATTTTACCGTTATTAGGTTAAAAATACGTTTTTTTCATAGAATCTAGAGACAAAGCTTGATGCGCGTTGATCTTTCCTTTAAGGCTGGTATAGATTTCACACTTATTTCATGGCCACTCCAGTAATTATTGTTCATTACCACCTTGACCCAGGTGGGGTAACTCAGGTCATTGAGACTCAGGTAGAAGCGCTCCAAGCTGCTGAAATTCCTTATCTCATCCTTACAGGTAAAGCGTATACGGGTTCCTCCGGAATTAGACAACACATTCTCCCCGGGCTCAACTACAAGCTCACTGCTAATGATTTACAGAAAGAAGTCGATGAGCTTTTCAGCCAATGTATCGAGGCTGTTAGCACCCAGTTTGGCACGCAAGAAGTCATCTGGCATATACATAACCCTACACTCGGAAAAAACATTCTCTGGTCAGGCCTTATTGAGCTCCTAAGCCTCTCTACCGAAAAAATTCTTCTGCATTGTCATGACTTAGCGGAAGATGGTCGCCCCTCGAATTACAACCTCACTGCGGATAGAGAACAGATTTTCCCCATCGCGCCGAACATTCACTATGCTTTTGTAAATTCACGTGACCTTGAGAGACTCCAGAAGGCTGGAATCCCCGTAAAACAGCTTCACCTCCTGCCCAATGCCATTGCCAAACCAAAATATCAGCATGCGGTAGACTTCAATAAAGACCCGCTTATCGTCTATCCTGTCCGTGGTATCAGACGTAAAAATGTCGGCGAGTTCTTACTTTGGTCCGCTCTCGCACCGCGAGGCAGTAAATTTGTTCTCACCCTAGAGCCTGATAACCCAGAATGGCGCATGATCTACACGATGTGGAAACAGCTCGCTCAAGATTTGAAGCTGCCTGCCACACTAGGCTGTATCGGAAAAGAAAATGCGCCTGGAGCGGATGGCTCTTCTTTCCAAGACTGGATGCGTGCCGCCACTCACTGTATTACTACCTCTGTTGCAGAAGGATTTGGCCTCACCTTTTTAGACCCCTTATCCATGCAGATCCCGCTAATCGGGCGAGACTTGCCCGAGATTACAAAAGACTTCGATCTACCAGATTCTGCAAAAACGAACCTGTACGAAAAAATCCTCATCCCAGTCGACGCTTTCGATCAGGAGAATCTTCGTGAAGACCTCAAAAATGCGCTCACTCAAACCTTTAGTGCGTATCAAGCTCCCACTTCCGAGGAAGAGATCAATACCGCATGGGATGCGATTATCAAAGACGGTTTCGTCGACTTCGCAAACCTACCCGAAAGGCTTCAAATCTCATTCCTCATTCGAGCTGAAGTCGATAGCTTCCGCGAATTCAAGGTGCTAAAAACGGACGGCGAAATAGTCGATGCCACAGAATGGATCGCAAACGTTCTAGAGCCAAACTTTTCTTCCCCACTTAGTGCACCAGAATTACTGACAGATTATCATCAGGATCGCTATCAAGAGCGATTACTCACTATTCTCCAAGAAGTTGATAATAGCGAGAAATACGCCCCGCGCTGGCTCCCCAAAAATCAAGTTCTTGAGCAGTATCTGTCACCTGAGAGATTTCATTTCTTGCGATGTTGATAGGAAACTCTGAATGGGAGTTCTAAGAGCTATGATAACCGCTTATCGTGAGACTGCTGAGATCGTTCGCGCGCAGATTAGAGAGGCGAAGATTGACTTAAAGGCATTACGAAAACCTATCCGAGCCTGTGAAATCTCTCGTTGCCGAGCTACTTGCTGCCATGACGGCGTGTATTTGAGCCAGGAGGAAAAACGCGGGATTGAGGCTCTAATCACAGAGCATGGCGATGCCTTTAATGATTTACCAGAGCGCGCGATTATTTCTGCACGAGCTGGTATGGCCTGGAAAACCGCCACTCGCCCCGCGAAAGAGAGTGAAATCGCTGCAGATTATCCCTCGCATTTCCCGAAAACACGTTGCGTCTTTCTCGACCATGAGGGATATTGCAGCATTCAGAGTTGGTCGATGCAGCAAGGGCGCGAGCCATGGTTTGACAAACCCCTAACATGCTGGATTCACCCGCTCATTCTATTGCCACGCAACGCAGAGCGTTCTCAGCCCTTACTCACCCTAGTCACTCCTGAGAACGATCCCCAGACTAGTAAAAGCTACCCGGGTTTTGCTTCTTGCACTCACTGTGGTCGTCCAGACCAAGAGGGCAAACCTGCGTATCAAGTGCTGGAAAAGGAATTAGAAGCTTTGAGTTTACTGTCGGGCAGGGATTTGTTGAGTGAATTCAAGTAAGCAAAGCGCATAACTCTTGGATAACAACTTCTTCCTGAATCGCGCTCAATGTGATGCGTAGTCGAGCGGCGCCCTTCGCTACGGTAGGGTAACGCACCGCAGGAGCGTAGAATCCAGCTTCTTGCAGCCGAAAGCTAGTTTCGAGAGCGCGCGCATTCTCACCTACAATAAACGGGCTGATCGCAGAGGGAACCTCTTGCTTCGTCAATTTACCGAAAAGATAGCGGTTACTAACTAATTTATCGCGAAGTTCCCGCCCTTCTTGCGAGGCAATGAGGTGAAGTGCACGAGTTGCCACAGCGGCTTGGCAGGGCGGGGGAGCGGTCGTGAAGATCAGACTCCTCCCTCGGTTTACGATCATGTCACGCAATAGACTAGAGCAGGCAATGTATCCGCCAGCACCTCCTGCAGCTTTGCCTAAGGTTCCCATTTGTAAGTCAATCTCGCTTTGTAGACCTAGCTCTTCCGCGAGTCCCATTCCTTTAAGCCCTAGCACTCCTAGCCCATGCGCCTCGTCTAGCAGAAGCATCGCGCCATATTGCTCTTTCAGGGCCACAATTTCAGCCAAGGGACAAAGATCCCCATCCATGCTGTAAACTGATTCGACCACTACGAGGAGTTGTCCTGCTTTTGACAATTTCTCGCTCTCACTGCGTAGGAGTGCTTCGAGTTTGTTGAGGTCATTGTGTGGAAAGACGCGAATACGAGCGCCACATTCGCGCGCGGCGTCGATCAAACAAGCGTGCGAAAGCTTGTCCAAAATGATGGTGTCACCTTTACCGAAAAGCGCTTTAATACTCCCATGCGCGGCCATCATTCCCGTCGCAAACAAAACGGCAGACTCAGTCTCTTTGTACTGCGCGATCGTGGCTTCACATTCCTCATGAGCGGGAGTGGTTCCAGAGATCAACCGTGATCCTGCACTCCCAACCCCATATTGTGCCATCGCCTCCTGCGCTGCCGCAATCAAGGTGGGATGCTGTGAAAGCCCTAAGTAGTCATTAGAAGAAAAGTCGTGATACCGCTTCCCTTTCACATCGTAGAGCAAATTCCCCTCGCGCCGCCAAGTTTTGGTGTGCCGAAAGAGTTCATTCTCCCGTAACTGCGCTAACTCAGCCTGATAACGTGTGGACATTCTATCTTAGTTCCCCATGCCCCAGCGGAGCAAAATTTCAGAGTCCTTCCAGAGGTTCTCCTTTGAGTCCGCTCCTAGCACCACCACGATGCGAGGCTTGCCATTAAAGGTTCCGCTGGAGACGAGGCATTTTCCGGAGGCTCTCGTGGTTCCTGTTTTCATGCCGTCACAGAAGGATACGCGTCCAAGCAGTTTGTTCGTGTTGTAGAGTGTTTTGGTGCGACCATCTGAGTAGGTGAAGATGCTCTCCTTCTTTCGCATACAGGATTTGATAAAGTCGGAGCGATACGCCGCAGAAGCAAGAAGGGCAATGTCATAGGCTGTCGAATACTGCCCTGTCGCCGTCAAGCCATGTGGATTAAGGAAGTTGGAGTTATACATTCCTAGGCTTTTGGCTCGCGCGTTCATTTGCTGGATGAAGGCCTCGTTCGAACCTGCGATTCCATGACCAATGGTGTAGGCGACATCATTTCCGCTCTTAATCATCATCGCTTCTACGAGGCTAGAGAGCTCATATGAAGTCCCTGCGGATAAATAGAGCTTAGAGGGTTCCAGCGTAGTCGCCGCCTGTGGCACCGTGACCGTTTGGTTCAGGCCGTGTTCAACCGCTAAGAGTGCGGTCAGCAGCTTTTGCGTGGAGGCCACTGCGCGACGCTCACGCGCGTTTTTTTCATAAATTATGCGCCCCGTTCTCGGGTCATACACGATCGCGGCAATCGCAGTAATCTTAGGAGCGACCACTGCGGGTTTAGGGGCAGGCTTGGGTAAGTTCTCCGCAACAGAGGTTTCCAACTGTGATTGTGGTGGTTGTGAGGATGTCACCGCTGGTTGTTCCGCCAGAGGATAAGAGCAACTGACGAACAAAACACAGAGCGCGTAGAAGAGAGGAGTGAGGTTTTTAGAATAAATCATGAAAAAGGGGAGGAAAGAGACAAAATGGATCTATTGAATATGCGGGAAAATAGCTAGAAAAATAAAATCAAAGATTCTTTCCTTTTTTCTTGATTTTTTTCTTATGCCATTTTTACTGATCGCCCGCTATAATATTAGCTGTAGGTCCTTACCGCATTTTACTGATGAAATGCACCTTAGCGGGTAAAGGGTAACCCAGCAACTCCTAAAATCCCATGTCTGAAGAAAACGTAGAAGAAATCGATAAAAAAGAAAGCAGTGTCAATCTTGATCGCTTTGAACTCCCGAATCGCTTAATCAAAGAAGATGATTCTGCTACTGAAACGTTTGCTCGTTTCGTTGCAGATCCGTTTGAATCAGGATTCGGTCACACCATCGGAAACTCTCTCCGCCGTGTTCTCCTCTCTTCACTAGAGGGAGCTGCTATCACTTCTATTAAGGTCGCTGGAGCTCAACACGAGTTTACCGCTCTCCCTGGAGTAGTAGAGGACATGACCGACATCGTTCTTAACCTCAAGCAGGTGAAATTTAAGCACCACACTAAGGAGCAACGCGTTCTCTGTATCAACGTAAACAAGGAAGGCCCTGTTACCGCTGCTGATATCGAAGAAGACACAGGATATGAGGTAGTGAATAAAGATCTTCTCATCTGCACACTCGACCGTAAGACAAAGTTCGACTGTGAATTCCAAGTAGAAGTTGGTCGTGGATTCCGCACCGCGGACGAAAACAAGAAAACCGAAGTTCCAATCGGTGTTATCCCAATCGACTCCATCTTCTCCCCAGTAACGCGCGTCAAATACGCCGTGGAAAACACCCGTGTTGGTCAAATGACTGACTACGACAAGCTGATCCTCGAAGTAACGACCGACGGTCGTATCGAGCCAGCAGACGCACTACTACAAGCTTCTGCGATCCTTCGCCACCACCTTGACGTCTTCGTTAATTACGATGATAGCTTGGTTGAGTTCGAAGACGCCCCATCTGAGCAATCAGAAGAAAACGCTGCGCTTAAGAAACTTCTCAACATGTCCGTTAACGAAATCGAGCTTTCTGTTCGTGCCGCTAACTGCCTGAACAATGCGAACATCACCAGCGTTGGTGAGCTTGCGATGAAATCTGAAAGCGAAATGCTTAAATACCGTAACTTCGGTAAGAAATCACTCAATGAGATTAAGGACAAACTCGTCGACCTTGGCCTCAGCCTTGGGATGAACTTTGACCCAGCTCTCCTCACTGGTCCAATGCCAAAACTTACTGCCCCACGTCTCGGAGTTGATGACGAAATCCCAGTAGGTCTCGCAGACCTCATCGCTCAGAACATCGAAGAATAAATCTAAAAACTATAACTTAACAGACCATGAGAAAAAGACAAAAGACTCTCAAGCTTAAGAGAAGCGTACCACACCGTAAGTCCATGATGGCGAACCAGGTATGCTCCCTCATCGAGCACAAGCGTATCCGCACCACCCTAGCGAAGGCGAAAGCTCTCCGCCCATTTGCGGAAAAAATGATCACCCTTGGCAAAAAAGGAGATGTGCATGCTCGTCGTATGGCGAAAAGCTACCTCCGTAACGACCAGGCAGTAAAAGACCTCTTCGACGTTATTGCTCCAGCGTGTGCGAACCGTCAAGGTGGCTATTGCCGCATCGTTAAGCTTGGACTCCGTACCAGTGATGCCGCACCAATGGCTCTCATCGAGTGGGTTGACCTAGCTGACCAAGAAGAAGACGGAGAGTAAAATCTCGTCTCCTAAGACTATCAATTTTTCAAAAAGCAGCCTCGGCTGCTTTTTTTGCGTTAAACCATCAGACATTCCCCACATTCCGCCTTGCTACTGCCAACTGGTAGTGGCATGAAGCGTGGCAATGGGAACTGATGTGAGAGCTGTTGACTGGGAGAATTGGCCTGCTGAGATGCCAGCTACCCTGGTATTCGTCGTCAAGGACGGACAGATTCTTCTGATCGAGAAGCAACGCGGTATTGGCGCTGGAAAAATCAACGGCCCGGGCGGCAAGATCGATCCCGGTGAAACCCCCTACGAATGTGCAGTGCGTGAAGTGCAAGAAGAGCTCTGCATCACGGTCAAAGACGCCAAGAAAGTCGGCGAACTCTTCTTCGACATGTCTACGATGCCGAACATCCATTGCCACGTGTTCATTGCGACTGAGTTCGAGGGCGAGCCCACCGCCACCCCAGAAGCCATTCCTTGTTGGACGCCTGTCACAGAAATCCCCTATGACAAAATGTGGGATGACGACCAGTTTTGGCTCCCACAAGTGCTCAAAGGCGAATCGTTCATCGGCAAATTTATTTTTGAGGATGAAACCATCCTCTGGCAGGAGGTAACCTTCGCGCCAGAAGAGGCTGAGCAGTGGTAGCCCACGCCATGAAGGAGTGACCGGTGACAGGATCGTCACCCTGCAACCCTTGACTTTTCTACCTGATAAATTTATCTGAGAAGAGTATGAAATCCGTTCTCGTTCTCTGCACTGGTAATTCGTGTCGCTCTCACATGGCGGAGGGCATTCTGCGCCACCTCGCCTCGGATCTTTTTGAGGTGCACTCCGCAGGCTCAAGCCCATCCGGTTATGTGCATCCGCTGTCGATCGAAGTTCTCGCTGAGATCGGGATCGATATCTCCGCCCATACCTCGAAGCACATGGACGAGTTTCTAGATCAAAACATTGATACCGTCGTCACCGTTTGTGGGAATGCCGATCAAGCCTGCCCGTCCTTCCCAGGACAACTTAACCGTTACCACTGGGGCTTTGATGACCCCGCCCACGCGGAAGGAACGGAGGAGGAAATCAAAGCAGTCTTCATCCGAGTGCGCGACGAGATCCTCATGACCCTCACAGCTTACGTGCAGGGGTATCGAGAGGCCAGGCAATAAACGGCGCAGAGCGATGCTTGACCTTGCGCCCGCTCCTCCTCTAGACTCGCGCCATGCTCGCTAAACGAATCATTCCTTGTCTCGATGTCACCAATGGTCGAGTCGTGAAAGGGGTTAACTTTGTTGACCTCGTCGATGCCGGAGATCCGGTAGAGTGCGCCATCAAATACAATGAGCAGCAGGCCGATGAAATCGTCTTCCTCGACATCACCGCCACCTCGGACGGGCGCAAGTCGATGGTCGATGTGATCGAGCGCACCGCGGCTCACTGCTTTACGCCTCTTACGGTCGGCGGAGGGATTCGCACCGTAGCTGACATGCACGAGATGCTGCAAGCCGGAGCCGATAAGGTTGGGGTGAATTCCGCGGCCATTACCCGTCCTGAGGTTGTGAATGAGGGCGCGAAGGAGTTCGGGTGCCAGTGCATCGTGGTGGCGATTGATGCCAAGCGCGAAGGCGATAATAAGTGGGGAATCTACACCCACGGCGGGCGTAAGGCCACTGGAATCGATGCTGTGGAATGGGCGAAGCAAGTTTACGATCGCGGGGCAGGGGAAATCCTCCTCACTAGTATGGATGGCGATGGCACGAAGGCCGGGTATGACATCGGCCTCACTCGTGCTGTTTCAGAGGCGGTCGGAATCCCCGTCATTGCTAGTGGAGGGGCAGGCACTCTTGATCACATGGTCGAGGTCCTCCAAGATGGCAAGGCCGATGCCGTACTCGCCGCCAGCATCTTCCACTTTGGCGAATTCACCGTGCCAGAAACCAAGCAATACCTCGCCCAAAAGGGCCTTCCCGTTAGACCAGCATGAAACCATTAATTACTATCCTCGCTCTCCTCTGCGCACTCTTCTTCACCAGTTGTGAGGAACGTCAACGCACTATCAGACAAGGCGACCTAATCAAATGCCCGATCCTTGATAAATTTAGCCAAGGCACCAACAATCCCTCCAAAGGACTGAAGAAAAGGCACTACCTCAAGATTCACATCCAGCCCTCTGGTGAGGAACGAAGAATCATTGTCGATAAACTCACTTACAACGCGGTCAATATCGGGGATAAGGTGCATGGGTATTATCTAGACGGAAACTTCGTGCTTGCGCGCGGGCAGCTCTGATTTGGGTGAAACTAGTTAAAAAACAAGCTTTCCCCTCTCGATTCTATTGCTTAAATAAAAAGAATAATTATGACCGCCACCGAACTCACCTCTGCTTTCACTTGGATTGACTGGACTGTCGTCGTGCTCTATATGGTATTCACCACCATCTTAGGGGAAAAGCTCTCGGGCAAGCAGTCGTCGATTAAGGACTTCTTCCTCGGCGGGCGTTCTTTGCCATGGTGGGCTGTTTCGGGGTCTATGATTGCGACCGAAATCTCTGCTCTTACCTTCATCGGCGTGCCAGGGATTGTCTACGCGGCCAAAGGGGACTGGACTTACTTACAGTGGGGGATCGGATCGATCATTGCTCGTTTCCTCGTCGGATATTACCTCGTCCCACTCTATTATAAGAAGGAAATTTACTCTCCATACGACTTTATGGGAGATCGCTTAGGGGAAGGGATTCGTAGGTTAGTAACTGTTCTTTTCTCCGTAGGTGGAGTTCTTGGAGCCAGCGTTCGGGTCGTAGTTACCGCTGTCATTCTACAGGTAGTTACGGGACTTTCTCCTGTACTATGTATCTCTCTGATTGGAACTTTTGCCGTTCTCTGGACCTTCATGGGAGGGATGAAAACCGTGATTTGGACTGATGTTATTCAGTTTGTTCTCCTTGTCACAGGAGGTCTCGTTGCCTGTATCGTGCTCTGGACGGATGTTGGCGTTGCTCAAGTGATCGAGATCAACAAAAACGCTCTCGTCGATGGAGAAGCGGTCAACAAAATGAGAGTTCTCGATACCACCTCACTCTTCAGTAACCCAGGCCTGAAGTTCACTCTTTGGGTCGGGCTTTTCGCGATGCCGTTCCAGAACTTTGCGGCCTTCGGGATCGATCAGCTCAACACCCAACGCATGTTCTGCTGCGGATCTGTGAAGGATGCACGTAAAGCAATGTGCTGGAGTAGTGTTTCCATCCTCATCACCGTAATGATGATGATGGTCGGTGCCGGTCTTTATGCGTGGTATCAGATCGACACCCCAGACTTCATGCCTTCCCCAGAACTCGCGGCCCAAGTCTCCTCTGAGAAAGACCGCAGCTTCCCGACCTGGATCGTACAGGTCTTACCGCAAGGAGTTTCGGGCCTAATTCTGGCGGCCGCCTTTGCTGCTGCCATTTCTAGTCTCGACTCCATCCTAGCGGCTCTCTCCCAGACCAGTCTCTCCATCCTCTACGGACGCGATAAGCTAGAAGATCAGTCTAAGAGTAAAGAGCGCGTGCGTGAATCACGAATCGCGGTCGTCATCTGGGGCGTGATTCTTACCCTCGTCTCCTTCGGGATTTGGAACGTTTATAATGCCGATCCCAAGAACGATCTCATCGGCCTCGCCTTTGGAATGGTTGCCTACACCTTCGGCCCTCTGCTTGGCGTCCTTCTAGCTGCCATTTTTGTCCCGCGCGCCTCGTTCACCGGCTTACTGGTTGGCACCATCATCTCGATCGTGTTCGTGGCTTGGTTCAGGCCTGAACTCCCACTCATCCTCGGAACCTTCTCAGAGACCTTACCAGATCTCGTTACCGGTAGCAGACCACCACTCGCCTCCGAATGGTTCTTCCCCATCAATGCCCTCATCACCCTTACCTTCGGCGCCCTCTTCAAGCGCAGCGAAGATAAGATGGTTTAAGGTCTTAGATATTGAGTTTACCCCTATTGCGGAGTAAGCTTGGCGGCGACGGCGCGGAAGTTGGCTAGGCCGGCTTCGATGTTATCGATGATCCCTGCGGCTAGGATGTCTGGGTCTGGGAGGTTGTCTAGGTCTGTGAGAGAATCGTCCTTGAGCCAGAAGAGGTCGAGGCTGGTTTTGTCGCGAGCAGCAAGTTCTTCATAACTGTATTTCCGCCAGCGGCCTTGTGGACTAGATATGGCAGTTTCTTCTTCGCTCCAGGTTTCCTGACGCTTGTGGCGCTCACCGCTTTTGTAGAGATCGATGAACTCTTTGAGATCTTCTAGGCGAAGCGGTTTGCGTTTGAGGGTGTGATGGATGTTGGTGCGGTAGTCGTAATACCAGACGTCTTTGGTGGCGACTTCTTTACTGGCGGGGCGGTTGTCGAAGAAGAGGACATTCGCTTTGACTCCATTGGCATAGAAGATGCCGGTGGGGAGGCGGAGGATGGTGTGGAGTTCGGTGGTTTCCATCAGCTTCTTACGCACGGTTTCACCGGCTCCGCCTTCGAACAAGACGTTATCGGGAAGTACCACAGCGGCTTGGCCAGTGGTCTTGAGCATGGCACAGATGTGCTGCAGGAAGTTGAGCTGTTTGTTGGAGGTAGTGGCCCAGAAGTCTTGGCGATTGTAGGTGAGCTCGTCTTTCTCCTGTTCGCCTTCTTCGTTGGTGAAAGTCATAGAGCTTTTCTTGCCGAAGGGTGGGTTGGCGAGCACGTAGTCGACGCTGGTTTGGCTGGGGGCAATTAAGGCATCGGCAGAGGAAATACAGCTTTCGCCGTCGATTTCACCGATGTTGTGGAGGAAGAGGTTCATTAGGCAGAGGCGACGCGTTCCTGCGACGATCTCGTTGCCATGGAAGGTGCTATCCTTGAGGAACTTCTTTTGCTCACGATCCATTTTGTGGTTCTCCGTGAGGTAGTCGTAAGCAGCGAGGAAAAAGCCTCCTGTGCCACAAGCTGGATCAGCAATCGTTTTTCCTGGCTGTGGTGCTAGGCATTCCACGATCGCTGTGATGAGGGCACGAGGGGTGAAATATTGGCCTGCTCCTGACTTGGTATCCTCGGCATTCTTTTCGAGAATGCCTTCGTAGATGTCGCCCTTGGTGTCGGAGTCCATCATTACCCATTGCACGTCGTCGACCATTACGATCAAGCGAGCGAGTTTGGCTGGGTCTTGGATCTTGTTCTGAGCCTTGGTGAAAATGTTGCCGAGCATGCCCTTGGCGGTGCCAAGCTCGCGTAGCGTCTTCACATATTGGACTTCGAGGGCTGAGCCTGTTTCCGATTTGAGAGCTGTCCAATTGATTTCAGCTGGGACGCCCACGTCACGACTGTAGGGAGGTTTGCTGTATTCATCCGCCATTTTGAGGAAGATGAGATAGGTGAGCTGCTCAAGGTAGTCGCCATAGCCTACGCCGTCGTCGCGTAGGGTGGTGCAGAAGCTCCAGACTTTGGAGATGATGGTATCGGTGGACATGATTTTCTTTTTTAATGGATGAGCGTTTTAAGCTGAAATAAACAATCCTATATTCTATATGACTTTTTTTGTTTTTTTCTGCGACTTAGGAGGTTGAGCTGAAATAAGATTATGCCCAGATTGGTAGGTATCTATAAAATTTCTTAGAGTTAGGTGCTGATGGATCGAGCTTAATCAGCTTTTGCTCTATTGCGGTTGTGATGATTTGAGAGGCGGTGTTACTGCTTCTTTCTGATAGCCCGAATCGGTCTCTGAGGCTCTTGTTAGTCATCTGTCGCCTCAAAACCCACTGTAGAACACAATGCTGATAACACGCTCTAGTGCGATCATTAGCATCCATTTCTCGGAATGAGCGATGACCATGTATGACTACGACGGTTTGCTGAAAGGAAATGAGGAATTGAGGAGCAGGTAGCTGGTGCATTTCTGCTGATTCTACCACTCTATCAATACCACTACTTTTTTCCTCACAGATTCCGAATCGGCGCATAAAGTCTGCTAAGCGTTCATTTCTGGATTGGTAACCATCGATAAACCGCTCCAAAGGGACGATAGGTTCACCAGGGTTTGAAATCTCAGCTCTTTTAGCGTAAATTTCAACCATCGGGGAGGCTCCGCGTTTTTCGAAGTCTTGGTGAATGAGGGCATTGGCAATGAGCTCACGGATGGCTACCTCTGGAAGTAATTTACTTTCTTTTCTCAATGCATCTTCAATAACTTCGTTTTGGGGGAGCTGGGACATAACATATTTGACCAATCCTTGGAACCCTACAGCATAGCCTTTTTCTCCTGTTTTATCAGCGAGAGTTTCTAGTTTGGAGTCAGCTGCGTATGTAATTACCCGAGGAGCTTTGCGAAAAACGGTGTCAAAGTCTCTTAAGTTTTTGGCTAGTAATATAGCAGCGAGATTACTTAGAGAATATCCCCCTGGCTCTTTACGAATAAGTTTTTCTTGTTCCAAGCGTTCAAGAACTCCTACTTGGTCAGTAGGGTAAGGCAACTTAAGAAGGTCAAAAAAAGATTGAGTGTC
>CALKLP010000156.1 GCA_937991965.1 uncultured Verrucomicrobiales bacterium
CCCGAAGTGCGCAAGTCATTAACGGCTTTGTGGTGTCGATCACTAGCCTTGGACACCATGCTGCGAATTCAATCAAAGCCCATGCTATTTCCTAGGGTGATGCATCCTTCAAGAACACAGAAACACTTCCGACAAAATTAAACATCGCAACGATCGCTCTCTCTCTGCTTCTACGGGAAATCAAGCTCTATCCGCTAGACACACCCGAGCAACCGTACTAGTCATCAGAGAACCGGCGGTTCCATGTATGCCTTTCTGTTCTGGTATTCCTGGTTAGTCGCGGCCCAGGTTCGATAGAGCTTTGCGAGTTCCTTGTCGCTAGTGACTTTGCGAACAAGCTCATTTTCGTCGTCGGCGAAAAAGTCAATTCCTAATACGGCGTTTCCTTCCCTTATGTTTTTCTTGCAAGTGTCTGCGTGGCCGTCCGGCGTCTCTGCCAGCAGAATTTCTCCATCAGCGCCGATCAGAGGGCGGTAATAGCAGAAGTTGAAGGTCGTGTTCGTTCGTTGGCAGTTGCCAATGTACGTCCATCCGGACTCCGGGCGAACCATGACGTAGTACTTCATGATCGCATCCTTCGATGACTCCCACTGGGTGAACGAATCAGCCTCCTCATCCTCTGGTTGCAAAAATTACGTCGGGAAAACGAGAAAGCAAAGGATAATCTGAAGTCGAGTCGTTCGCTTCAATACATCTGTGTCCAACGTGGTGCTTTACGGGATGTACATTAAACCTTGTAGTGATACAGAGGCTCGCCCCGTGGTGCTCACCCTCTCTCGATTACTCCTCTCTTCTTTAATTACATTTCGGCCACAGAAGCGCCACTCAAACCATACATTGGTCTACAACACAAGTGCACTTAACAGTCACTCTGTGAGCCTTTGTACACTGTTATTACACGGTGCCACGTCCAGGAATACACCTATCGCAAGGTTACATCCAAACAGTGTGGTCAAGAATTGCGGTTGTTGTCACAATGCACACGCGGGTCGGTAAAACCACAATGTAGGCTCACCCTCGTTGTCGTCGTCATCAGACCCACCAGAGGCATCATCTGCACCGCCCGTGTCGCCGTCACCGGCCTCGCTTGACTCCTCTTCCTCGTCGATCACTTCGATAAGGCCCTTCTCTCCTGCGCCTTCGCCCAAAAAGCACACAAGGAAAGCAACAAATCCAAGCGAAGCATCGCATGTAACCCTATGTGTGCTTACGATTGATGTGTGTGTAAGCAAGACTCAAGAAATTGTACTATTGAAAGAAACATGCCATTCACAAATCCGGACTCATCGGCCCCGAAGGCAGCTATGCACCTCGCGTTGAGGTCTTTCTTGCCTCATATGCACCTGCGGTTGCTATCGACTTCACCTCATATGCGGTCTATTGCACACCAAACAACAAAACAACACCAGACAAAATCTTACGTGTGTAGGGGGGCAACTTTTCGTATACAGGGTCCAAAAAAAGCACCGAGGTCAGCGGCAAATCTAAACGAATTAATAGATCTTGTTTCTCGTAGTCTACCATCTCAGAAAATTTAAAAAAAAAATTGTTGAGCGGCGCGACAAAAATCTTGTTTTCATTTCTGCGCGCGCCTTTTTTTCAATTGTAGGAAGTTTTCATTGTGCTGATTTGCCACTTGTGTCTCATCACCGCCTGAACGCACCCATGAAGACACGCACGCCAAACGATTGATGATAATTCCAATTATCAACACTTTTGCAGTGCACCACGTCCGCTTCAAGCACCGCTTACCGGAGGACACCTTTCCGTCTCCGCCTTCGTCTTGTTGACCACCCTTACTAGCGGTAGCGGGTGAGGACGCGCGACGGGCCGGACGTCCAGGACCTCTGGAGGTACCAGAACCACCTCCAGTGGACGCCGTCGGAGGACCTAACACAAAAAGGAAAACAAAGATTTGACAGAAAACGGTTGTTTTTTACTGCGAGGACGTACTTGATCATCACAAAGCAGCTGTAGCCATACAGAGTGGCAAGCTAAGATGTGGACACACACGACTAAGGTAAAGACTCATAAACGTTCATCAGCATCAGGCGCCAAGCACCGCGTACATGTAGCATGCAAATATTATGTCGCAGCTACCTGCGCAATTATTATCGCACAGCACCGAGCAACGCCAAACCTTTTTTACCAACAATTAACTCATACTTGCCTTTGTTCTTGCGCCTGCCCTTTCCCTTGCCCTTCTTCGAAGCGACTTCTCCGGTAGAACGCCTACCATCGCGCCTGGGGGGCGGGGTGAACGCTGCTCCGCCCGATGTTTCAGGGTCGGTATCGTCGCTCTCTGCCTCTGCGTTATGAGGTTCGTGTGTAGCGCGGGGCTCGTATCAGCTGCGAAAAATATAACTGAGCCTACCAACTTCACATACATGCTATGCTTTTTCGCGTCGGAGGAGACGAAAGCACAACAAAAGGGGACAAAACTCGGTGTTCACTCGGCAATCATTTCAAGAACACGTTAGAAACTGTACACCTACAAAATCTAACTCACGTGCACTGCCCGTCTTCTTAGATGAACGGTTTCGGTGTTCTTCGAAAGCCACAGGCCCGGTCTTCCTACGTGCACTGGCTTTTTTTCCTGTGGCAAGATTGTCCGAGTAGATCGTTACCAGATTTATTAGCGCAACGCACGCGGTAGCCAATAAGAATAACTAGTTCTATGAGAGGGGGCCCTCAGCCCCAAACCTCATTCTATGATGGTGAATGCCGTGCTTGTATGCATGATGCGTGGAACCAACCGCGAAGAAGTGGCGACAAAAAACAAAAAAGGCGGCAGAAAACAAGTGTAGTCTATTGTCCCATCGCGTAGAACGAATGCCGGGACTACCACTACTAGCTACTGTCACATGTCCATACAACATTCTCTTGCTTCGCATGTACATGAAAAAACACGCCCACCTTTCGCTTTCTTTGCTGCAGACTCTTCTCCACCGTCGCTCTCATTGCCGTTATCTTTCTTCGGGACATTCAAGGCTTTGTTGCAGCAGAGCACGGGTTAGGGGGACACACGTGTCAAGTTTATAATCGTTCTTCTACCTAATTTCATGACAAGCCCGGGTGGTGCCAATAAAACGGGACGGCCAGATAGACATACAATCGTTGTCTCGCCCTTTTTCTAGATCCGTGGAATGTGTAGATAACTAGCAGCGGTCATCATGTCGTGATCAGTACGAGTATTGCAAGAAAAGTAGGAGAACCACGTGTTGTGGATAGCGTATCTTTTGATCGCGTGCACAACGTCTACTGGTCATATGCCTTTCCGCAAAAAATAAACACCGATGGCTAAAAATAGCCCACATC
Source organism: uncultured Verrucomicrobiales bacterium (assembly GCA_937991965.1). GTDB lineage: Bacteria > Verrucomicrobiota > Verrucomicrobiia > Verrucomicrobiales > Akkermansiaceae > WTJZ01. The sequence continues at coordinate 3,319 of CALKLP010000156.1, forward strand.
ATACACGCGCCGATGTGTGTACACATCTAACTCAGCAGCAACGAACGCCCCATCGACCGTTGCGAGGGAATATCTCTGTCACCTCTATCGCGGGTGCACGCTGATATAACGAGCTACACGGCGGCAAACGCGCGTGTGGGATGACAAAAGCCTCATGGGAAACAAAATCGAGCGACACGCGTTATGCTACGTACAATATTACCTTGTAGATATGACCTCAGTTCGCGAGCACGCTTTCGGGAAGCTTCCAGATGCTTCTGGTGCTCCTCGACTTGTTTCTCAACATTCTCCAGCTCAGCCGTTTTCTCCGCTGCTATCTCTATGGCGATATCGTTTTCCAGCCTCGATAGCTCGGAAGCCAGCGGGGCGCGAGCTAACTTGTACTCGATGTCGAGAGTACTGATCTTCTCTTTCACCTGCTGCAGTTTCTCAGAGGTTGAGAGATTCTACAGCAGCAAAATAGAGAAAAACACACGCACAGCACGAAATGACACTGCTTCGGTTCACTTTTTCGGCCCGTATGCCATCAAGATATAATACCAGAACATCATATTT
>CALKLP010000157.1 GCA_937991965.1 uncultured Verrucomicrobiales bacterium
CCGAGAGTGTTGATGTTACTTGGAATGCAGACGTTTTCATCAATGCCATAGCTTTCTATTTTTTTCTGGTTTTTGGACTTGGGCACATTGTTGTCAGATCCCAGGTAGCCCATCACGTCATATTCTTCTTGTATATATGAGGCTGCTCTGAAAACGCCCGATAGTACTGCAATGGCGGACGGGGCGGTATACCCTATATCTGTTACGTAGGCCTGGTCTTTGTCGCTCTGTGGCTTTTCACCTCGGCTAACGGCGATGTACACATTGTGCGACGGCTGGATTTTTTCACTGGCTATTATGTCGTCTCCTTCCTGGTAGACGTTTAGCTCGTACGTTTTTTCAGCGTGATCCAGTCTTCTTATTTTGGGCCTAATCACCAAACCCGATGCGCGATGCAGGTTAATCCTGCACAGATTGTCTAGAGCATCTTCCACGGCTTCCATCACGCTGAAGATACTTTCCTTGTTTTTGGCATGTCTGCTCAGATACTCCATGAACATGGCGTCGGCTGAAGACGAGTCAATGCCCCCGCTTCTGGTTATTTGGAAGCGATCGTACTGACGATTGAGTGCTGTGCACATGGCATCGTTCCATGTGTTATTGTTTTCGAGCTTGGTAATGTGCAGAGCAACGGCAAGCGCGACGTAAAAGTTGCTCACTAACGGGCCAGTAGCCTTCAACTTTGTTCCACCAATATAATTTTCCTCGACTTCATAACTGTTGTCGGGAAAACTACTCTTCAGCGTGCACTTTTTTGTCAGCTTGTCCATAAGCTGCAAATCTTTTAGTGGCAGAATAAACTGTTTCTTTAAGCTGAGAGACCGCCAGTGATTGGAGTTAGCATGTTCCAAGAACATGAAGGCTCTATCGTCGTCCTGGTGCGAGCAGTTGGACGCGTTGGAGAACATTGACACCCCGTCACTGTCGGTGACGAAATGCATCATTATAACGGTCACAAGGCCTTCTAAAGCGTAGTGCAAAACAAAGGCTTCTTGTCGCCCTCCCCACCCTTCCACATCAAGTTTATTTATACGTTCGATCATCTCCTCCTTAGTGAAGGCGTGTTCGGACGAGTTGGTTTTTTCTCGAACAAGGATGGGCGTTCCCTCCACGCTGGTGTTCTTGAACAAAGGGTGGTCATCAGTCACCGTCATAAGAAAATCGACGGCCAACCAGCGGATGAAAGTGCTGTCCACGTTAGCCGTGCTTTTGTTTGTACTATTCCTGAATTTGTTTAGCTTGTCGTGCATAACAGAACACAAGTTCGTTTCGCCTTTTTCGATTTTCGACCATATATCAGCAGAAGCGCGGAGACATCTTGCGACGGCGTGGTAGAAACAGGAGCCGTCGGCGGGCACGTCATAAGAGAGCATCTCTCTTGTCCTGTATATTTCGTCCTTGTAGTCCACCACGGCAAAATTGTGTGCGATTGGCTCTGTTTTGGGCACTTCCTGGTGGGAGCGGCATTCGGATGTTAGGCCCGCCTGTGCTGCCATGTTTCGCCGCAAGCCTTCGTCCAAGAAATCTTGCGCGGCTTTTTGCGCCACTTGTGTAGGGTCCTCTTTCTCTTCCTCCGGTGGTGAAGCGACCGCTTTTTTGGCAGTTACCTGCGTTGGTTGATTCTTCGCCGGCACACGGGTTCCCGCTTGCTGTTTATGCGGGGAGTCGGGATTCAAAAGTTCTGCAACTTTTTCGCCTGTTTGCGGGGAGTCGGGATTGAAAAGTTCTGCAACTTTTTCGCCTGTTTGTGCTACCACAATAGATAAGGTTGTTCCTAGTTCCTCCATACAAATCTTCTCTATCGCCGACGCTAAATAGCTAGGCGACTGGTAATTACGGGGATCAGAGAGAGACATTTCTAGTCTGTGTTGTACTTGTGGCGTGAGCCACGCGTGTATGACCTTTTCGAAGCTTGTTTGTGACGAGACATTTATATATTTTTGGGCGCGTGGTGCCTCTTGGTGGATCAGTATGCCATGGGCGACTAATAGCATTTTATCTTTAACCTGTTGTACTACTTGTTCGAGTAGGGGCGCCGAGAAGTCTAATTGCGACACGTCGATTACCCCTGCCGTTGCTTTCGGTAGCTCTTCCTGATTATTTGCTGCGGAAGACGCCGTGGCGCTCTTAGGCGACGGAGCCTGTATGAGTGTAACATCGTTGTCCCAGCAAACGCAGTGCCGGCTTGAGCGCCGCCGATTATAGCTGCGATTCTTTGTGTTTTTTTTGCGCTGCAACTTACAAGCTTTCGCCATGTATTATTTCAACTGGGCAACATTATTTCTACGCGATTCGTATTACTCGACTTCAAGAGACGGATGGTCGGAATAGAACCCGAACACAGCTGTCGGCACGTCCGTATCACCGTTGTACGGTGGTAAAAATATACAGTAGTGAGCTAAAAGGTTATCCATCGACTCGTGTTGATCACTGGATCCGCCTATGTAAAACCCGCACTCTTCTTGCATCACATCTATCTCGTTGGCTATACCGGTCGCAATCTCCGCGCTAAGGAACCCTGGAGGCTGTTGAAAACCCTGCACACCGGAAAAAAGAGGACTTCTGCTCACGTACGTGTTAACTTGCCGAGGGGAAACTTGAACGAATACCACGCACGTCATGACTGTTGTGGATTGTTGAGGGTAGGGGCTCTAGGTGATTCTGTTTCATTCACGTTTGCACTCACTCTTTGTCCAATGCATCCATGCAGCGATTGTATGTCGAGGGAGATCCGTTTGAAATGCCTATACATTCGCGATAACACGGTCGATTTACCGGGTGCGTTAGGTCGAACTCCAACATAGTTGTTTTTAATCTTGGTTGCAAACGTTGCAAAGTGCCCGGAAAAGTTTCGTGAGAAATGTTTCTTTTGTCTGAGGGCATAATGAAATTTTGTCCATGCGGAGCAATGAAAGCGTGGTCGAGGATGTACCCCCTTTGGCGGAGAGCAACGTATTGACCGATCGTGTGTGCAGCTCCAGTATAGGCTACAAAGTTTTGATCAGCGTGTCTGGTAATCTTATCGTGGATGTTAATATCCATCGTCAGAAAAATAAACAAGTTGGCGAATCATATGTAGTCCGGACCTTGGAACATCAACGGCCCGTCCGTCCCTGGTTCATTGTCCAAAAGCATGCTTAGCTCGGTCAATATGTTTATGTGGAAATCGGTGATTGGATGTATTCTGTCGTCGACGCTCCGAACAAGATCGCGGAAAAACATGTATGTTTGCTTGGTCCGGAA
>CALKLP010000158.1 GCA_937991965.1 uncultured Verrucomicrobiales bacterium
GTAAATATTCCAACAAATTTAAGATTTACTACAAACGACAGAACAACAGATAAAAAATGGAAGAAATCCTTGAGATCCACGAATATAGTAAAAACGCGAGAACGCGTCAACAGGAGAGGAAAATACTCGACCAGGAGGACAAACATGCCTCCAAGGAAGGAAATATCATGAAGAACGACAGATAGAAATTTTCCAAGATGAGTGGTTCACATAGAGTGGTCAATGAAATCAACAAGGTTAAAGACATGCAGTATTCCAAAGTGAGCAAAAATAAGGATAAGAGTGACTACGCTTTGGTCGAAAAAGTCATCGATAAGAAGACTGAGGCTCTGTTCCAAAAATGGATGGATTAGGATTTTTTGGAGAGTGTGCAAGGCTGTATTTCCGCAGGAAAGGAAGCCAATGTTTATTATGCCCCTGCTGGGTCAGCTAGTGAAGCTTAGGGAGACTTCGCAATTAAGATTTACAAGGTGGAGACCATGGTTTTCAGAGATAGAGAGGACTACATCCAGGGCGAGTTCAGATTCAGAAAAGGTAAATATTGACTTTAAGAGCTTGCAAATTAACCCCAATAGGCCATTGCAGAACCAATCCGAGAAAACTGATCAAACTCTGGGCCGAAAAGGAGTACAGAAACTTGAAAAGAATGCTGGATAAAGATTTGCCTGTGCCTACACCTATCAAGATCAAAGATCATGTTTTGGTGATTGACTTCATTGGCGAGGGAAGCAGAGCCGCTCCAAGTAAGTTTCACATGCAAAAAGAATGCATATTGACTCAGATTAGGGCTTAAAGACTGCAAATTGACCAGAGAAGAAATCAATGACACCTATATCCAAATCATCCACTTGCTTAGAAGAATGCTGATCGATTGCAATCTTGTGCATGCAGACTTCTCGGAGTACAATTTGCTTTACTTGAACAAGAAAATCTGGATTATTGATGTGTCTCAATCCGTGGAGAAAGACCATCCATTTTCCTTCGAGTTTCTGAAGAGAGACATCTACAACATCAATAATTTCTACAAAAAACTAGGCGTGAACATTTTTAAGTTTTAGACCTTGTTCAATGTCATCACAGATCCTAAAATGACCCCAGAACAGGTAGAAGAAGAAATCGAGAAAATGAAAGAAGAAGCAATGGAAACTCCAGACACTGACAAAGAAATTAATGACTTCTTGATGTTCGAAATTCCCAGAACTCTAAGCATGTGCTCAGAAATCGAGGAAATCAATCAGAAGCTTGATGTCATCAAAAACAATCTCGACACTCTCATTTTCGGTAGGTTCATGGGAGCAGATGAAAGAATCCTCAAAGGAGTGGTCTACCAGGGCGAAGAAGGCGCCGCTGATCAGGAAGACTTGCTCACTGATGAGGAGTTCAACCTCCTAATGCAGCAGGAGTAGGAGAAAAAGAAGGAGAAAAGATAGACTTTACCGCCGAAACCTTGTAAAGCTTGGGATCCGTTCGAAGGCATGACCAAGAAGGAAAGATAGAAGCTTGTTAAGGAGTAGAATAGAGAGAAACGGAAGACTAAGATGCCGAAGAAAAAGAGGAAGCAGATCATGAAAAAAACCACCACCAAAAGGAAGAAGAGATAAATCCCATTAAATTTTAAAATCTTAAAAAATAACAAGAGAAAGGAGTGTTTTTTTTTAGTTTTTGTTCAATCGAATATATATTCAGAGTGGCCAGGATTTATCAATAAAGTCTAATCCGACAATTAAAGCTCTAAGACACAAAAGATGTGTCACTAACTTTAGTTTAAGTCCGATACTTTAGCACCTGAGATCCTACCCTAGGGTCTGACAGAAGTCTTAGTTGACGAACTGTCCCTCGGCCCAAGTTCCCTTCAAAGGAGCTCTGCCGTCGGCGAAGGTGAGTTCTCCGTTGCCATGGAACTTGTCCTGGGCAAAGCTACCGGTGTAGACGTTGCCGTTGGCAAAGGTGAAGGTTCCCTGGCCGTATCTCACGTTGTTGCCCATGGCTCCCTCGTAGACACCGTACCCCTTGTAGGTGTACTTGCCCATTCCGTGCTTCTCGTCGTTCTTGAATTCTCCCTCGTAAACGTTTCCGTTAGGGTAGGCAGCCTTTCCGTGTCCATTCTTCTTGTCTGCTCCCCACTGTCCTTCGTAGTATTCTCCATCCTTCACCTTGAGGGTTCCAACTCCAATTTTCTAGCCCATGACAAAATCTCCAACATACTCATATTGTCCGTTAGGATCGGAAACAACACAGAGTTTTCCCTTTCCGTGTCTCTTCTCGTTCTAGTGGTCTCCAGTGTAGGTGTCTCCGTTATCCTCCTTGAAAGTACCCTTCCCGTTTCTGATGTTGTTCTCCCAGTATCCCTGATAACTGGCCTTTTCGTTGTTCCAGATGTAGAACCCGTGGCCGTGTTTGACACCCTCGAAGTACTCTCCCTTGTGCCAGTCTCCGTTCGGCCAGTAGGACTTTCCTTCTCCATGAGGCTGTCCGTTCTTGAACATGCCCATGTAGACTTCTCCAGCCGGGTTCTTGTAAGGTCCGAAGTGGGGCTGGGTGGTCTCGTAAGGGAAGGATCTTTTGCTTGGGAACTTGTAAGGTCCCCAGTCGGCTCTGATCTTCA
>CALKLP010000159.1 GCA_937991965.1 uncultured Verrucomicrobiales bacterium
GTGCCTTCTTTTACGATTTTACCGTTCACCTTTAGGCGACTGTATTCATGAGGCCGGAACCCCTTGACTACATTTTGACTTAGCGCGCGTGCGAGAATCAGAATACGTTGTACCTTCATTCCTCCTGCAGTAGAGCCGATACAACCACCTGCTACCATGAGAATACTTAACAATGGAATGTCAAAAGCAGGCCAGTCACGCTCTGGAATTACCGCGAAACCTGTTGTGGTTGAGATCGACACTACAGTGAAAATTGAGCGACGGATCCAAGTAAGGGTACCGTCCTCATGAGCGTAGGAATGCTCCGCGACTAAAATGAAAACGATCCCGAAAACTAGAATGCCTAGGTAGAATGGGACTTCTTCAATCTGGCGCATCCGGTCAAAATTACGACGCCAGATCATGAGGTAAAAGATGAAGCTTATCGCCGCACTGAGCATGAAGAAGGTGAGCCAAATTTCAATCATCCACGCGGTTTCCCAGTCCCGAAAGTATCCGATGCTCTCATTATAAATACTAAATCCAGCGGTTGAAACTGTAGTGAAGGTGTGTGTAATGGATTCGAACCAGCTCATACCTAGCAGTTTCAGCCCAATGCTACAAATCACGGTCATAATGAGATAGATTTTCACCACCATCCACGCGACATCTCTGATCTTTACAGCCGCGAAGTCATTGGGCTGAAATCCCGATTCGTTTTTAAAGAGGAACTTAGAGCCCGCTCCCAATGAGCTCAGAAAAAGCATGAAGAGCACTAGAATACCCAATCCGCCTAACCATTGGGAGAGCGCGCGCCATAGTAAAATATCGTTCGGCCAAATCCTCAAATCCTCAATAATGGTTGCGCCCGTAGTGGTAAACCCAGAGACAGATTCGAAAAGCGCATCGGCGAACCCTAATTGTGGACCTCCGAGCATGTAGGGGATCGAGCCAAAAAGCCCGAACATCACCCAGGTGAGTCCCACTAAGATGAGCCCCTCGCGCTTGGGGAGGTCGTCCGTCTTCTTCCCGATCACAAAGGTGAAGAGTAGGCCAAAGGCAATGGCGCAACCCGAGCCGATAAAGAGGGCGCCGTCAGGATCTGGCTCGAACAACAGCCCGAAACCACCGCATACCCCCATCGCAACTCCTTGTAATAATAGGAGCACTCCAAGCAGGCGAAAGACGATTCTATACTTCACTTCAGTAGTTTTACGAATTTTTTGCGACTGTCTTTACTGACCATCGCATAGATAATATCACCTGCTGCGATGAGATCATCAGGGCCTGGAACCGCGGCCTCGGTCTTATGTACGAGGCCGATTAATACACATTCTGGCGGCCATTCCACCTCACTAATTTTCATTCCATCGACGGGTGAGTCTTCCCGCACCACCATTTCGATGACATCATTATCGGAATAGCTCTTCACGATGTGGAACTGATCATCGGTGAGGAAGCGTTCGATATCGCGGCGGGTCGCTTCTCGGGGGCTCACTGCTGCTCGGATGCCTAGGTTACGACCCATTCGGCTAATGGTGCGCGCATAATCAGCCCGGTGAATGAGAGTGAGGCACTTTTTGGCCCCAAGATCATGGGCTTGCAGGCAACTCATGACATTATCCTCATCCGAGATACTGGTGGCGACGAAGAAGTCTGCCTCACCAATCTGCTCATCCTTGAGTTCCTCCATCATGGTCGCATCGGCATGAATAATAGTAGAGGTTTGGAGCTGCTCGCTGAGGAATTGGCAACGCTCTTCACGCTCCTCGAAAACTCGAATCTTACACCCCCACGCCTCGAGCATTTGAGCGAGCGCAAAGCCGTATTCACCACCACCAAAGATCGCGATGCGGAGATCCTTCACTTCTCGTTGGTTATGGATCACGCGCTTAGAGAGTTCGCGTAGCTTTTTCGGCTCCCCAAAGACGGTAATAATGTCACGCTCCAAGATGATCGTGTCTGCAGTGGGAATGAGGCTTTCACCCTTACGTCCGATCAGAGCAACCCTTGTTTTATCGGGGAATTTGACATCTTGAAGGGTTTTGCCCACCACTTCACTTTTGCTGCTGATGCGGAGTTGCTGTAGCTCTATCTTTCCGCTCGCGAGCTCTTCCACCGCGAGAGCGTCTGGGTTACGAATGTATTTTGAGAGTTCCAGCGAGCTGAGCTTCTCGGTACTAAAGAGGTGATCGAGCCCAAAGTGCCCACGGTAATCAAAGAGCCATTCCTCACTCTGGAGCCTAGGGTGCATCCGGCACAGCACCTCCTTAACCCCCATCGACTTCGCCATCGAGCAACTCACGATGTTCACGGTGTTGTCATTGGTCAGCGCGATAAAGAGTTCGCACGACTCCACATTCGCTTCCACGAGCGTGCTCGCCTTGGATCCATCACCGAGGATGACCTTGGCATCCACCGCTTGCTCTAGCTCCATCGCTAGGTGCGAGTCCTGCTCAATAACGCTGATGCTATGCTGCTGCCGCGAAAGTTCTTCCGCCAGATATTTTCCAATCTCTCCAGCGCCTACGATGATAATATTCATAACGTGTTCCCGATATCCAAAACATAGATTACCGAGATTACGAGGAAAAAAGTATCACATAAATTTCAGGATTTTGCACAGTAGGTAGTATTTTAGCAATTTACCCTTCTTCTTTTCAACAGAAAGTCATTGAGCGAACCTGCTTAACAGGCTTAAGCTTCATCTGATGCTTCACCTAGCGGGCAGGATGCCCGCGCTCCCTTGATTGTCATGTCGCAATACCAACAACCTACTCCCGCGGAAAGTCCGCTCGCTTTTTCTACCAAAAAGGTCGCGATCGTCGCGTCTCGCTTTAATCCCGAATATACTGATGCCTTGGTGAATCATTGCACCGAGGAGTTGCTCAAGCTTGCCCCAGAAATCTCGATCGAAACCGTGCGTGTTCCTGGTTCCTTTGAAATCCCCATGGGGATTCAAGCCTTGGCGAAATCAGAGACGGAGTTCGACTGCTTCGTGGCGTTAGGGGTGATTCTGAAGGGCTCGACCGCGCATGACATGCATGTCGGTTCGGCGGTTGGGCACGCCCTCATGGATCTCGCGCTAGAGCATAACACCCCTGTCATTAATGAGGTCTTACACGTCCACGATCTGGACCAAGCACGGGAGCGATGCATGGGCGAAAAGCTCAATCGCGGGGTAGAGGCCGCCCGCACTGCATATGAAATGATCAATTTGTTTGCGGTTCTGAAATAGTACGGTATGCATCTCGCCTCCTCTTATGCCTAAACAACGAGACATTCGCGAAAAAGCCCTGCTCTCTCTCTTTGCCCATGCTGCACAGAA
>CALKLP010000160.1 GCA_937991965.1 uncultured Verrucomicrobiales bacterium
GGGCCTTTTATCAATCGCTGAAAAAGGAAGGTAAACCCCATAAAGTAGCAATGATTGCGGCCGCTCGGAAGCTCCTCATTCATCTGAACTCAATCGTCAAAAATGAAATTCATGGAATATAGTTGCTGGAATCTCATGACCTTTCAGGCCATTTTTGGATTCGTAATTTTAAGCCTTTTCTCAGTTTGCCGAGAGGATCTCAACTCTCAGGTTCAGAGAAGTTAACAAACGGACGATTGCATAATTCCAATATCCACCAGATAAAATCACACCCGTGTTATTGAGCCTTGACCTAACCCAATAGAATTTTCGATTAATCAGTGGCAATCTTATGGGAATTGTGGATTAGTGACCGTAAATATGGAACTTTGGATTGATATAGGATGGCTGGTTTTAGGGCTCACAATGTTGTATTTCGGGGCGGAATGGCTCGTTCAGGGTGCGGCTAGTTTAGCGTTGAAGGTTGGGCTTACTCCTTTAGTGGTAGGTTTGACGGTTGTCGCCTTCGGGACAAGTGCACCTGAGTTGCTCGTGAGTTTACAGGCGAACTTAGAAGACCCACCAAAGGGAGGATTCGCGCTTGGAAATATTATAGGCTCTAACATCTGTAACATTGCTCTGATTCTGGGGGTGGCGGCCATGATCCGCCCGATTCCTGTGCCTAAGGATGTGGTCAAACGTGATCTCCCAATTATGCTAGTTGTGACACTTCTCTTCGTCTGGATGTTGCGTGATCAAACCGTAACTTTTATCGAGGCTGCAATCCTGGTAGTAGCACTCATCACTTTCATCGTTGTGAGTATTGTAGGTGGTCTTAAGGCAGGGGCGGAAGCCGAGGTAGAGGGACTAGATGCCGATGACATTGCAATGGCCAAAAAAGCTTCTCCCAAAAAAGTTCTCATGTTTGTGGGCTTAATCATCATCGGGTTGGTAGTCTTGGCGGTTGGCGCAAATAGGTTGATCGAAGGTGGAGTTGGTATTGCTAAAGTCTTCGGCGTTCCTGATGTTATCATTGCTCTTTCTTTAGTCGCGCTGGGAACATCACTGCCCGAACTGGCAACCTCGATCGTCGCGAGTAAGAAGAAGCAAGGCGACATCATCGTCGGAAATGTAATCGGATCGAACCTCTTTAACATCCTCGCGGTGATTGGAATTACCGGCGTGGTCGCTCCGCTCTTTAGTGATGAGCTCAAGCAGTTTGATATTCTTCTCATGGTTGGCCTCACCTTCCTGGGGGCGATATTCATGTTTACTAAGTCCACGCTCGGGCGCGTTGAAGGCGCGATTCTCCTGCTGATCTACTTTGGGTATATGGCGTATATGTTTGTGGGTGGAGCAGTGTGATGTTGGCCCTATCTTAGGGGAGAGTATGCTCGCTTTGCTCGTAGAGAGGATCATGACCAAGATGGACATGCTACACACAAATCCTTACTATTTTACTTTTGCATCGTAAAAGATTCTGCCTAAAGCTATGACTATATGGCGACACTTCTTGTATTAGCAGCAGGCATGGGCTCCCGATATGGCGGGCTAAAGCAGCTCGACCCCATGGGGCCGAACGGAGAAACAATCCTAGACTACTCCGTCTATGACGCCATCCGCGCTGGGTTTGATAAAGTTGTTTTCATTATCAGAAAGTCATTCTCAGAGGAGTTCGAGAGCCGTGCTGAAAAACTCTACAGTGAGAAAATCGCGATTTCTTACTGTTACCAGGAATTGGACAACCTTCCCGAAGGAATTCAGTGCCCTGAGGAGCGCGAGAAACCATGGGGAACCGCCCACGCGATCTGGGTGGCTAAGCAAAGCGTGACCGATCCCTTCGCGGTTATTAATGCCGATGATTATTATGGTCCACAGGCCTTCCTAACCGCTTATGAATTTCTTTCTAATGTCGCACCGAATTCCTCTGAATACGGCATGGTCGCCTATCAACTCGCCAATACACTCTCGGAGCATGGTGGCGTAAACCGTGGAGTGGTGAAGCATGATGACGGTCTCCTCCAAGATGTGCACGAGGTACTGAAGATCCAACGTCAAGCTGATGGTTCTATCGATGGGGTGGACGATGACCAAGTCACGTATAACCTGGAAGATGAGACCTTAGTTTCGATGAATTTCTTCCTCTTTACACCTTCACTCTTTGATCATTTAGACGTGTTTCTCGGCGAGTTCTTCCGCACGAGATTGACAGAAGAAAAATCCGAATCATATATCCCTGCAGTCGTTGACACCTTGATTAAGTCTGGCACCGCAACCTGCGCCGTGAAGCACTCCACCGACCAATGGTTCGGCGTAACATATCCAGAGGACAAGCCCGTCGTGCAAGCTGCGATTGCGCAGTGCATTGAGAACGGGGTTTATCCGAAGGAGTTGTAATTTTAAGCTAGCTCCTGATTAATAAGACAGGGGATAAAGCTTTGATAAACTGCAGACAGCTCAAAAATAGTTCGTGCCTTTTAGCAATTTCATGGTTAAGGATCGTGGGATAATGGCTCAAATTAAGACACTCAATGGTTTTAGGGATTTCGCACCGGAGGATTGTGCGGTTAGGAATTATATCTTCTCTGTCTGGCGTA
>CALKLP010000161.1 GCA_937991965.1 uncultured Verrucomicrobiales bacterium
CCAGAAGATGTCCTTCGAAACGGGGGTTATATTCCGAGGAAACGATTCTACCAAGATCAAGAACAAAACAGAGAGGATGGACAAGGTGCTCCCCAAGGTTATCAGCGAAATAGATAAGATGAGGAAAAATATTAGCATCGATGACAGCGTAGACGAAGCCGAATTGGCGAACGCACAAACACCAGAGAATGACGCCGTAAAGGAAACCTTCATCGAGTTTCTACGTGACATGTATGGAAAAGATGAGGACGGTGACGAAAACGAAGAAGTTATGGACTATGCCACAAAATACGACTCTCTCTTGGTAATGCACGCAAATGATTTGAACAAAGACGGCCTTGGTATAAGGCAGATTGAAATTACAGACAGACAAGGTATTCACATGAGTAAGAGCCTGAGAATGAATCCGTAATGTATAAAATTAATTTCAATATCCCAGATCTCGTAGAACCGTCAGATGTTTCATCGACATGTATTTTGATTTGTTGTTATTACATTTATAATTTGTGAGAAAATCGATAGCGGTCTTTTGGGCTTGAACATTTTGAATATTTTAAATTGTGAGAGAATTCGTTTATTTCAACAAGGAGCGCAGCCGCGTTGCCTTGGTAATATAGTTGGATCTTTCGGGATCGTTAACATAGTCCGAGTAGGTCAAGTACATACTCTCATCGAGGGATTTCACCATGTTCCGTTGAATCTCTGCCGTCATTGCCACCTGACAGCTCGACGATCTACTCTCAATGCCACAAACATTTTTACCGGCCCGTATATACATGAACCCTTTCGAAGCGGGTGATTTAGATGGCCAACTGGCACTCCACGAGTTTTTACAAAACCACATTTTCCCATCGAACCCCGGTTCCTCTCCATTGACCTCTTCGCTATAGCCATAAATGATCAAAGCATGGCCGCCAATGAACTTCCCTAACTCGCTATCTTTTGGGTCAAAAACACTCAGCCCGTCATATTTGTAGAGGGCATCATAGACCATTATTGTCGCAACTACGGGCCCGTTAAGGAAGAGTTCTGTCCTCATGTTACGAGTATTCTGATCAATGGTCTTCTGCCACATTCTCGAACCCTTTTCGTAATTGTCTGGGTCTATACAAAGAGATCGGATCGAGTTTTTCTGGATAAAGGTTCGGAACCCTTTTTTCTTGGAAGGATCACACTTGGCAATTTTGGTAGTACTTGCCTGAACATATGGGTAGTCTTCTTCACTCGCAATTCCCTCCTGAGCGATGTATTTATAACTTTGCTCCGGTATTCCGCCGATTTCACACCCCGTATCGTCCTTGTTGTTGAAACATGAGACAAGTTCCTGGTAAGACAGAGGCCTCTTGATAGCTCCCTTGGTGTACAGAGAGATCCTGTCTTGAACTAAGTGAACCACACTAATGGCCCAGCAGCTGGTGCACTGATCTTGGTTCACGACCGGGGTGAGATATTTTTCCTTGAATTTCATGTAGGTAGGTAGCTCAACGTCGGGCAACTGTTTGTAGGCGATCCCTATCTTGTGATTAACAAGAGCGGTATTTGTCGCTCCCACGAACTCTTCGTATGTCTTCTTCCTTCCAAACTTCTTGGCACCAATGGGTTCGGATGTATCCTCCATGACCGGGACCTCCGTCTGAGAATCGATGATGAATATGACAACGAGTAGAACCAACACGACAATAGCCACCATCGTTTTTTTTCCTGGTTCGAACCCAAGCATGACCAAGTCCATCTTGGTTCTATCGTGGTCTTACTCACGTACAAACATTTATTATCATCGTCAGCCCCCACTCGTCATTCGAAACTTGACCCGGCAATAATGGACGAGATCCTCAACCACGACGTCGGGTCCCAAATCCTAGGCTTTTTGCCAGAAGAGTACATCTTCCTGGGAAGCGTAAGCAGAAGTTGTCGGGACATCCTCAAGAGCAGGGGTGACACTGTCACGAGAGTCTCCTCGTGCTTCGAGTCCGTGGAGAAATTAAAACATTCGGGTATCTTGAAAAGAACCAACGAAATCAAAATGGAACCCTACGTGTACAACAGCCCGTCCGTAGAGGTTCTCGAGTACGCCGAAAAGCACAAGATTGTGCACGACATCAACGGGGCGCTGGAATACGCGATAAGGAGGAGGGATTTCAAGGTTATCGACTGGATGGAGGGTTTCAGGCTTGAGATGCACGGTCCCTCGTGCATGATCGCGGCGGTCGAATCAGGAGACCTGGACATGGTCAAGAGATACTGTGTCGACAACGTCTTGGACTACAGGGCCCACAACTTCTTCCCCAGCGGTTCTCACCTATACAACCTGAACGAAAGGGACAGGATAGAGGTCTGCGGTAACTGGAGAACCTACGTGGGGGATTATTTACTCGAGGCGGTAAAGAACCACGGGTACTTTGACATCATAAAGTGGCTCCATACACAGGGTATCCCGGACACGAACGAATCATGTGGTGTCGTCGGAGATGCGGTATTAACCTGCTCCAAGGACATGATAAGGTGGATGGTGGATCATGGGTACGTGATGAACGCCATCGACTTGTCGGGGAGCACGGGAATCACCACGGGTAGTTACACACGATGGCTCGTGGATATTGGTTCGCATTGAGTCAACTATTTTAAATCTTTACCACATTTGTTTGGTTATATAGACAATGGTTCTACTCCCAGCATTCACGTTCGCATCTTTTATGATCAGGATGAATGATGAACCTAGGTTCCAGGGGATTGGTATTGACAAGTGTCGACGAGTGATGTGTAGTTATCCCAACGGCCTATCGGTAAAGGACGTTGATTTCATATTCAAGAACGAGGACATTGGTTCCATCTTTTTCCAGCGGGAATCTACCGTGTTTTTCATGGACGTGGAGGAGAAGGGGGTAGTCCTTAAACACATGGAGTCCAACGAACACGACGTCTCCAGGTTCTGCTCCTCTTACTTCGATGTCAGGGAGAGGGTCGAGAGGGCCGGTGGCTCGTTCCGAGACGATCGTTTCTCTGGTTCGCCGTAAAATGTTCGTCATGAGTATAGGATGGGTTCCGTATTTATACCCCTCTACGATTACGACCTGGAAAATCAATCATGGAGAAAATTCGCCTGGATTGGACCGGAGAGAACCCTGAAGCCCGAACCAAGAAAATCTCTGGGTACTATCCTAAAGAGAGAGGTTATGGCCCGACAAAAGAACCGGTGCAGGTTCTGCAAATCAAAAATCACGCTGAAACCATACTGTAACGCCGACGCCGACCACATTGTACCCATCAACTACGGAGGAAAGACGAACGTGGACAACATACAGCTGCTTTGTGTGGGTTGCCACAGGCACAAGACTTCTCTGGAGAACCAACACGAGAAACGAATAGTATACTTATCTAGGGGGGAACTGAACCACGGAGAAACGATCGTAGTCTACTCCGCCAAGCCTGAGTTAAGAAGACCGATGGACATGAGAAACCCACTTGACATCTCGAGGGGTTCTGAAAATTCCGACTCCCCGGTTATACTGAGCTACAAGAAGAGACGATTGGGCACGCCAACCACGGAATATGACCTAGATGACCCAGGCGTCAACATATTTGACGAGTTTAGATACATGGGTTGAGTTAGGTACTCTGAAGTTTGGGAATTTGGGAACAATCAATCAATTATACATCATAAAAAGTTACCTTCTTACCATCCAATACAAAAGAATCACCTCCTATGGTCAATACGGGAAAGGGTGGAAACCCATAGAAAACTCTCTACAAGCTATCCGAGAATTCTACCCAATGTATTTCTTTATGATTTTCAGAGTCTATCAAGGGAGCTATAGGAACCCCATAATATACAAATTTTTCTACCTACTCAGCAGATCAAAAACTTGAGCGACCGTAGTCCAACGTTCCTCGCGGCGTGTCCGTCCCTGGAAGACTGGAGACCACACACGGAACAGTTGAATACCCTGTCGGACAAGGTCATGGACCCGTTGATAGATCCACACGATCCACACTGTTTCGTGGTGAATGCCTCGTTACAGAGACGAACCTTCACGTCCGTGTACTTTTGGGCGAGGTCCACGAGCTTGCGTTGAAACCTGTAGTGAGACCAGGTCATCATCTTTCTGCAGGTCGTAGAATACAACTTTCCAGAGGATACCATCTGAGAGCTCTTGAATACCGGGAGGAGAACGATACGGTACGTGTTTACCACCCAGGAGCAGACCTTGTTGTGCAGGTCCGCTGTCCGGTTCCTTACTCTCTCGTGCAACCCAAGTATCAACCGTCGCACCCTCCTCCTCCACTTGGACCTCTTACCATGCCCAATCGTATCCATCTTGGACTTGAGAGTGTCCGCCCTTTTCAGGAGTTTCTCCTGTTCCTCGAATGTACCGATCTCTCCCCACGTCCCGTCCGGGGAGTGGTAGGTTAAGAACGTCTTGGAGCCAGGATCGAAAGAGATCATGTCCCCCTCCGGGTGTCCCCGGAACTTGGGAGACTGGTCAACCTCAAAGGTGATGTAAGCGTAGTACTTACCCAGTCTCGTCCTCGAAATCTTGATCTCCTTCCGTACAGAAGACTTGTCGTCACGGTCCCTGAACTCCTTGGGTACCTTTCCCATTACGTGAAGATCCATGGGTTTCCCCTGGTAAGGGACGGATACAATAGATCCTCTCCTGTCGAGAGTCTTTCTTATCGAGTACCTCTCGAAAGGTACAGTTTCCTGTGTACACCTGTAACGGCTCTTGAAGTTGATCTTGAACCTTTTCAGGGTACCCTCGCAAACCATCTTGATACCCGTTTTCTTGTTCTTGAAGAACTCTTCCACGGCCTGTTGTTTCGTGTGGGAGGGACACTCGTCTTTCCAATCGTTACCCAGGTTGTAATAGTTTTGTTTCTTGGTGAGTATTGTTCTCCACCTGGAACACTCGCTCACCGACGATCCGTGAATGAGACCTCGGTTCTCGGCGTTAACACACTCGTTGTAGATGTAACGGTGGATACCGATACATTTCTTGAGCACCTCTCTTTGTTCACGCGTGGGTCTA
>CALKLP010000162.1 GCA_937991965.1 uncultured Verrucomicrobiales bacterium
AACTTGCCCGTAGCCAGCGTCACGCGTTACGATCCTCCGAATCATATGAAGACCCTGATACTGACTTCTAATATGTGACTCCATCAGCCTCTTTCTGTAACACCGTTACGTTTAGCATACGAAAACCCATAGGCATGCAACGATACAGCATTTTACCGCAACATAATAAGACCTATACGATTGATTGGTATCCCTCGGCTCTCCCAGATTCATTTCCTATCTCCGGGTCTCGTCGTTCGATTTCTCCGGATTTTGCCGAGTAGAGGGTAGGATCATGCCGGACGCCAAGACTTTTCAACGCTGCTATTCGAATACACTTTGGTCGTAAACTTACGCTCATGACCACGTGCCAATGGCCGGCGTCACACGTTGTGATCCTCCGAACCATGCCAGGACCTTGATACTAACTACAACAAAAGACCCCACCAAAGTCAGGCACTTTCTGCTTGCCCGCATGTAGCATTGGTAAGAGACGGAACGCGCGAAAAGTCTTGAGAATATTGATGTTTTTGTGCTATTTTCTCGGTTGTTAGCCCTGTGTACTTCTCCGGCTTACATTTGGAGTCGTGTATCGTGCCAAACGCAGGTGCTTCATATAACGTGGTCGGTATTTGGCATTTTGGCGTAGTCACAGCATGACCCATACAATGTACTCGTCGTTTTCCCCTCTCGGGGTTCGCTACTCGCTCCGAGGCTGCTCTTTCGGTTGTGCCAGGTTCGTTGTTGACGACTAGCGGGTGGCATTGTGCCGGCCACGCACTGGAAAACATACGATACGTGTTAACTCGGTTTGACATCGGTGATAGACTGCCGTTGTCGCACTCTGGAATCCTCGGGATCAACGAAATGACACTGATACCGACTACTCTCTGTGACGCCACCCGAGTCACTTTCGATCAGGCAAGTTGGCCCACCTCTGGCATTGTACGCAGCGGCATTATCAGAAAATGGGTCAACCTAACGATCGCTTGTCCGGGTTTGGTGTCCCGTGAATGAACGTCTCGTGCGTGTTTGTCATCCTTTTCTTTTTTTTTAGGCGTTTGAAGTACCGTACGAAAATAGATTAGCTATGCTACGTTTGTATGGTCCCAATAAAGCCCATACATCTCTTTGTGGCCCTCGCCTGTCCGAGGCTCACTTCTGGTATGCCCCTTTTCCGGGACACCATGCGGGACGCATACGCACACAACTCTAACGTGGTCCGGGTACCCTGGTTTGGATGCAGATCGATAGCCGGTGTGTTACTCGTTGTGACCCTCATGACTTATGTACGCGATGCCAATGATACCGATCCCATACTGTTGATGATGCAGTCGAAGTCCCTTTCTACAAGCCATGTCCGCCCACCTTGAAATACGGGCAGGAACCTAGACAAGGTACATAGCATTTTCAACAAAACTTGTTCGATATCTCGGGACTCCCATACCCAATATCGCCGAAATTTCAGGTATATCATAGACTAGTCTATAGTCTAACGTTTTTGTTTTTAATTTTATCGATGTGTTGTATGATGTTGTCCATCGGTTTTGCTCTCATCGATATAGAAAACAGTGGTGTATGTAGCTCCTCGTGTTTGCAGGAAAACGTCAAAAACCTACGTGATTCAGACGCATGCTGCGAGATATAGATGGACCACATATTTTTCGAGGTTCCTCGTTTCGGAAGCTTCATATCTCTCCCAAACACTGCTTTGAAGTAAAATAAAACTGCTACCCTGGATGAAAAATTTCATGGCATACCAGGTAGATGACGAGGATCGCGCCGAAAAAAAACGTATTTTCGACGATAATGGGTTAAGGAGTCCAGTCAATCAGGAGCAATTTTACACGAAAAGTGTTACCTATGTCGTATCACGCGTCTTCATCGTTACCGTAGCGTGTGTGTGCCAGTTGCCTTAGTCATAGCTTCATCCGTCCTCTTCCCGCGCGTGCGTGCTTTACCGTTATGTTTTGCGTGGCGACTAGCAGTGGATACAGGGGTACATTTGTGTAATACGGGAAGGCATGTTCGTGTGGCCGTACTGCTGTACATAACAGACGAGAGAGATTTCGCTGTCGCCTCTCTCGGTTTCATCGTCACCTCAGAGCCTTCGTTTTCGAATGTGCTAGGCTGGTTCCGCCGAGCTGTGAGTGGAATTCCACACCGGACGTTGGCCTCACGACGTTTGGATTCGGATCTTCGTTATGAACCGCACATGATCGTAGCTCGCCCGTGTCGCACGTTGTGCGATCCTCCAAACCATGATTTCGGGCCTCCTGTGGGAGACTGTCCGGATGACAAACAAACGCGATGTGTAAACTTTCGCCTACTAAATGCTGTTTAGCATGAACGGTACACACCTTGTCTTTGGCTAGTGTTGTACGACTTGAAATTCTGATCGCGCAAGTGATCCCTCCTGACCTGAAGCACATGTACCGTCTCAAAAAATACAAAGTTGATGGCCTTTTCGGCCTGAATTAAAATCTGATTCGCATGTCCTCTTTGGACTACACGTTTTGCTTACCCATTTGAAAGCCCTGACCACTGCATTCCTTCAAATCAAATTCAAGAGGGAGTTGGTGCTCTGCGGAAAGTATCAACGCCAGTAGTGCCCCGGCCAGCGTCGTTAGTTCGGTAATAGTAACCAGGTAGGCCTCGAGGAGGCGTGTTTAAACGGGGATCGGAAAATGTGTTGCGGGAACAGAGGGGTAACTCGCGTGGGTGACCCGGCACCACCGCAGAAAAACAAAAAACGTGCCCAGTCTACTGCATGTTGTCTTCGACCAACACACCATGCTGTTCCGCTCTGCGGTCGTGTTCATCCGACGTGTGCGATCACAGCGATAAGGCGAAGGTTACTACATGAGGCTCCTCGCTATATAGGAGAATATAACATCAAAACAAACGACGAATGAACGCGTGACTTATTACGAATAGTTAAGGAGCGAATAACAACCAAATATTTATGTACCATATATTGGATTTCGAACATGTTTGGTAGTCCACCCTTAGTGGATAAGCCTTGACAGCTTGTTTTAGTGTTGGCCCAACCGTCCTACGCCTGCGCATTCGCAGGCACTTACGAGCCACTCCCTAGTCGGAAACTAAAACCGTGCAATCAACACCTTTCTGCTCCACTCGTGACAATTTCTCCCCCGACGAACAC
>CALKLP010000163.1 GCA_937991965.1 uncultured Verrucomicrobiales bacterium
GCTCGCTCAGGGGGAAACCAAAGCCTCTGTCATGGTGACGGATAAAGGGCTCCAGTGTGACCTAAGGGCTGTTAGTAATGAGCAATTCCCGTTTGCCCAACAATACTTCACGGGGAGCAAGGAACATAATGTCGAAATCCGTTCCCTCGCCCGCACAAAGGGGCTGTCGCTCAACGAATATGGCTTCACACCGCTGAATGATGGTGAAGCCCCCCCTCGCGTGTTCACCGAGCGCGAGATCTACGCAGAATTAGGACTCGATTACATTCAGCCCGAGCTCCGCGAGAACCGAGGCGAGATCGAAGCCGCGACCAATGGTTCGTTACCAAAACTGATCGAACTCGAACACCTTCGAGGCACCTTTCATAACCACACTACGGCCTCAGACGGGAGAAATAGCCTCGAACAAATGGCGATCGCCGCCCATGAACTTGGGTTGCAATACTTGGGAGTTTCCGACCACAGCCAAGCCTCCTTCCAAGCCAATGGCCTCAGTGCGGACAGACTGCTCGCACAAGTCGCCGAGATCGGAGCACTTAATGCCAAGTTCCAGAAAGAAGGCACGGATTTACACCTGTTCACAGGATCAGAAGTCGACATTCTCAAGGATGGCTCGCTTGATTTCCCTGATGAGATATTAGCGCAACTCGATTACTGCGTGGCCTCCATCCACCAACCGCTTAATATGGATGAGGACACCATGACTAAGCGCGTTATCACTGCGATGGAAAACCCACACGTGACGATGCTAGGCCACAGCACGGGACGCATCCTCCTCCGCCGTGAGGCCTACCCGATCAATCTCGAAAAAATCATCGATTGCGCCGCAGAGACCGGAACCGTTATCGAACTCAACTGCGCTCCGAAACGAGCTGACCTCGATTGGCGCTGGTGGAAACGTGCCCAACAAAAAGGGGTGAAATGCTCCATTAATCCGGATGCACACAGTGTAGATGGCCTGCAGAATCTCACCTTCGGAGTAAAATGGGCACGGAAAGGATGGCTGACGCGTGAGGATGTCATCAACACAATGTCGTTAGCAGACGTTCAGGAGTTCCTCCAAAAATAATGGAGTCATGATTGCGCGGTGGAACGTGGTTAACTCTACAACCCTCATTTCGATCTGAAAGTCTCGCTCAAGGCTACCTCGACAATCAAATCTCGCATGCGGTAATTATCCTTCTTCGTCTTGGCAACCACTGCATCGATAGCTTCTTGGTCGGAGAACTCCATCGTTCTGCCTAGTCCATAACTAAAGAAAGACTCCACAAGCTGCTCCGCGAGCGTATCACGAGAACCAAGCAGGGCTTTCTTAAAGGAATGAATATCGTTAAAGGAGGCTTTATCTAAAAGATGGCCACTGGGATCGATCTCTACCTGCTTCTTTTTAGATACTATTTCCTTATCTCTCCAGCGACCAACCGTATCGAAGTTCTCGAGACCGAAGCCAATCGGGTCAATCTTTTGGTGACAGGAGGCACATGTCGGCTCGCTCTGGTGGAGCATAATCAGTTCACGGTTCGAGAGCGGTTCGTCACTGTTGGTCCCTAGCTCAGGAACATTGGGAGGAGGAGGCGCAGGGGTATTGTTGAGAATTTTTTCCATGATCAGAGAGCCTCGAATCACGGGCGATGAACGTTCGCCATTAGACCCAGCCACTAGGAAGGCCGTCTGAGTTAATAGCCCGCCCCTTGGAGATCCGGCTGGCAACTTAACTCTGACGAATTCATCAGTCTCTCCGTTTTCCGGAACCTCGTATGGTAAATCATAGTGGGTTGCCAGAGCCCCATTAATCATAAGGAAATCAGAATCGATCAGATTATCCGCAGGTAAATTCTCCTCTATCAAGGCTCCGAAAAACTCCCGCACCTCCTGCTTAGCATCATACCTTAGCCCTGTGTTAAAACGGTAATGGTGTCTCATATCAATCGATACCGCATCGTAACGATCAAATTCAGTCCATTGCTCGATAAAGCCTTTCTTGAATGCGTCTGCACGCTCATCATCTAGCATTCGATTCACCTGCCTCTCATATTCAGTCTTATCATACAAGTTCGCCGCATACAGCTCATCATCGGGTGGAGAGCTCCACAGAAAATACGAGAGACGCGTAGCGAGTTCCCTCTTGGAAAGCCAGTCTTGCCCTTTCTCTTTCTGAATATAGAGGAATCGAGGAGAGCTTAAGATTACCGCCATAACTTCAACAATAGCAGACTTTTGCTTCAGTCCAGCCTGATTTTGTTTCTCATAGTATGCCATCAGAGCGTCCAAATACGGCTCACCAGGTTCTAAACGCCTAAAGGCATGATAAGCAAAGCTTCTGAAGAACTCTCGAATATTGGCCTCATCCGTACAGATTGGTTTCCCACTACCCGTTTCCCTATCGGGGTATAAGATATCCTCGAACAGGGGTCTCTTCTCTGGGTAGTACGGCCCTTCTAGCTCAATCCAGTCAATCCAGACGGCTGCTCGTGGATCTGTGCGGTCAGTCTTTCCCGAGATTTTACTAATGCTTCTACTTTCTGTATTTTCTTGAACAGATACAGACAGCCTTGTCTGCCCAAGAGGCAGTCGCTTGCGCATTTCCATAATTTGAGGGTTTGTAGTCGTCCCTTGAACTTTCAGCGTACCGAGCGCTCCTTCCCTACCTTGGACTTTAATAATACGCCTAATATCATCTAAATCCCCCCTCGGATCGTATGCTCCTCCCCTTACCCGAATGACATACTCTCCACGCAGGTCAACATTGAGATTCGCAGAGGCTTTGTTTACCACGTCACTAATGTAAACTCCCTCTTCAACCATAGGGTATTGCAAGTAACGGCGTGGTTTTTCGACTCTACTATTCCATTGTCGAAATAGAATTTGCATCGCCCCTTCATCCTTAAATCCCATCTCTTGCCATGAACCTCCAGTATCTTTGATGGCTTTCTTTTTATCAGCAGCTTCAACCTTTTCTCGGAGTTTATCATTTAATGACTGTTCTGCTTCGGTTCGTTTAACTTGGATCTCTCGGTGTGGACGCGTATTGATCTCCAAGGCGCCTTTTGCAATTTCCCTACCGAGCATCAAATACTTATCTAGATGCTGCGAAGAAAACAAGTGATCGCTTCCTACCGTATCAAACGACTCAGATTCACCATCCTCTGGAATTGCATAGTAATCTGGTTCAAAACCAAACAGGCTTTTTATCGTAGCAACATATTCTCGACGATTTAAACGGCGCATCGGAGCCTCTCCTCCAACAGCGGTTAGTCGTTTACGCGCGACTTGAAGGTGATCCGTCAGCTGGCCTAGAACTGAAATTAGCTCTTGTGTCTCAGGCTGCTCTTCGTCCTCTGGTGGCATGTCTCCTCCGTTTAACTGGTCCAACACATCTTGCCAGTGCTGTGCCGTATCATCATTGGTAATACTGAAGCTAATGTCATCGAAGCGCACTTGCCCCTTCTGCTTTCTCTCCCCATGACAGTCCATGCAGTATCTTTCTAGAAACGGCTTCAACTCATCTGCTGGCAACTCCGTCACACTTGTCTCTAAAGGAGATCCATATGTGTGTAGAACTACGAGTAAGCCCGAGATAATGACTGTAAATTTACGCATGAAGTAACTCATCTATGATTCCATCACTATGACTAAAGCTATCCAGCGACACCCCCGCTTGTTGCATCAGCGTAAGCCAATAATTTGCTAATGGAGTATTCTGCTTAGGCAGCTTGAGATGTCTTCCGTGCTTAATCCCTTCTGCTCCACCTCCCGTAAGGAGAGCTGGCAGGTTTTTCAACTCATGACCACTGCGTAAGTTCGATCCATAACTCACAATACAGCTATCGTAGAGCGGTTTACCCTCGATATCTTTCGCCTCTTTCAAGCGATCAATAAAATGCGCAAAGAGTGTCATACACTTCTTATCTCGCTCGCGTGATGCTTCCGTTCTAGGCTTAGAAAATCCGTAATGGCTAAGCGAGTGCGCCTTAAGCGAAACCCCCATGCCTGATAAGAGAGAGCACACAGGCTGCCTGTAGCTCACCACATTTGTCATCCCAGTCTGCAGTGCAATGATGATCATATCATACATCAGATGAATCGCTTCCTCTCCTTTTACTCCCTCGTCGGGCACATCAAAAGGGGCTCTCATTTTGGGAATATCTACCCACTTAGCCTGCCTCTCCAGGCCTTTCTCAACCTGCCTTACACCCGTAAAATATTCGTCTAGCTTCTCAACATCAACCTTACTCAATTTCCGCTTAAGCCCCCCTGCCTCCAGCTTCAATAAGTCCATCACACTCTGCTTTGCCTGCAGACGCTTAACTAACTCTCCCTTAGATTCTTCTGCGGTGGAAAACAATTTATGATAGAGATCTAAGGGGCGATTGGCTCCTGGGATTGGTTTCCCATCATGATCCCACGATAGTGAAAGACCTGCTCCATGCCCTGATTGCTGTAAGCCATCCTTCTCCTTAGCAGACAACACCAGCGAAGAGAAACGCGTATCACTGCTGAGTTGCTCCGCTGCGAGTTGATCACAGGAGATCGAGTTATGAAAGCGTTTGCCAGGCGTGCCTGCGACGTTGGCTCCTGTGAGGTAAGAGGAGCTTCCTCCGTGAGGGTTAGTCGCGCCACGATTTGTCAAGTTCGACACCATCGTGATGTCACTTAAATGCCTTTCCAGTGGCGCAAGCCCTTCAGTAAGTCCTATTTCCTCAAACTTACCTGATTTCTTAGGGTAAAAGGTGTCTTTCGTAAATCCAAAACCACCACCCAGAAAAATCATCTTCTTTCCCGTCCCAGCAGTCGAACTAGCTATCTTGCTCACAGGCGCGGCAAGAGACTCTAGATACGGCAGCGCCATAAGCGCCCCTCCTAATTTCAAAAAAGACCTTCGATTTGATGACGTATAAAGAGCAGACATAATAGAATTACCAATAAAAAATGAAGAATCTTTCAAAAAATCGACGGGAATCGACAGCTAATATAAAGTCCAACAGAGAAATACCTGTACACAAGTAAGCACCCGCCACTCAGCGGGTGCTTAGTTTTGTCATGAAACCAATGCACGCAGCGTGCACCAATAAAATTTGTTAGGACAATCGATCAAATAATGCCAGCAGCCTCGAGGGTCGCCTTAGCACCATTCTTGTTGATTGTTTTGAAGGCTTTTGCTGTCGCCTTAATTTTTACGTAACGTCCCTCTTCAGGAATGAAAACGCGTTTTGTTTGTAAGTTGGGTGTTACCTTACGCTTGACGGTTTTCGTGACGTGACGCCCGATACCACCTTTCTTCTTTGCAAGACCGGAACGGTGGATTTTGCGTCCGACGCGAACTCTTGAACCTCTGATTGAACATACTTTAGCCATAAATGTGATATCGTTTTGTGGGCGCGGACATTAACGTATTCTCCCGAATAATGTCAACGGTATTCCTGAAAAATTTAACTTTTTCTAATTTTCTCCGCTTCCTGTCTTGCCATAACGATTTTTTGCGGTAGCACTCCCCTATGCTCAAGGCTGGAATCGTAGGACTACCAAACGTCGGAAAATCAACTCTCTTTAACGCACTCACGCAATCACGCAAGGCAGAAGCGGCTAACTTCCCATTCTGCACGATCGACCCTAATATGGGAATCGTCTCCGTGCCTGATGAGCGCCTCCAGAAACTTTCTGACCTCTCCGGATCGAAGAAGCTGATCCATGCTGCCATCGAGTTCGTGGACATCGCTGGTCTCGTAGAAGGAGCATCTCAAGGCGCTGGCCTCGGGAATAAGTTCCTCGCTAACATTCGTGAGGTCGATGCCATCGTTCAGGTTGTCCGCTGTTTTGAGAACGACGACATCATCCACGAGATGGGAAGTGTCGACCCTCTCCGTGATATTGAAGTCATTAACTCTGAACTTCTCCTCTCCGACATCGCCGCTCTCGAGAAGCGTAAGGAATCCCGCGCTAAGAAAGTTCGTGTCGGCGATAAGGAAGCAAAAGCAGAACTAGAGCTGATCGAAAAACTCCTCCCTCACCTCGATTCAGGAAAACCTGCGACGACCATTGAGCTCGACGATGCGGAACAAGAAATCCTAAAAGACTTCTTCCTCCTCAGTGCTAAGAAAACAATCTTCGCATGTAATGTCAGCGAAGAGGAACTGGGCGAGGCCTCCAAAAACCCAGACGGGCACCCGCTTGTCGCACAAGTGAAGAAATACGCAGCCGAGGCACACGGAGCAGAATCCATCGTGATTTCCGCTCGCATCGAGGAAGAACTGATCGAACTCTCTGAGGAAGACACGCAAATGTTTCTGGATGACCTCGGGGTTGACGACTCTGGAGTTTCTACTCTCATTTCCGCCGCCTACTACATTCTCGGCCTCCGAACCTACCTCACTACCGGTGAGCAAGAAACCCGCGCCTGGACGATTAAAGCCGGCGACAAGGCCCCTCGCGCCGCCGCTGCCATTCACAATGACTTCGAGCGCGGATTCATCGCCGCAGAAGTTGTGCACTTTGATGACTTAATCGAACTCGGCTCCAGAGCAGCCGCCCGTGACGCTGGAAAACTCCGTGCGGAAGGAAAGGAATACACGGTGGAAGATGGAGATGTCATCGAATTCCGCTTCAATGTGTAAACCGTTAAGGGATGAGAGATGAAGGCACCATTCCTAGACCCAACCACCTTCTACCAATGCGATCGCTGCACCGCATGTTGTCGTTGGCCGGGTGATGTGCGTATCTCAGACACAGAGGTGACAAAAATCGCGACCTTCCTCAACCTCAGCGAGCAAGAATTCATCGATCAACACACGCGGGTCAACACCTCGCGCAATGGGCTCTCTATTCTCGAGAACCCCGACCACTCCTGCAGCATGCTCGTCAATGGCGGCTGCCGCATC
>CALKLP010000164.1 GCA_937991965.1 uncultured Verrucomicrobiales bacterium
CAGCCAGGGTTTTATCGCGTCTAGTCGCACTTACCCTTTTGTCTTGTTGCCTCTCCCCCTAACCATGTTTTTTGAGTTCCTTCTAGAGTTTTTTCATGGGATTGGTTTTGTGCGCATTGGCTTCTTGACTTTTTCTTTTGGATTTGATTTTGTTGTTCAGTTAGTGTCAAGGTGCCTCTGTTTGCCTTGACTTTTCCGGTTGTCACACTTTTGACCAGCATTTATGTTCGCGTGCTTGTGTCGGTGTGCTCTCCTGACTTTTCGGGTTGTGCTACGTGTGACCAGCACACGTGTTTGCGTGCTTGCGTCGGTGTGCTACCCTGGTCTTCCAGCGACTGGTTTCGCTAGCTCCATATTCGTAACCAGGCCGAATATTTCTGATGTTTCCGTCTTCCTGTTTGTGCCGGTTCAACCTGGCTCGTTTTTGCAACTTGGCCTCAAACCTGCCGCGTTGCCGTTTTCTCCCGTCTGCTTTGCATACTCTTGTTTCTCAGCCCGCGAAACCACTAGGGTATTTCTTTTTGTTGGCCTTTCCCCTGCGTTTTGCACTATGCACGTCATATGTGCTTATTGTGGCATCGTAATTGTTTTCCTACCGCTATGGCCAATATGACTTAGCCCTCCCTCGGCCTTTAGCACTACGTACGTCATAGGTGCTTATTGAGGCGTCGTACTTCTTCTCTTACCAGTGTGATGTATGAAATATCGCTCTTCCTCTGCTTTCTGCACTGCGCACGCCGTAGGTGCTTGTTGAGGCGTGTTGTTCGCCTTGTTTGCGTCGTATCGCCTAACACGAGTCCCCTCCTCTCGGTTGGACATCCAAGTGCTTTCAAGTACGTTTCTCCCCCGATTTTTCGTCGCTTAGTATTCCTAAAGGAATGGCTCTATAGTAGGCCACATTCCCAGGGTTTCACGGCATCAACGTTTTCCCATATTTTCCGGGTCCGTCTTTTGTTTACGCCCCCCCCCTCTAGGCTTCTTCATAGTATGAACCCCCAAAACCGTGGTAGTTTCGCTTGATCCTCATTACCCTGAACCTCGCGTGCACGCTGTGCATGCGTCCCGCTAGCATTTATCAGAGTTGTACGTAATTAGCCCCACCCCTCTGTCCGGCTTATGGTATCAGCCCGCGACATCGTAACAGTTTCGTCGGATTCCTTCTCAGCCATCGTAACAGTTTCGTCTGATTTTTTCTACGCCGGGACATCGTCTGCACCATATGTGCGTGCTTTTTCTCAGAATTTCTGGTCCTCCGTTGTGTTAAGACCCCGTTTTGACCGCTTTCACGGTATGAGTTGAATAATAATATCGTGTTAGCGTGTTTTTTATCTTGTTTTTCCTCCCCCCTGCACTATGTACCGAATGGGAACGCACACTCCCTCCCCTCCACCGTGTGTGCATTTTCGACTCTGGGAATCGAGCATTTCCAGAACCTATACCTTCCTCTTTCGCGTCCATGCAACGCGTGTATTAGTTATTTCCTTCTCGTTGTTTCTGAACACGCTTGCTCATTAGTGGTTATAGCTGTGCACAGCTAACGGCCGACCGTGGTAGCCTTCTCTCCTTTCTTCTGGGAGAATCCGTTCGTGAACGTCTAGTGCGCGTTTTAGCTTTGGGCTCTACTGTCTCAGTACAATTCCACCTGGGAGATACCAGTATCGTCACTGTTATCGCGTCGTGGCTATCCAAAGTACTCCCTTACAGTCTGAGTATCATTGAATCCCCAACAACTTTTTGACGTAGTATGTATTCTGTCTTCTTTGCCTCTTTCAAGTCATGACATTTGTTCATTTTTCATTGATCTTCATGGTCGCCTTGATCTTGAACTTGTGCCCAAGTTGTTCTTTTTTTGTGCAGAACGACGAGTGTTCACCTTTGTGGCTCTGCTTTCGCCTTCTACCGCCGAGATGTAGCCTGCCCACGTTTTATTAAATACCGACGAAACATGGCGTTATCGAACCATGTCGAGTTTTTTTGTATCGTCTCGCTTCCACCGCGCCCTATAAGCTTGGTGACAAAATGGATGCTTCCCGCGTTATCTCTCTCCGTTTTCCCCGAGGTATGACCTCCCTTTTAATTGTTTTTGGGTTTTCCTTGTCCATTGACGTACTTCCTTTTGTTGTGGTGCCTTTCTTACTTTTTGGCGTATTTCTTTCCACAGCGAACGTCGCCGCACTGTAGCACCAGCCACTTAGTATTGCGGCACTCCATCTATTGTTACTGTCTATGGTCCCACATTGTAGACTACTGGATTCACGTTGAGAGCCCCCCTTAGATCCCACATTAACGGTCCCATGCTGACTCTCCAGCCCATCTGGTGGTTGTTTTTGATCTCTACTTTGTTTGGTTGTACCTGCCCCCAGGAGCGTCTTGTTGTCGGGCTCCGTTCTAGATTTGTAGTCAGCGGATCTTTTCTCTTGGACCACACTTTGTTTCCTTTTTTCTAGGCACCCCGACCTCTACGGTCAAACGGCTCTGACCCCCGTCCTGACTTTGCAGCTAGCAGGCCTTGTTTCTCTTGACTCCTTTGTCTGATTTTTTTTTCGGCATACCTGCCAATAGAGTTTAACGTCAACCGCCACAATTATGGGTTTACAGCCCGTCTTGACTGTGCAGTCCACAGGCCGTCCCCTCTTGGCCCACGCTTTTCTCTTGGCTTGTTGGCGTACTTCCCCCGTTTTGAGCCCAGTTGGACTTCGCAGCCGACGTAGGTCGTTTCATGTTGACCATCCTTTCATGTTCTGTTTTCGGTTAAATCGTTTCGGAGGAATGTCTTCGCTACGCCCCCAACGTTGCTCGTTTTCTTAAAGTGGCCTTTTAACGTCCCATGCTATGGACCCTCCTTTTATTTGGTGAAGATGCAGTACGTTGCTATAACACTACTTGCCTACTTCCTGTTTTTCTGTGCATTGTTTTCGGTTGCCCTTTTAGGGTTGCTTCGCGTTAGCGACCCCGTGTTCCCGACGTTTAGTACCTAGCTGCGGCTTTGTTCGCATTGTATTCTCTCTTCCCTAGACTCTTTCTGGAGCTATTATTAGTCACTCTCAGCGCAGCTTCGAGCTGAACGAGTATCTTCTTGGTGACCCCATCTTTGGATTGCTTTGTTAAGGTTGAATAGCTTCGCCACGTTTGCTGGCATTGTTCCCGTTATTAGTTAGCCTCTTAAGGTGTCATGATGTCCACTCTCTTTCGGGCTTCCGATAGTACCTTCCATCTTGGTGTCTACGTTTTAGTTTCGTCCTCATTTTGAGTATTGCTTTGGCTAGGTGACCCCACCACTTATTTCTTCCCGTTTTCCTGGTACTGTACCCAGACAGCTTCTTAGGGTACTCCACTGTTGCCCCCCGGTTCAGCTTTTCGGCGCATCACACACGCTTCCAGTACCACCATTTTGGTGTTGTCTGTGCCCCTGTTTAGATGTTTTTCTCTGCATTTTCGCGATTTGTTTTGGTTGCCTCAGTTTCCCGTTCTACAGTTTGGCCAAGGGCCTTATGCTAGCCTCCTGGGCCCCACATTGCGGCCACTGTGCTTCCGTTAAACCTCACCGTAGGGGTTCGATATATTTTTACCTTTCGATCAATGGTCCCACGTCAGCCTTTCAGGTGCAACTTCGCGGACCCTGACATTGGTTCAGGCACAGTTATTGATTTTCTCTCGTTTCAGGCTCTTTGTCTTCTGCTTTTCGACCAATGGCCCGAAGCTTGCGTACCTTTTCGCGTCTTGGTTGTTTCTATTTCACCGACCAACGATGGCCCTACGTCAGCTGTCCATGTCCAACGTAACGGACTTTGGCTCTCTTTATGACAGCGTTCCTTACTTCGTCCCTTGTCTTTCGGCAAATATCCCGACCGCCCGCACCTTCGGCGCTACGATTCTGGCCGTAAACTACTGTCGCCTTCACGACGTGACACGTGTTCCCTTCTTATCTGCTGGCAATGTTTCCGCGTATACACCTTCTTCTTTGGCTCTGTTCGAATCCTTGAGCTCGGTGGCCGCGCCCTTCGTTATTTCGTAGGCTAATTGCTAATGGTATACCGAAGGTACATACCCTTTCCCGACCTCTCACGGTTGTGAGCTCCATCATAGGGTTGTATACCTTGCAATGAAGCATTTAAGCCTCATTACTACGAGGTGTGGGGGAATCTATCGCCTCATTTACGTTTGTTTCTAATAGGCGCATCCTCGATCCCCTTTCCAATTGTGGATGTAACGTTGACATCCTTTGATGGCCAGGTGACCTGAATCTACGACTATCCAGGGTGGCCTAGTGTAATGGAGTGCCCTCCGTAAAAGGGTAGCTTATAGATTCGACGTGAAACCATGTCAAGTTTCAGGTGAAACCAGGTGATATAATATGTCACACTCACGTTAAGTTCATCATAGATGGGCGGTGATGTAGGTGACGATGATGGGGCAAGCAGGACGCCCCACACCTCACTACCTTGCTCTACCTGCTCGATCCTGTCCTACTCTGTCTTGTCTTGTTTTGTCTGTTATTTAGAGTGCAATGTAGAGGAAATATTATATAGCTTTTGAGTCTATCCACCGAGCCATGAGGAGAGAGACCAACGAAGACACTGGAACCCATGAGGAGCACGC
>CALKLP010000165.1 GCA_937991965.1 uncultured Verrucomicrobiales bacterium
CCTCAACCTCAGCGAGCAAGAATTCATCGATCAACACACGCGGGTCAACACCTCGCGCAATGGGCTCTCTATTCTCGAGAACCCCGACCACTCCTGCAGCATGCTCGTCAATGGCGGCTGCCGCATCCAGAACGCAAAGCCCGAGCAATGCAAGGGCTTCCCCAACACCTGGAACTTCCCCGGCTGGCGAAAAGTCTGCCAAGCGAAGCCTGTCCCGATCAAAGAGGCTCGTGAACAAGGACTTTGTGATTAAGGGAGCGCGTGCGTCCCGCTCGCTTATTCGATCACAGGGAAGCTTCGTAGTTTTGAAAAAGGTGAAGTCTGTAGGCAAAACCTGTCTTGATGTTACTCTACGCTTCAAATGCGGCCGGGACGGCCACGCTCCCCTTACTCAAACTCGATCGACACTGGGCAGTGATCACTCCCTAAAACATCGGCATGAATGAGCGGGCTTGTAACACGATCTTTAAGAGCATTGCTGACCCCAAAGTAATCCAAGCGCCAACCAATATTCTTGCCTCGCGCACCAGCGCGGTAGCTCCACCATGAATAGGCACCTTCGACCCCAGGATTCGCGGCGCGGAAGGTATCGGCAAATCCAGATTCCAAGAGATTTGAAAAGCTCTCACGCTCAGGGTCAGAGAATCCGGGGCTCATTCGGTTACTTCCAGGACGGGCAAGATCGATTTCATGATGACAGACGTTCAGATCTCCACAAAAAATCACCGGTTTTGTTTCCTCTAAACCTTTTAAGTAGTCTCTGAAAGCCGTGTCCCACTCTAGGCGATAATCGAGACGCCTCAGCTCACTCTGAGCATTAGGAGTATAAACTGTCACGAGATGAAAGTCCTCGAAGGTCGCGGTAATCACTCGCCCTTCCGTATCATGCGCTTCGATCCCGATTCCGTATGACACCGCCAGCGGCTCCTCCTTCGTGAAGATCGCAGTCCCAGAATACCCCGCTTTCTCTGCTGAGTTCCAATACGTGCGATACCCGGCAAGCGTGAGAGGAAGCTCAACTTGCTCCGCTCTCGCCTTTGTTTCCTGGAGACACAAGACATCTGGAGCATGCTCCAGCACGAACTCCTCAAAGTTCTTTTTTAATACCGCGCGGATCCCATTTACATTCCATGAATAGAGTTTCATGCCTGTATTTCTCCCACAGTTTTTTAGGAATGGCTACAGAGGATTTCATTTTCTTGCGATCACATACTTCCCCTTTGAGTGCGAAATTTTCGCTGGATTACGATGCTTATTAAAATACTGATATGCTGGCTCTAACTCTGACCAGAACGAAGCCCATCGATGATTCTGCCCCACTTGCTTTTCCCATCCTTGCAGATAGCGAAATGGATAGGTGTGGAACGACACTGCTTTTTGACCATTTCTGAGCGCTGCTTCGACCAACAAGTAGATTTCCTCGATCCCCGCATCCGTCATGGCATAACATCCGATCGACACGTTACTCCCATGCACCATGATGAAGGAGCCAGTGCGTTTGTGGTAGCGATCGTAGGAGTTCGGATATCCGATGTTAAAGGACAGATGATAGCGACTATTGGGGTTTAATGCGCTCTTTTTAATCTCATAAAAGCCCTCGGGCATTTGTCGGTCGCCTTCTGCTAACTTCGGGCCAAGAATGCCTGAATTCCCTGCAATACGGTAGGTTTTGAAAAGATCATAGTGCTGTTTTCCCGCGGGCTTCATCCAGACTTCCATTTCCTTTTTATGCTTAAAGGCACGGAGGAATACGGAATCCCCAAGCTTAAGGTCATGTCCGTCCAGTGCCTTTGCAAGAGGGGCGGCGACACGTTGTTTCACCTCCGTTAAGCGAGAATTTGCCTGAACTATGGAGGAGAAAAAGATACCGAGGACTGCAATTCTGATTGCGCTAGGGAGAGATAGATTCATGATAACAGCGTAACAAATGGATCACATCATAGAAATCATAAAAATCTCCACCCCGTGGATTGTCACGTATGGCTTAATCACAGCAGGCCTTGTAGGAGCTTTTATCCCGGTCATCCCTAGTCACTTGATTATTCTGCTCGCTGGCGTGTCTCATCATCTCATGCTTAAGCCGGATTCTGGACTGGGAGTCGTAAGTTTTATTGTTCTTAGTGTTTTATTAGTCGCCTCACAGCTCTTCGAAACCTTCAGTGGCTCTATTGGCTCAAAATGGTTTGGCGGCACGAAATGGGGAACGATCGGGGCTATGGTGGGAATTATAGTAGGGATGCTCCTGATCCCACCTCCTTTTGGCTTTATTGTCGGCCCTTTGATGGGAGCTTTACTGTGTGAGAAGTTTTTTGGGAAGCAGAGCCTGAAGGAGGCGACCAGCTCTGGAGTCGGCTCATCGGTAGGGGTCTTGACGGGATTGGCGGTGCGGCTGGTAGTTGCCTTCATCATGGTCATTTACCTACTTTTAGATATTTACCTTTTCAAATAACAATACGCTGTTAGACAGTTCCTTAGCGCCTTCCGGGTGGTCGCGGTTTCGCCTAGCGGAATCGAGGAAAGTCCGGACTTCACAGGGCAACATGCCATGTGAAAACGTGGGACAGTAGGTTGCGAAACCTATTGGACGGATAGTGCCACAGAAAATATACCGCCCCGCCTCGGTGGGGTAAGGGTGAAAAGGTGGGGTAAGAGCCCACCGCTCCAGAGGCAACAATGGAGGCACGGTAAACCCCATGTGAAGCAAGACATAACAGGAGAAGAGTCGCCCGCTCGTCGAATCTCCGGGTATTAGTCGCATCCCCTCGGGGATCTCGCTCTGCGGGAAGACAAATGGCCACCTATTGCTCCTCGGAGCATGGACAAAATCCGGCTTACAGGAAGGCGCGCTCCATTCTACATTCAACACATTATGATCTCACTCAAAGATGGTATTCGTTCGCTCGTACATATCGATTTCAAGGGCCAGGTGCACAAAAAATTCCGCGGAACCAACGCCACGGAACGATGCCAGAATGAAATCCATATCCTAAAAGTACTCGAGGAGCGAGGCTGCCCCAATGTGCCACGTTTGATCTCAGCCCAGCCTGAGGAAAACTACATCATCACCACAAATTGCGGCAGCCCAGTCGAAAATACCATTCCCCGGAAAAAGGCCGATTCCCTCTTTGAGGAGCTCAAGGCCAAATACGGAGTCCAGCATGACGACCCAGAACCACGGAACGTAACATATAATCCCATCCTCGGGAAATTTTGCTTGATCGATTTCGAACTCGCCACAGTGCTAGAACAACCGAAAGCAGATGACTATACCGAGCAAGTCCTGAGAGTGCAGTGGGCCTCTGACTCTAAGCAAGGACGCCGTCACCTTACCAACCAAGACAGCCACCTGTGCTACACGAAAAACCCTGAAGGATGCCAAATATCGAGGATCGACCAAGGCGAGGCGCTTCTCCCTTGTGGCCAGACTTTATTCGCTGTTTCCGATGGAGTGGGTGGAAACCACGGAGGAGAATTCGCCTCCAAGCTGGTTTTAGCGACCGCTGCCCACCTCTTAGAAACTGAATACGAAAATAAAAAACTAACAGAGCTCGATTACATCGAACTCCTTAAGAAAACAAACACCGCAGTCAATCTTGGAGCTGAAAAGAACCCGCATTCCCCGAGACTCAGCGCGACCTACGTCGGCATCCTCTTGCAAGACGACAAGATTTTTTGGGCAAATGCAGGTGATAGTCGGGTTTATCGCCTAAGGAATAATGAATTAGAGCAGCTCAGTATGGATCACAACTTTGCTTTCAGAGCCTGGAAGCGCGGTGAAATGAGCGAGATGCAATACCGCATGCACCCTTCTAAAAACCAAATTTACGACTGCATGGGTGGTGGAGCAGCCTCCATCAATCCCGAAAGTGGGACGGAAAAGTGGCTAGCTGGGGATACCTATCTCATCTGTAGCGATGGCATCATTGACGGCTTAGCAGATCGGAAAATCGAGTATATCATGAAGGATACAGAAGCAGGATTAAACTCGACTCGCTCCCAAAAAATCTGTAATGAACTCCTAAGTCAAGCCGTATCCAATGACGGATCGGATGATACGACCTTGATCGTCTTTGAGATTCTGTAATGCCTATGAAAGTCCTAGCTTACCTTTTTTTCCTCACGCTAGGAGCTGCTCAGATCCTCCCTACTCGACTTACCGATCCTGTCCCATCTGAGGTCAACCTCATGTATGAACAGGGACTCAACTACCTCTTTAACTCCCAACTCCAAAACGGAGCTTGGGAAGGAGAACAAACTTCCCATGTTGCAGTCACCGCCTTCGCTCTGATGGCAGTTTTAGCAAAAGGGGAAAATATCCATAACCCTAAAACTGGAGCCTTTATATCGCGTTGTCTTGAGTCCCTCCTAAAAGCTCAAGATCAAGAAACAGGCTACATCGGAAAAAGCATGTATAATCACGGCTTTGTGACCCTCGTGCTCTCAGAGGCCTACGGAAAGATTGATGATGATCGCCTCGGTCCCGCCTTAGAAAAAGCGATTAAGCTCATTGTCTCCTCACAAAAGAATAACATCAAAAAAGCTTGGCGTTACACCCCGAAAAGCAATGACGCCGACTCTACCGTCACTGGATGCCAACTCGTCGCGCTTTTAGGTGCAAGAAATGCAGGAATCACCGTTCCTGACGAAGCGATTACACAGGGGCTATCCTTTATCGAAAGTTGCCGCACCGAGGAAGGGTCGTATGGCTACACCGACAACAACAGCGGACGCCCCACCCTAACAGCGATATGCCTCCTCTGCCACTATCTCGCTCAAAACGAAGTCACGGAGGAAATCCAGAAGTCGGTTAATTACCTCAAAAAACGCCTCAATTTCCGCGACCAACATTACCCGTTCTATTACGAGTATTACATGTCCCAAGCTCTCTTCCAAGCCGACCAAAAAGTGTGGAAAGACTGGAACCAACGCAACATCAGATACCTCAAGCTCGTCCAAGCTAACGACGGAAGTTGGAACGGAAACCATGGAAAAGTCTATAGCACCTCCGCCGCTTTATTGTCATTAGCGCTTAACTACCGTTACATGCCGATCTATGAAAAATTTTAGGCTCGGGATTGGCTATCTTGTCGCTATCGGCCTCGCCTTTTGGGCTGGGAGATTATGCAGAACATCTCCAACCGTTAACTCTGCTGCTTTACCAGAAGAGAACTCGCTGAGCGAAGTCATCTCTCGTGTCACAGGCTCTCAAGTCATCCCTTTTAATCCCGATAACACTATTCACCAAAGCGCACTCACCTTGATAACACAAGCAGCTCGAGACGCCTGCGCGCAGTTTAATCAAGCGCACTCCCCGATCAAAGGGATGCGCCGTATCAACGAAGCCTCTAAGCACTTTGAGGACTTCTTACGCCAACGACTCAATGCGGCGCCCACATTCTCCTGTGATTTCGCAAAAACTGCCTCGGGCGCGTCTCAACGGTCTGGCTATCCAGATTTACACCTCATCCATCTCGAGTCGGGAACGGACTTTTACCTCGACCCAAAACTCTATGAAGCAACTTCTGCCGCGTCCTCCCTGCGCACCTTCTATTACTCTCCTAATTCTAAAAGTCAGAAAATTCAACACAATGCAGTCCACCTCTTGATCGGGTTTTCCCACGATGGAAAGGACGGAGACTGGACCTTCTTGGACAGCAATATCGTGGATCTATCCAACCTCCCCCTTACCTTAAAATCTGAATACAACGCTTCTAACAAGGAGCTTTACCAGTCCACGAGAATTCTTGAGAAGTGATGATGAAATCACGACTCCAAGACGTCTCTCCCCTAGAATAATAAGCCTCTGAACTCTCGGTTCACTTACCCAGTTCATAATCATAAGCTTTTTTATCGATCTTCGAAAAATCTTTCCTTATACCTAAGCATCACCCGAATTCGTTTTGAACGCTTCTGAATACCAAGAAAGAAAATCTGATGCCATCCTAGCCGCTATTGGCTCGGCTTTATTGCATTTGATTATCTTCCTGCTTTGTCTCTGGATTTC
>CALKLP010000166.1 GCA_937991965.1 uncultured Verrucomicrobiales bacterium
CTCTCTAGAGCTTATGCCATCAACATTTCCTAGAGAAAATCACCGCGACATTTACGGTAATTCATTTCAACCATAAGGATCATTCATGCTTTTTGTCACTTTGACTTGATTCCCCCATAATTTGGTGCATCTTCCTCTAACTCGACACACAACTTTTCGTTAGATCATGTCTTTATTAAAAATCGTTCCTGACTCAGCCCCGTTCTCTCCTGAACAAAGAGAGTGGCTCAATAGTTTTTTCTCCATGCACCTCAGCGGTCAAGCTGCTGGCGGCGCCATGCCGTCTGCACCCGTCGCTAAAGTTCCCATCTCCATCATCTGGGGGTCACAAACTGGTAATGCCGAGGGATGCTGCAAGAAGCTCGCAAAAGCAATGAAAGAAAGGTTCGAAGCGGAAGTGATCGACATGGCAGAAATCTCTGCAGCAGATCTAGCGGCTAAGAAAAACCTTCTCGTCGTCACCTCTACTTATGGTGATGGAGAAGCTCCTGACAACGCTGGTGACCTGCACTCCGCTCTCATGGCAGATGATGCTCCCAAGATGAAAGGACTCAACTTCGCCGTCTTCGGACTCGGTGACACCGAATACCCTGACTTCTGCCAAACGGCGAAAGACTTTGACAAACGCCTCGGAGAACTCGGAGGAGTCCGTATGATTGATCGTGTCGATGCAGACGTCGACTTTGAAGACCCCTTCGATGAATGGAAAGCTAGCGTTCTAGAGATTTTTGGTGGTGCCGCAGTTGCGACAGACGACGCGGCAGAGGCAGAAGAAGAAGACCTAGCCTTCGGCAAGAAAAACCCTTTCCCTTCTACGGTAGTGAATAACTACAACTTAAACAAGGAAGGCTCCCAGCGTGAGACCCACCACGTTGAATTCACCCTCACAGACTCTGGCCTAGAATACGAAGCTGGTGACGCCCTCGCGGTTGTTCCAGTGAACCCAGAAGCACAAGTTGACGAAATCATCGAGGCTCTCGGGTTCAAGCCAACTGCGGAAGTCCCTACTCCTAACAAGAAAACCGCCACTCTGCGTGAGGCACTTATCAACCATTACGACATTCGCTCACTCAATAAAAAGCTGATCCAAGCATGGCAGTCCAAAAGTGGCGCTCCCTTCCTTCGTTCCCTTGTAGAAGCCGATAAAAAAGAAGATTACGACGACTTCATTTGGGGGCGCGAGTTAGTTGACTTAGCAGTAGATTACCCCGCTGACTTTGACGATGCAGAAGAATTCGTCGGTGTTCTTAAAAAACTCCAACCGAGGCTCTACTCAATCTCCTCCAGCCCAAAGGCGCACCCAGGAGAAGTTCACCTCACCGTCGCCATTGTGCGTCACGACTCACACGGCCGTCAACGTGGCGGAGTATGCTCCACCTACATGTCTGACCGCATGGAAGGCGAAAAACCAGGCGTCTTCGTACACAGCAACAAAGCCTTCCGTCTCCCAGAAGACCTTACCAAGCCTGTCATCATGTGTGGCCCAGGAACAGGAATCGCCCCTTTCCGCGCCTTCCTAGAGGAGCGCGAGGCCACCGAAGCACCGGGTAAAAACTGGCTCTTCTTTGGTAACCCACACTCTGCCACCGACTTCCTCTACGAGGAACAACTCGGAGAAATGCAGAAAAAAGGCGTCCTCACTAAACTCACCACCGCTTTTTCCCGTGACCAAAAAGAAAAAATCTACGTGCAAGACCGCATGATAGAAGAAGGCGCAGAAATCTGGAACTGGTTTGAAGAAGGCGGCTACTTCTACATCTGTGGTGATGCCTCCCGCATGGCCAAGGATGTCGATAAGGCCCTCCACACGATCGCAGAAGTTCACGGAAAACTTAGCGAAAGCGAAGCCGAGGATTACATCAAGAAACTCAAGAAAGAAAAGCGCTACGCCCGCGACGTATATTAAGAAGTTCTTTTCCATACCTTATAATCTCAAGCCGAAGGTTCCCCCTTCGGCTTTCTTTATACAGCTATCCCATTTGACTAGTTAAGTGAGATTAACACAAGAAAGTGACATTATTTTGTTTGAAGAACTCTAATTTAGTGAGAAGTTACCTACAGAAACAAACAATTCCCCATAAAATAAATGAACCCAATCTTTGAAATCACCGGCATGATGTATTTTGACATGAAATACATGATCCTCATCGGTGTCTGCACAGGCATCAGCTTTATTGCGAGTAATGTCCTAAAATCACGATTTAAGAAATACTCCCAGATCCCTGTCGCTCTCTCTGGCGCGGAAATCGCGAAGAAAATGCTCGATGACAATGGTATCAGCGATGTGCAAATCATCAGCACTCGCGGACAACTTACCGACCACTATAATCCAGCGAACAAAACCGTCAACCTCTCAGAAGTGGTTTACAATGAGCGTAACGCCGCCGCGGCAGCCGTTGCAGCCCATGAAGTCGGGCACGCCATTCAGCACGCCACCGCCTACAGCATGCTCAAGATGCGCTCTAGCCTCGTCCCTCTCCTGAAGTTCGGCTCAGGTATGGCTCCGTATATCATCATGCTCGGACTCTTCCTGATGGGATCACAAGTCGTTGCTCCTTCTCTAGCACAACCAATCACCATGATCGGAATCGGACTTTTCTCCGTCACCACCATTTTTGCCTTTGTTACGCTACCCGTTGAGTTCGATGCTTCCGCCCGCGCCCTGCGCTGGATTCAGACCGCTGGTGTAATGGGCACCATGGAACGCTCAAAGGCGAAATCAGCGCTTAACGCAGCTGCTTCTACTTATGTCGTAGGCGCCCTGACCTCACTTGCTCAACTGGTCTACTTCATCAGCCTATTCATGGGTCGCAGAGACTGATTAAGGGAGCGCGGGTGTCCCGCCCTCATTTATTTTGATCACGAGAAGACTCAGCTTGTGGGCATGCTTAATCGTTGACTCTTTTGGGTAAAACCAATTTCAAGAAGACATCATATAATATAGGCATAAGCGGACAAGACGCCCACCATCCCTTGCACGTTCCAAAACATCCTCTCTTGACATTTCCTCGTTAACACACGAATGTCTCCTACTCTAAGCAGGGGTGTCTTCCAAAGACTGAGAATATTCGCTGAAATGTGAGTATAACCCTTTGAACCTGATACGGATAATGCCGACGAAGGGAGCCAGATCTCGCGATTCGATTCGCTCTTGCTTTCTCTTGGAATTCTCCGTCTCAC
Source organism: uncultured Verrucomicrobiales bacterium (assembly GCA_937991965.1). Taxonomy (GTDB): domain Bacteria; phylum Verrucomicrobiota; class Verrucomicrobiia; order Verrucomicrobiales; family Akkermansiaceae; genus WTJZ01. The sequence continues at coordinate 3,181 of CALKLP010000166.1, forward strand.
CCAGAATTCCTATACTATGATCTCACCAGACGAAAGCACCCCAGCCCTAGATACCGAGAAAACCATTCAGCGTGGCGACTACACCGGCCAGTTCACCGAAGATATCGACAACTCTGCGGAGCTGGAGGCGATCGAAAAAGACCCTACTATTTTCCCGAATTCGACCCGTATTTACGTGAACGGAGAGATTCACCCTAAGATCAAAGTGCCCATGCGTGAGATCCGCCAGTCCGACACAGAGCACTCCAATGGCGTCATCGAGAAAAATGACCCCATCCGCGTCTATGACTGCTCCGGCCCATGGGGCGACCCCGCATTTGACGGAGATGTGAGAGAAGGATTACCAGCCATGCGTCGCGAGTGGATTCTCGATCGTGAGGATGTGACCGAATACGAAGGCCGTGACACCAAGCCTCAAGATAATGGTTACCTCTCTGACGTTCATGCCGAAACTTATAACTCTAAGAAACAAGCCAAGAACAAGCTTAAGGAATACCCAGGTCTCAAACGCAAGCCGCTGAAAGGCTCAGCAGGACATCCGGTCACCCAGAAGTGGTATGCCGAGCAAGGGATCATTACCGCTGAGATGGAATACGTAGCCATCCGTGAAAACATGGGACGTAAGGAAGAGTTCAAGACCATCGCGGATACATACCCAAACCCGAACGACCTCCCCCCAGAAGCGTCTGATCGCATTAGGCAGCTCTGCACAACGCCCGAGGGCTATGAAATGCCACGCCCATCAGAGATCGACCCGAACACTCAAGTCCCACGTAATGTTATGCACCATCAGCACCCTGGTCAATCTTGGGGAGCGATGACGCCTGCCATCATTACCGCAGAGTTCGTGCGTTCCGAAGTCGCCCGTGGACGCGCCATCATTCCGGTAAACATTAACCACCCTGAGAATGAGCCGATGGCCATTGGCAGAAATTTCCTCGTCAAGATTAACGCTAACATCGGAAACTCCGCAGTAGCCTCCACCATCGATGAAGAAGTAGAGAAAATGCGCTGGGCTACTAAGTGGGGTGCAGATACTGTCATGGATCTCTCCACCGGTAAGAACATCCATGCCACCCGTGAATGGATCCTCCGCAACAGTGCCGTCCCGATCGGCACCGTCCCGATCTATCAAGCGCTCGAGAAAGTCAATGGCCTCATTGAAGCCCTCACATGGGAACTCTTCCGCGACACCCTGATTGAACAAGCCGAGCAAGGTGTCGATTACTTCACGATCCATGCAGCCGTTCTAAAAGCCTTCGTCCCCCACACCGCTAAGCGGATGACAGGGATCGTCTCTCGTGGTGGCTCCATCATGGCTAAGTGGTGTATCCATCATGGTCAGGAGAACTTCCTCTACGACCACTGGGATGACATTTGCGATATCTGCGCAGCCTATGACGTCAGCTTCTCGATCGGTGACGGTCTCCGTCCCGGCTCTATCGCTGATGCCAACGACTACGCCCAACTCGCGGAGCTCGAAATCCAAGGAGAACTCACTAAACGCGCTTGGGCAAAAGGATGCCAAGTAATGAACGAAGGCCCTGGCCACGTTCCGATGCACCTGATCCAAGAGAATATGCAAAAGCAGATCGAGTGGTGTCATGAAGCCCCCTTCTACACCCTCGGCCCCCTCACTACGGATATCGCACCAGGCTATGACCATTTTACTTCCGGAATCGGCGCCGCTCAGATCGGATGGTATGGTTGCGCCATGCTCTGCTACGTTACACCGAAGGAACACCTCGGCCTCCCGAACCGTGATGACGTGAGAGAAGGAGTGATCACGTATAAGATCGCCGCCCACGCGGCCGATCTCGCCAAGGGACACCCATCTGCTCAAATCCGGGACAATGCCCTCTCCAAGGCGCGTTTCGAATTCCGCTGGCGCGACCAGTTTGCCCTCGGACTTGATCCCGCTAAGGCCGTAGAGTATCATGACGAAACTCTCCCAGCCGAAGGCGCCAAGACCGCTCACTTCTGCTCCATGTGCGGCCCGACCTTCTGCTCCATGAAAATCACAGGCGATGTGCGTAAATACGCAGAAGAACAAGGAATCGTCTAATCGATTTGTAAGTTTAACCACCTATTAGGTTATATTCCATCTCTCCTCTATTCCTTCTACCATAAGGGATAGAGAAGCTTGGACCAAACAAATCAAAACCACCTATCAAAAAGTTGTTTACAATGTAATTACAAATTGATAATGTAATTCATTATGTTAAGTAAAAACCATTCTAGTAAATTACCTGCGAGAGTAAAACCAGGCTTTGCTCTCATCTCCGTCATTTCCTTAATTGTCCTCTTAGCCCTAGTCGCAGTAGCTCTGCTCACACTGAGCAACGTGACTTTAAGAACGTCATCTCTAGATGACAGCGAAGCTAAGGAAAATGCAAAATTAGCGTTAATGGAGGCATTATCTGAAGTCCAAAGCACGATGGGACCTGACCAACGAGTTAGTGCATATGCTGATCTAGTCGAGGGGAGATACCTCGACGGGGTCCAACACAATCACTACTTAGGAGTATGGAACGGCTGGAAAATTGATAATAACACAAACCCCGGCACAGTAGATTATGACAGCGCCAAAAATGTCGTTAACGCAGATGGAGATATCGACCCAGCAGCAGGAGGATTTATCAAATGGCTCTCTTCTGGTAACAATGCAACTACTTTCAATGCCCCTACACAAGACCTGGGAACAAATGCTGTAGATATCGTAAACGACGGCACTGTAGGCAACACCGCAAATTATGTCCAAGCAGAGTTAGTTAATATCGATTCAGATGGCGACGGTGCCGTCGATGGTGGATACGCCTGGCACGTTTTTGACGAGTCACAGAAGGCTAACATCACACTCAACGACACCACTCCCACGACGGACTTAGAAAGAACAATGTCATTGAATAGCACTGGCAAGCTGGGCTACGATCACGTAACTGACTTCAATGCCCTAGCTGGAATACCAGACACAGACTTGGAGAAGCTAGCAACCTATGAGTCTCTGGAACTCGCGGCCACAGGTTTTAATGTAGACACCACCAACTCCTTCTTCACTATAACAAGTGAATCGAAGGGCTTATTAGTAGATACCACTAAAGGAAAATTCCAGACGGACCTCTCTTTACTTTTTGCAGGCGACACCTTACCTACAGCCTACAGAGGCAATCACCTTTACAGTAATAACGGCACTCCTTTAGCAAATCGCCCTTCACGCTTTAAAGGCACCTATACTGGAGGAACCGAAGAAAAACACATACAGCCATTACCTAGCCCTGACCCTACTTGGGATTTACTTCACTCACATTACCGTCTTTACAGAGATCTAAATACAGGTGGAAACTTCAGCCTCCCTCTGGGAAACACACAAACCAACATTACTGATCAGGATACTGGCGAGACACGTGTCACACCTCTTTTTACTTATGGCGACGATGATACTTTCCACCTACTGAATAATCCAGCTAAGGATCGCAACACAGATTTTGAAAATAATCAACAAATACTCCCTGTCGTTTCTAATGCGCAATTCATCTATTCCTTAACGAATCGTTGGAATCCTAACCAAGCTACTGTCAATAAATTAATGTTTGTTACCGATGCTGTGGTCACATTATGGAACCCTTACAATGTCAGTATAGACGTAGATAAAATGGAACTTGAATTTTACAGGTTCCCAACAGAATTCAAATTCTACAAAGGTACGTCTGCCAATAGCTTATCACAAGTAGCAGACCACTATACTAACGTTGCTAATATGCATAATTCTAATAACATTGTAGGAGTTACCGCAAACGCTACATGGGAGTTACGTAACATTGCACCTATTCGGGTACGAATTACTGGTGAGAGGCTCGCACCTGGAGAGTTTAGAGTCTTTGGACCAACCGATTTCAATGAAAACACCTCCGATATAATCAATCAAAACGGCAATATATCACCAAACAGCCCCATATCGAATTTTGGATCGAATAACGTATCACATGGCATGGTTTTGACTAACTCCTTTGACGAAACTGCTGGAGGCTCATACACAGCCGTATTGGTAGTCGATGGAGATGGAAACGCACCAAGCTCAACCAGTTCCGTTTCAATATCTGTCGCAGCAGGTGAGTATGCATCTGTTGCAGCCCGATCAGGCACAGTGACTCAAGGAGGTGGACTACTTGACTTCAACAAAGAAAGTCCAGCGGCATACATCAATATCTATTTAGGTGACGGTGGAGACATCTCCCCCGCAAGTAATACGGAAACTGACTATGACAGAATGTTAGACGACCTTTTTAAAAATGGAGACAGGCAACCCATAGGAAGTATAGCACTGACACCAAAAAATCTGGACATAATCATGCCAGAGATTCCCGTAGAGGACACCCCAACTTACGAGGTGCAAACTTACGCTACTGCTGGTAATAAATGGGAGGATTATTACAGTGAAAAAGTTCCAATGGTGATTGCGTCATTACGTCTGAAAACCGAACAAGGGTCGAACAACGTGGGAGCCACAGGTGCTAGTGCATCACGCCAATGGCTCAACAATGGTATAACAAACACATACGCCGTAAATGGGTTTGCCAATGATCAAGATCTGGATTCGCAAAACATGCAATATGAACTCACTTGGGAACCAATGACCGATTGGCTTTCTGCACCTGCTATTGAGCACACCGAGGGTGTTGCCTATGGAGGAACAGGGCACACAGCACAGGACGGAGTAAGTCAAGCCGTAGTCTGCCAGATTCCTTTTGCTCCTTACAGTTCTATTTCTCAGTTTTCCCACGCCCCCATCAACAAAAGTGGGATCGCCCCCCTAACTACCCAAATCATTGGAAATTCTTTTGCCTCTCCAGTATTCAGCCGAGACCAAAAGCAAGCGAATTACGACAACCTTACAACTAGCTATTTAGACCACAGTTACTTGGCAAACAGCACTCTGTTTGACGAGTATTTTATCTCCACTGCTGTAAACGAGAGAGATGTCCCGATTGGCAATGATAACAGAACTTTAACTAGCGTAACCACTGAATTTTTTACTGGAGTAGAAAAGCTTCACAACTCCAACTATGAGCCGATTACCTCTACCCAGCCTAATAACTTACAATATGATAATTTCGCCGCATACATCTATAACAAAGGAGCTTTCAATGTAAACTCGACCTCTGTAGAAGCATGGTCACTACTTCTAGCAAGTGCACAACAGGATAACCTGCCTTTGTTTAATATTCTAACTGGATCATCTACAATACGAGACTCTGCTAGCGGTGATGATAATTTAGTAGCGTTTTCACGATTTTCTCCAATGGCTGGAGATAACTATGACTTAAGTAATACGAATGCAAATAGTTCAACCCGCTGGTCTGGAGTTAGTAGACGCTTAACTACAGATCAAATCAACGACTTAGCGACTGACATCGTAGAGCAAGTGAAATTACGAGGGCCTTTCCAATCTCTTTCAGAATTCGTGAATCGCCGACTAGAATCAACAGACTTAGGCAACAGTGGAGCTATCCAAAGCGCAATCGAAAGCTCCGGACTCAATAACCCATCATGGACCGCTATCGACGCCCCCATCAATAACACTGAAATAAGCCAAGATAGTAGTACCGCAACTTCAACTGGCACCGCTACAAGTGGCACTGCTACAACGTCCGACGGAGCACCAGACCACCTCACTCAGGCTGACATTCTCAATAAAATTGCGCCATCGCTAACCGTCAGAGGAGACACCTTCACTGTGAGAGCATACGGAGATGTCCGTGACAGAGCCGGCAATATCACCTCCAAGGCTTGGTGTGAAGCAACACTACAGAGAACACATGATTATGTAGATACTGCAGAAGATAAAAACTTGGAATATGCTAGCCTGACCAGCCTCACAAATCAACAGCTAGGACGTAAGTTTAAGATTGTATCTTTCCGCTGGCTAAGTGAGGATGAGATTTAAATCTTATCTAAAAGACAAAATACATGCAACTCATCTACATCATATTCACTTTTTTGCTCACTCTTGGAGCTCTAGCAAACACGAGAGAAATCTACATTTACACCTTTGATTACCACAAAGATGTAAAAAAAGTAATGATTCCAAAATCTGAAAGTGAATATCATGAAGTAGGACTATCCACGGCAAATATCTACGGCCCTTTTGAGACTGTAATATCAGAATCCAACAAGGTATTTCTATGTGAAGATAAGGCCATACCAGAGGCAGATATAGAAACAGCTGTCTTTACCCGCCCCATCATTGCTGAAACAATTATCCCCTCGGGAATTAAAAATCCATTACTCATTCTAACGCCTAATAAAGAAGGCATGAAATACAAAGCTTTAGTTATTGAGAGAGATACCGCCGACTTTCCTAAGGGAACATTTAAGCTCATTAATTTTTCATCTCACCCATTACGCGGAAAAATTGGAGAAAGCGCAATGAAAGTGAAGCCTTGGAAAATGACATCTTTCCAACCGAGCTCGGGTAACTCAAAAAGGTTTCAAGTCACTTTCCAATTCCAGGAAGAGAATAAGGAATGGAGAACTTTTGCGACTACTACTTGGCGACGAAATCCGGAAAAAAGGGCGTTATTATGCGTCTACAGATCACCTGACAATGGCCTAATGAAAATTCGTAGTATTCCAATCAAGGAACCTAGTGTTGTAGTAGATCAAACGAACAAAACAACAACACAGTAATTCGATCGAACTCGTATTATTTGCTCATTCTAGATTACATTCCGAGCGTCCTATCTTCACTGCTATCATCAACAACCCAACTAACTTCACAAAATAGTTTGATTCCTATGTGGTCTCATCTATTATGTGAGTATGAACAATTTCACTCCTCGAGTTCAACAGGTTCTGGCACTAGCCCGGAAAGAGGCCGAACGCTTTAATCATAATTATGTTGGCACGGAGCATATCCTGCTGGGTCTCATCAAGCTTGGGCAAGGAGTGGCAGTGAGCGTCTTAGAACGAATGGGACTGGACTTAGAGTCTGTTAGGATTGAAGTAGAGAAACAAGTAGGCACTGGTTCAGATGAAGGTGTTTCTGGAAATATTCCATACACTCCGCGTGTCAAAAAGGTTCTCTCTTTCTCAAACAAAGAAGCGAAATCTCTCAATCACTCCTATGTCGGCACGGAGCACATTCTACTTGGCCTCCTACGTGAAGGAGAAGGAGTGGCCGCGAAGGTTTTGAACTCTCTCGACATCGATGTGCAACGCACTCGCAACGAAATCCTAGCAGAAATCGATCCTAACTTCACAGGAGAAGACTCTGACATGGAGCTTACCAACAATGACGCGGAGGAAAGTGGTGAAGACACCTCACGCGCAAAAACACCAGCGCTAAAGGCTTTCGGCCGTGACTTGACTAAATCCGCAAAGGAGGGCGAGCTTGACCCTGTGATTGGTCGCTCAGAAGAGATCGAACGAGTAATCCAAATTCTCTGCCGCCGCACGAAGAACAACCCGGTGCTCGTTGGTGAAGCTGGCGTTGGAAAAACGGCAATTGCAGAGGGGCTCGCACAGGAAATCGTTGCTGGAACCATCCCAGAGATTCTCCGGGGCAAACGCGTAATCACGCTAGACCTCGCTCTCATGGTGGCTGGAACAAAGTACCGCGGCCAGTTTGAGGAGCGTATCAAAGCCGTGATGGATGAGATCAAAAAGGTTGGCGATGTCATTCTCTTTATTGATGAACTCCACACCATCGTAGGTGCCGGTTCTGCAGAGGGTGCCATGGATGCCTCTAACATCATCAAACCTGCTCTCAGCAGAGGCGAACTGCAATGTGTAGGAGCTACGACACTCAACGAATATCGCAAGTTTATCGAAAAAGACTCTGCGCTAGAGCGCCGCTTCCAACAGGTTAAGGTTGAAGAACCAAATGAAGCTGACGCTGTACTAATTCTCAAAGGACTCCGAGAAAAATATGAGTCGCACCACAAGGTCAGCTTCAGTGATGAGGCCTTAGAGGCGGCTGTGAAGTTAACTTCGCGCTACCTGACTACTCGCTTCCTGCCAGACAAGGCAATCGATGTTATTGACGAGGCTGGTTCTCGCGCACGTATCGGCACCCTAACCCGCCCGGACGTAATCAAGGAAATCGAAGAACAAATCGAAGAAATCAACGTCAAAAAGCAAGAAGCGGTCAGCGACCAAAACTTTGAAGCCGCGGCAGCTCTCCGTGATGAGGAAAAACGCACCTTAGAACACCTCGAGGAAACCATCGAAACTTGGAAAGCAAGTAGTGAAGAAAAAATCGTCAACATCACGGATGACGACATCATGACTGTTGTTGCTAAATGGACTGGCATTCCCCTCACCCGCATGGAGAAACAAGAAGCCACTCGTCTCCTAGAGATGGAAGACGAACTCAAGAAAAGCGTCATTGGACAAAACGAAGCCGTCAAAGCGATTTCCAAAGCGCTCCGACGCTCCCGTGCTGATCTCAAGGATCCACGCCGTCCTATCGGTTCATTCCTCTTCTTAGGCCCTACTGGAGTCGGAAAAACCTACCTCGCCCGTCATTTAGCCGAATTCATGTTTGGTGACCCTGAAGCTCTTATCCAGATTGATATGTCCGAGTATGGTGAGAAATTCACCTCGAGCCGTCTGATCGGTTCGCCTCCAGGTTACGTGGGACATGACGAAGGAGGCCAGCTATCCGAGCAAGTCCGCCGTCGCCCGTATTCGGTTGTTCTCTTTGACGAGATCGAAAAAGCACACCCAGACATCATGAACCTGATGCTCCAGATTCTGGAGGAAGGGATGATAACAGACTCACAAGGACGCAAGATCGATTTCCGTAACACGATCATCATTATCACCTCTAATGTTGGAGCCTCCACCATCAAGCGCCAAAGCACATTAGGCTTCGGTGCGATTGGCAGTGCTGAAGATGGCGCAGATTATGAGACCATGCGTGATAAAATCCTTACGGAGTCCAAAGGCTACTTCAAACCTGAATTCTTAAACCGTCTTGACGAGCTTTGTGTCTTCCACCTCCTTGAGAAAAAAGACCTCCGCTCTATTGTTGACCTTGAAATCGGGAAACTTAAGCAAAGATTGGAAGACAAAGGAATCAAGATCAAGCTCAACGACGCAGCTCGTGACTTCATTATCGATAAAGGTTATGATGCCGACTATGGAGCACGCCCCATGAGGCGTGCGGTTGAACGCTATCTAGAAGACCCTCTCGCGGATTCCATCTTACGCGCAGATGTTGAAGACGGCGACTCCGTAAATGTAGGATTTGATAAAAAGAAAAAGGAACTCACCTTTAAAACGGCGAAAGGAACGGAAAAAGAAGAACCTGTGGCGTAAGCTGAGTCATCACGCTCAAGTTAACTGAAAAAACTCTTTTAGTTAGCTTGTATACATCTAAATTGATAAAAAAAATCGTCCTTTCCGTAGAATTAGTAGCATTTATGGCTTCCATTAGCTAATCATATAGGTAAGCTATTGCTACTTATATCTAAAATTATGGCCATTAACCTACTCGATATCGCACGTGAACACCTTACAGACGGCGCTCTCAAACTTATTGCAAACAAAGTTGGGATCGACCCAAACAATATTCAGGAGACTGTGGGAAAAGTCTTCCCTTCACTCTTAGCATCGTTCGGAGAACGTGCTAAGTCTGAAGAAGGAGCAGGATTACTCCTTGATACTGTTAAAAACACAGATAGTGGTTTTCTCGACAACCTCACTGGAACTCTCTCAGGAGATACCTCATCACTCCAAGAATCAGGGACGAACATTCTCGGAGGACTTTTCGGGGACAATGCTTCATCCATAGTTAGTCAATTAGGAAAATTTGCTGGTCTTTCTGAAGGGAAAGCAGGTGGCTTACTTAGCCTCCTCACTCCCGTTCTCACCGGCATCCTAGGGAAACAAGTAAGTTCAGGTGGACTTGGCATCTCTGGACTCCAGTCACTAATGAAGGATCAGGAAGCGCCAATCAAAGGGCTTCTCGGAGATGGGTTTATGAGCAAACTTGGATTAGGCGGCTTGACTGCTGGTATTGGTGCCGGTCTTGCGAATGCTGGCTCAGGCATCTCTGGTGTTGGGTCTAAGGTTTCTGGTGCGGCCAGTGCTGCAGGAGACAAGGTTTCAGGCGCTGTCGGCTCAGTTGGAGGAAAAGTCTCTGGTGCAGTTGGCTCTGCTGGAAGTAAAGTTTCAGGCGCTGTTGGCTCAGCTGGAGGAAAAGTCTCCGGTGCAGTTGGCTCAGCTGGAAGTAAAGTTTCAGGCGCTGTTGGCGCGGCGGGAAGCACCGTCGCTGGTGCAGGATCAAAAGCTGCTGGCGCTGTCGGCAGTGCGGCTTCATCTGCCTCTAGCGGAGGAGGCGGATTCCTTAAATTCCTCCCTCTTCTCCTAATTCCTATCATTGGATTCTTCCTTCTTAAGAAATGCAAAGGCGGAGCCGACCTTGGCGCAGGCCTTAAAGACGCAACAGGGTCACTTACCGAAGGTGCTAAGAACCTCGGTGGTGCTGCGGTTGATGGTGTAAAAGCTGTTGGCGAAGGCGCGGCAGATCTCGGTGGTGCAGCTGTAGATGGCGTTAAGTCTGCTGGTGAAGCAGTCGGTGACGGCGTAAAAGCTGTTGGCGAAGGCGCAGCAGATCTCGGTGGTGCAGCTGTAGACGGCGTTAAGTCTGCTGGTGAAGCAGTCGGTGACGGTGTAAAAGCTGTTGGCGAAGGAGCAGCAGATCTCGGTGGTGCTGCTGTAGACGGCGTTAAGTCTGCTGGTGAAGCAGTCGGTGACGGTGTAAAAGCTGTTGGCGAAGGAGCAGCTAACCTCGGTGGCGCTGCAATAGACGGCGTCAAGGATGCTGGTGAAGCAGTAGCCGAAGCGCTTACAGAAGAAACTCCAACGACTGAAGAGCCTACTGAAGAAGAAGCTCCAGCGACCGAAGAGCCTGCCAAAGAAGATGGAATGGCTCCTCTCAGCGACAACGTGAAGAACTTCACGGAAAAGCTTGCTGCAGTTGATGCATCTGATGAAGCAGCTCTTACGAAAGTCTATGACGAGCTAAGTGCTGACGGATCATCTAAATTCCTATACCGTATCCCATTCCAAACGGGAGAAACGGGAGTTCCTACTCCTCATCAAGAAGCACTCATTGCCAAGCTCAAAACTGCTTCACCTGACGCGACGCTCGTAACTATCGGATACGCTGATGTTCGTGGCGATGACGCACTCAACAAGCGTCTCTCTCTCGGAAGAGCTGAGGAAGTTTCTGCTTGGATCAAGAACACCCTCGGTGGCTCAACTAATCTTGAGTCTTTCTCCATGGGTGAAACAGACCGCTTCAGCAAATCAGACTACTCTAAGAACAGAGTTGTCGAAGTTTGGCAAGTCGCTAAGTAAGCGCAATTCAAACCTAAATAATCACTGCGTCTCATCCTGAGGCGCAGTTTTTTTATGGGGATGTTTCTCGACATTGCACCTCCCCTACTCCTTTAATACAGGCATGTCAGAGAGCCTGTTAACCCTCCCCATGAATGAGCTAAGGACTCGCTATCCTAGCATGAAACGCGCCTTGTTCTCGGCCTTTCACATCGGAGGATGCCAGTCATGCGCCTATGATGATAGCGAAACCCTCGCCGCGGTATGTGAGCGCAATGAACTTGACCCAGAAGTAGCGGTCAAAGAGATCCTCGAAAGCGCAGAACGAGACGCCGCGATGACACTTTCACCCTCAGAAGTAAAAGCTCTCCTCGATGCCGATCCCGCCACTCCACTTCTCGATTGCCGCACGCGGGAGGAGCATGAGGCCGTCAACATCGCAGGATCTCAACTCCTCACCCAAGAACTCCAAGGTAAACTCTTTGCTCCGGGGAATTATGAGCGCACCATCATCCTTTACGACCACACGGGCAACAACGCCCTCGATACCTGCTCGTGGTTTCAGGGACATGGATTAAAGGGAACTCGCATCCTCCAGGGTGGAATCGACCTCTGGGCACAAGAAATTGACCCGAGCCTCCCCCGCTATCGACTAGAGCTTGACTAAACCGCGGAGCCTAGTAATTTCCCTTCCCAAGCTGGGTTCATAGTTCAATGGATAGAATGTCGGTTTCCGGTACCGAAGATCTAGGTTCGATTCCTAGTGAGCCTACCAGCTACAAGCTTTCAATATAGTCTCGAATCTGCTCTTTTAGGTAAGTCCAGTCGATCCCATCTTCATATAGAGGCTGCTTAACACCCCGCAACGTCGCTTCCTTGACCCAATCCGCGATCACGCTTGACTCTCCGACCGGAGAAAATTCGATCTCAAAGCGGCTGTTAAGCTCCTGATTTGGCAATGCTTCTGCGATCGCTAGGGCCACAGCTAACTCAGCATTGCTAGATTCTAAATAGTTCACCTTAAGCTGCTTCTCCTCACCTTTCCCCTTGAACTCGAGGACATAATTTTTCCATACACGGCCCGCCTCTTTACGCACGATCTCGCTACTCACACTCATTCCCGTGTTGATCGGGGACACCGAACCATCGATAAAAGAGGTCGTCATCACTAGCTTCTGCAGCTGTTGCGGGTTTTCAAAGCCACGAGGCGACATGAAGTCACGTAACTTGGTGTAATTCGCTACAATTCCCTGAGTAGTCACTTGTTGAGACCTGGGATGCTCCGCCACCTTATCGACCCTGCGCTGTTCATAGAGAAGCATCCCCACGATCACCATCCCAATCAACAGCAAGGGAAATGCAATCACGATTACATGGATGAAGGTCTTACCAGATTTCATAGTCATATACAGATACAGTGGGTTTTGGGGAGTGCAAGGAGTGTAATTAAATGCTGAATATAAAAACGCCTCCCTGACTTATCATACACCAATCTGGCCTTTAGCTAACTCCGCCGTCGAGGCATCATCAGTGAACTTCGAGAAGTTATCACGGAAAAGCGCGATCAGTTTATGCGCCGTTTCCCCATAGGCGGCCTTGTCTACCCAAGCTTTTTCAGGGTTAAGAACGTTACTAGGAACCCCTGAACAATTCTGCACCACATCCAATCCAAAGTAAGCATCCTTTTGCGTCTCTGCCATTGCCAACTCTCCCGAGTGAATCGCGTCGATAATTGCGCGTGAATACTTCAAGCTAATACGTGATCCTGTGCCATAACTTCCGCCGCACCAGCCCGTATTCACCAGCCATACGTTCACATTGTGTTTCTTCATTTTTTCAGCAAGAAGCTCTGCATACTTCGCTGGGTGCCACAGAAGGAATGGCGCCCCAAAACAAGCCGAGAAAGTCGCGATTGGTTCTGCAATCCCTTGTTCTGTGCCTGGAATTTTGGCGGTGTAGCCAGAGGTAAAATGATACATTGCTTGCTCTGTGGTGAGCTTAGAAACCGGAGGAAGAACCCCGAAGGCATCACAAGTGAGGAAAATCACGTCCGTAGGATGGTCCGCAATCGCTGGAATTTTAGCATTCTCAATAAACTCTAACGGATAAGCCCCACGAGTATTCTCCGTGATCTCAGTATTCGAAAAGTCGACATGGTGGTCCTTATCATAAACCACGTTCTCTAGCACGGCGCCGAAGTGCAACGCATGGAAAATATCAGGCTCAGACTCCTCGCTCAGATTCACCGCCTTCGCGTAGCAACCACCTTCGATGTTAAAGACGCCACTATCGGTCCAGACATGCTCATCATCACCGATTAGCTTCCGTTTCGGGTCAGCAGAAAGCGTTGTCTTCCCGGTCCCAGAGAGGCCAAAGAGAATCGAGGAAGTGTTTGTCTCTGGATTCGCAGTAGCAGAGCAGTGCATAGAGAGGTGCCCTTCCTTCGGCATGAGGTAGTTCATGACCGTGAAGACCCCCTTCTTCATCTCACCTGCATACTCTGTGCCCAGAATCACCATTTCTCGGTCTTCTAGATCCAGCTCGATCGTGGTCTTAGAGCTCATCCCTTCCGTCTTCTTATTCGCGGGGAATTTACCGGCATTAAAGATTGTGAAATCCGGTTCTCCAAACTCAGCTAACTCTGTATCTGTAGGACGAATCAGCATGTTCCACATAAAGAGCGCATGATAAGGGCGGGAGCATATCACACGCACCTTCAGGCGATGCTTAGGGTCCCAACCCGCAAAGGCATCAACTACGTAAACGTGATCGCAGATGTTGAGGTAATCAATCGCGCGCTCGCGGTTGATCTCGAAAGTATGCTGATCGATCGGGATATTGACACTCCCCCACCAGACATCTGCTTTCGACTCTACGTTTTCGACCACGCGCTTATCAGAAGGAGAACGCCCTGTCTTATCCCCAGAATACGAGATCAACGCTCCCGAATCCGCAATCGTCGACCCCTCCTCAAATAAAATCGCCTGAGAATACAACTCCGCTGGAGAAAGATTTCTAAGAACTAGCGGGTCTGTGATCCCTATCTCGGAGAGGTCAAAAACATTGTTAGTAAGTTGATTCCCGATCAGGTGCGCTTTGATCTGAGGGCTCAATGGAGTAGGAACAGT
>CALKLP010000167.1 GCA_937991965.1 uncultured Verrucomicrobiales bacterium
GTTACTCTGCCTAGGTCAGTTGCTGGCGAGTATTGTGTTGGGTTTAAACTTAGCCTCAAGTAACGTAACACCTAATCTACAATAATAGCTTTATTGACTTTTGTTTCAGGGAGCTCATCAGGAGTTTCTCCTTCAAAGGCGGCGCTGGCCCACTTAGGGTCGCTAATAGAACCCGTCCCACGGAATTGGAGCAGTTTTTCAAAAGGTTTGAGTGGAAGGGTAATGAAGCCCAAAAGCCCTTTGGTTTTCGTACGAACCGTAATATCCATTTCTTTTCTATCGAGATCGATTTTCCCATTGCCACTAATGTCGGCTGAAGGTGTGGTCGAGGTGATGTCGTTGGTTAATACGGCACCATCTCTAATCACAAAACTGGCCGAAACACTGCTGACACGTTCATGGCTTGTTTTCTTGTTCCCCATGACAGTGCTTAAAATAGGGGAGAGAGGGCCAAATATGGGGATGTAAAAGAGGTCTGCCTTATCGAGTGCGATGAACCCTTCTCCATTGAGTGAGCGGACGTTATTGGGGAGTCCTTTGAAGCTCATTCTACCCGTGAGAGAGCCTTTGGTTTTGTTGTCGAATTCGTAGTGATCTGCGATGTCAATTAGTGAGATTTTTGAGAAAACAATGTTACCTTCGTATCCTCCGGCGGGTTTTTCCGGAGATTTGTTACTGATTCGGAAATTTCCCACTACGTCTCCAGAGAGAGCGCTTGCTGAGACGTTGTCTAGGTAGATTTGGCGCCCCTTAAGGCGGATGACACCCCGAGTGTTCTCGAAGAGCACATCTTTCCCGAGCAACTTATAATAAATGTCTGCAGAGTTATTCAAGGTGCAGATGAGGTTGGTCTTTGACTCGTTTCCTTTCAGGGCGACATCTCCGTTTGTGGTTAGACTAGGCGGGCCGGTAAAATACGCAGTTTCATCGATCGTTCTTCCTACGTTTTTGTTAAAGAGGTTAATAATGGGGGCAATCCAGGCTTTCCCTTTGAGTTCGGTAATCGAAACAATTTTCTTTTTCGGCGAATATTCGATTTTTTCAGCAACGACCGTGCCATCAGAGGGTTGATTCTGGGCGTAAGGAGAGGGGATATATGTAGCATACCCAAAGGTCGCCGCGAGATTGCTAAAGCTGGTAGAAGAAGGGCTGATTTGGAAGGTGCTTCGCGCTCTGGTGAGAGGGACGTTGTTGTAGGCAATGTTCGAAATCGTGATATCACCAGAAGCTTCCCATTCATTGAGTTTATCCCGCTGCATACTGCCTTTCAGAGAGAGTAGAATGGAGCTTCGTTCTGTGAATGCTGTTTTAGCAATGTTGTCCGCGATGATGCCCTCCTCTTTAATAAAGGGCTTGTATAGAGACGGGGGAAGATTCGATGTAGCCTCGTAGCGGATGTATTGATCCATGATGAGAATTTTCCCGCGAACCTCGCCCGCATCATGTTTCACCACCATGTCACGGAGGAAAAGCTGGCCGTCCTTCCATGAAAACTCGGTATCAAGAGAGTTAAAGGTGGTTCCGAGGAGTCGGAACTGCTCGAGAATGGTATGCCCATAAATGTGACTTGTCCATTCGACTTCGTCTTCGGTGATTTTTGTGCCTGTGAATGTTCCCTGAGCCTTGAGTTTAGGAGGGAGGGTAGTGATAAGTTTATTGGCGGCTGACTTGATCGCAAAAGTGCGCAAGATTTTGGGGATATTAGTGGAGGATTCGACATCGAACGTGCCCAAGCGTTTTTTGACATGGTAAGTTCCCGTAAGTGAGAGCGGCCCAGTATCATCCAGGCATTCGAGCTTAGAGAGAGTGACGATATGGTTACTGTAGTTTAAGGTGGCATCGATGGAGCGGAAATTTAAGGTGCGGTAGGAGAAGTCTTTCCCCTTAACATCGACATCAATATTGAGCCCCTTTTCCTTTCCTGCCTCATGGAGGAAGTTTACGTTAACAGTCGGTGCAGAAGCGGAGTTCGTGCTGATCTCGTAAAAATAGCGGCCGATTTCAAGAACAACTTCTGGCATTACAAAGGGCTTTCTAGTGTCCTTTGGTTTCATGATCCCGAGACTGCTCCCTTTTGCCGTTATTGGGATGCCGTAGGCGGTGGCCGTAAGCTCCTCTACGATCACATCATAACCTTGGGTGAGGTCGATGACACAATCGATATCTTGGATGTGGACTCGCTTTTCGTCATCGAGATCGATCCATGCTTCTCCGCCAGAGAGTTTGACCTTGTTGACTTCGATTTGCCCTTTTGAAGCGTCTTGGTTTTCGATTTCGATTTCGATTTTATCAAAGCGAACAAGCTTTTGTTCCGGATTAGTCGGGCTATAAATCGTGAAATCCTTTGATGTAAAACCAGAAATGAAGGAGTAACGAA
Source organism: uncultured Verrucomicrobiales bacterium (assembly GCA_937991965.1). Lineage (GTDB taxonomy): Bacteria > Verrucomicrobiota > Verrucomicrobiia > Verrucomicrobiales > Akkermansiaceae > WTJZ01. The sequence goes on from CALKLP010000167.1 coordinate 2,378, forward strand.
AGCTTTTCACTTTTGCTGTGATTCCTCTCTCCTGAAGCGCTTCCTCGATATACAGAGTCCAGCGGCCAGAGAACCCTTGTTGGTTGGTGTGATAAATTCCATAGCAGACTAGAGCGACTATCACTAGCGCGCCTGTAAAAAATACGGTTTTGAATTTGTCGTAAATTGTCCCCATAACTGCTGAAGCTTGAATTAAGCCGAATTTTGCATTGCTCGCACGGAAAAAGAATGTTTTTTCTTGGCGTATCAAACATGGGACCCGTTCCCATGAAATTCTATTGAACTATTTTATACTATGAGCAACGACACGCCTACCTCCACCGAAGCAGAATTGATCGCCGTCCGTCGTGAAAAATTACAGGGTCTTAAGGAGCTTGGGCTCGACCCCTTCGGCGCGAAGTTTGAAACGAATACTACGCCTGGAGAGCTCAAGGAAGCTTTCGAGAATGAGAAAAAGGTAAAGCTGGCGGGACGTCTTCTTGCGATCCGTGATATGGGGAAATCAGTGTTTGCCACCATTGGTGATGCGCATGGACGTATTCAGATTTACCTGAACAAGAAGGGAGTTTCTGAGCAAGAGTGGGCTGCTTATCAGTTACTCGATATGGGTGACTGGATCGGGGTTGATGGTGAAACCTTCACAACCGGAAAAGGAGAGCCTTCCGTAAAAGTAGAGCAACTGACTGTTCTTTCAAAATCACTGCGCCCGATGCCTGATAAGTGGCATGGTCTCAATGATCGTGAAACGAAATACCGTAAGCGTCACCTCGACCTGATGTCGAACCAGGAGAGTGCCGATCTCTTCATTATGCGCTCCAAAATTATCGCGGAAATCCGGAACTACCTTCACGGAAAAGGCTTCCTTGAGGTGGAAACCCCGATGCTACACGACGTCGCAGGTGGAGCCGCTGCCCGTCCATTTGAGACACATCATAACGCACTCGATATGCCCCTCACCATGCGGATCGCGCCTGAGCTGCACTTAAAGAGAATGTTGGTCGGTGGATTCACGAAGGTGTTTGAACTGAACCGTAATTTCCGTAATGAGGGAATCTCCCGTCGTCATAACCCTGAATTTACGATGCTGGAAGCTTACCAAGCTTTTTCCGACTTTGAGGAAATGGCCGAGATGGTTGAAGAGATGGTCTGTCACTTGGCCGAGAAATTCTTCGGCACCTTAAAGATCGAGCATAAGGACGAAGAAGGAAACGTGCACAGAACGATCGACCTTTCTCGCCCTTGGAAGCGTGCCCCATACAAGGATCTCATCAAGAGCGTTGCTGGTGATGACTGGTTCGAACTCTCACCTGATGAGCGTCGCAGTAAGGCGAAGTCTGAGCTGAAGGTCGAAATCGGAGCTGATTTAGAGGACTACGAGGTCACCCAACAGGTCTTCGAAAAACTGATTGAGGAGCATACCTTTGATCCGTGTTTCGTGACGCATGTAGATTCCAAACTCATTCCCCTTGCGAAGGAGAACCCAGAAGACCCATCCGTGATTGATGTTTACGAGCTCATCATTAACGGCCAAGAAATTTCACCAGGTTACTCCGAACTCAATGATCCGATCGTGCAGGCACGTCGTTTCGCGGAACAGTCTGGAGGAGAAGAGCAGGTTTCTGATGATGACTTCGTGGAGGCCATGGAACACGGAATGCCCCCCGCTGGAGGAATCGGAATCGGAGTTGATCGTCTCATCATGCTTCTTACCGGAGCCCCTACGATCCGCGACGTCGTCCTCTTCCCGCAACTCAAACGCAAAGACTAAAGGGAGAGTATCAAGAATTATACATTATCGCAGCGCTTCTACCCTTCATTGATAAGAGGCTAATGTCGTTAGAGTATTGACAGTTTCAAATAATGCAAATCGAACATCCTCTTTTCGATTTGCATTATTTCGTATGTATAGACGTGTTCGTATCCCCTTTACCACTAAGCGAATAATTTATCTAGAAAGTTTTCCAAAACTTGCCATTCAATATCAGTTTTTGCTTTAATATGAGTGAAAAAAATATCTAGGAAAACGGCCATAATCTACTATGATAGAGATATGACTAATATCCTCGAAATCGAACAAGCCGTAGTAAAGTTACCACGTGTTGATCGCGCCCACCTTGCGAAAAGTCTTCTTCGCTCTCTGGATAAACAAGACCATGTTAGTGACGAAGAAAAAGAGCTTTTTGAGAGGCGTTCTAATGAAATGAGGACTGGCCTTGTCAACTCCTTAAATCTTGACGAATTGAAAAGTCGAGTCGGAAAGTAATGACGAATTTAATCATTCACCCAGAGGTTGAAGCGGAACTTAATCAAGCTTGGGCATACTATCATGATGTCGATCCTGAGCTTGCGGTAAGAATGCTTGATGAAGTCTATGAGCGAATAGCATTAGCAAAAGAAAGTCCGCTTCACTTCCGCACCTTTCACAAGCAGTTTAGGCGTATTTTATGTAAGACCTTTCCTTACAAAATCGTTTTTGAAATCATTGAGGAAATGCAAGCAGTCCACATCGTTGCCGTGCGGCATCAAGAAGAACATCCAGACACTTGGAAAGAACGTCTCTAGAATATTCCTTGAATAAGGTTTACACATTACTACTATTATAAAAAAATATGAGCCTAATCAAAGTGTCGGACATGGATCATGTCACGTTTTACGTTTCAAACCTTGAAGAATCCATCAAATTTTACAGTGAAGTTTTCGGGTTCGAAGTCAAAGAAGATCATCGGAGTGACGATAGTCCATGGGCGATCATTGGACTGAGCGGAAAAGCTTACTTATGTCTTTATCAAAATGGTGTCGTTGATAATGAAAATAATACCATTATGCACTGGGGCTTTCATATTGACACATCTGACATCGACGAACTGTCTACGTCTCTTCAAGAAAAAGGAGTCAAAGTTAGAGACTTTCCTGGAGCCCAAAATAAAGTCGTCGATTATGGTATTTCAGATTCAATCTACGTAGAAGACCCTGATGGATATAGCATAGAACTCTCTACTGTCTGCGGAGGAGGTTTAAATTAAGTTCACATTTATAACGAGCTATTATCATAATCCTATTCAATAATGACTGAGAGAAACGTAATATTTAAAGACACTAAGTTAGAACTTGTTGGTGGAAACACATTGGAGGCGTATCAGCTGTGCTATAATACCTTCGGCACTCTCAATGCAGATAAGAGCAATGCAATCCTCGTTTTTCACGCCTTGTCGGGCAGTCATAACTTAACGGGAAACGATGAACAAGGACCAGATGGCAACACGCTCTGGACCGATGAAAACTACGAGGGCTGGTGGCATGAGCTCGTAGGGCAGGGGAAGGTGATCGATACCGATAAATACTTCGTGATCTGCTTTAATTACCTGGGTGGTTGTTATGGTAGCTCAGGGCCATCTTCGATCAATCCTGCGACCGGGAAGCCTTATGGTGGAAGTTTCCCTGCGGTAGGAATCCCAGACCAAGCAGAGGTTGGAAAACGTCTTGTTCAGCACTTAGGAATTGATACATTACACGCGGTCATTGGGCCATCGGTCGGAGGGCTCTGTGCGTTGAGTTTCGCGAAGTCGTTCCCTGCAATGGCGCCACGAGTAGGACTGTTTGCCAGCGCGATGCGCACGACGGTGCTTACACGCCTTGTCTTGTTTGAGCAAATCATCGCAATCGAAAACGATCCGCACTTCAAAGGTGGAGATTATTACGAGGGTGAATTACCATGGTTAGGTCTCGCGCTTGCACGCATGATTTCCCATAAAACCTTCGTCCACATTGACGCGTTTGAGAAACGTGCGCGCCAAGAAATTAAGCCGCATGAGGATATTCTCTCCTGGTATAAGATGCAGGATCCCTTCCAGAGTTATATGCTCCATCAAGGGAAGAAGTTTGTGCAACGCTTTGATGCCAATAGTTATCTACGCATTATCGATATGTGGTCGCGCTTTAATCTGCTTAAGGATGAAGAGGGCAATAACTTAGAGAATGTGCTAGAAGACCTTAAGCCTCACGGGCAAAAGTTTCTCGTGTATTCTATCGATTCAGATTTCTGCTTCTACCCTGAGGAGCAGCGCGAAATGGTAGAGGCAATGGAGAAAGCGGATCT
>CALKLP010000168.1 GCA_937991965.1 uncultured Verrucomicrobiales bacterium
AATGTATGCGCGGAAACTACGTAGCCCATTGTTTAGGGAGAAACAATCTGACAGCTGTAGAACGGATCAGTTTTTTACGTATACCCTCCAGTCGTATGACCGGTTGGGCAAGAGGGGCGGATGTAAGGGGGATGCGCAGCATAGAATAATAGTAGATTAGTGCACACGTAATGCTAGTGGGGCCGGCGGAGTAGGGGCGGGGCGGTGGGGGGGTTATTGAAACTTGAAGATCATATGTATGGATTGGAGCTACTGTATGGGTGGTTCGAAAGGTAAAGTGATTATATCACCTGTCGAGTGCTGTATTTATCTCTGGCGAACAACTTTTGGTTTGGCAGAGGAGGCGAGAGGAGAGAGGTAGGGTGGAGGGGTGATTATTATACAGCATTATCACATTGTAAGCTTTTTGTATTGCACTTTACTGACAAGGAGATAAAATAGTGAAGAGTACAGTATACGACAGAAGAGAGCACACCCACATAACATAGCACACCTCCCACAGAATGCAACACTCGGTTATCAGTTTTTCCAATGCTAAGCAAAACGGAGAACTATCATCGGGGTTACATAGGGTAACACACGCCCTGAGGTTGCACCATATGTACTCACCGGGCCCTTGCTACTATCACCTAGGTTATACAGCATCTGTCCTGTGATCCCGCACAAACAGCGCACCCCTGTGTGCCCATGTACTCACAGAGCCCCTGCTAGTACCACCCGGGTGATACAGCGTATGTCCTGTGATCCCGCACAATACACCCCCGTGTGCGGGGAACCACCCAATATGGAGACCTCCAACAACATGAAGGTGGTGAGAGCACATAGTCCCGCCGCTCAATACGCTGATCCCCTTCCACAGCTGATTTGACCGATGCTTCGACAGCTGCCTCGACCGCAGCAACGCAGGCTCGACCAATCCCTTAGTTCTATCAACGTGAAAAAGTTCTTCTACGCCCGTTGCGGCTGCTGCTGCTCCTGCTGCAGCTGGCACAGCAATAAGCGGCAATGTGGCAGCCGACGCACTTGATCAGCAAAACACACCCCTGCAAGTTTACGGCAGTAGAGAAGGTGCCGGTTATTTGTGCAAGCAATGTTGTCACACCCCCGCAATGCCACACCCTTGCAAGTGTCGGGCAATGTTATGACACGCCCTGGTTTACCTCACCCCCCTCATGGGCCCTGCGACCTATACGTTGTCATCGGGGTTACATAAGATAGCACCCTCCCACAGAATACCACACCCATTGATGCCCCTTTTGAACACCAAATGTTATCACCGGGGTGTGTTATATTCCGTCGTATACGGTAGAGCAATGGGAGGGTTTAAATGGGTTAATTTTCAAAAATAATAATTGCATTTCAACCATACATACAGGCTGGTTCAAGTAATAAAACCCAAAGTGGGATGGTGTGGAATGCGTGGTTGGTCGGTGATGGGAAGCGTCCCCCTCACCGGTTCCGGTATTTTTAATAAATCTTCACATGATGGCTGGCAAGACCCGAAGCCAATACAATATTCCTCTCAATAGAACACTAAAAGACAGACAGAACAGGGCAAGGCAGGGTAGTGATGTTAGGAGCGTCCTGCATGTCCCATGGCCGTCGCCTGCATCATCGCCCATCAGTGATATCCATGACATGAATGTGACATGTACTATCACGTGGTTTCACCTCAACTATTATATGGTTTCACGGCTAATCTATAGACTACTCATCTACGGGGGGCACTCCATTTTTAGGCCACCCAAAATAGTCGTAGATGAAGATTCCCTGACAACCAAAGGATGTCAACGGAACATTCAGAATTGGAAATGAGATCGAAGATGCGGCTATTCGAAAAAAACAAAAATGAGACTACAGATTCTCCTACACTTGTAGTAATCCCCCCACACCTCGTAGAAATGAGGCTAAAAGTCCTGATTGCAAGACATATCATCCTGTGATTGAACTCATAACACAGGCTAGTGAACGCGAGGAGAAGAGAAACAAGAGGAAGATACAGACGCGGAAACAGTGTCAGAAGGGGAGAGCGGAACACGTACGACGCCGTAAGGCCAGACAAAGTTGGGGCCTAAAGGGTGCTGCCGAAGAGGCGGGCCGTCAGGGCACTTTTTCCGCACGACGAGTGAGAAAGGAAAGAACACTGCCAAAAGAAACGTCACAGTCCGCTACGTTGGGCATGGAAAGCTGACGTGGGGACATCGGTCCGACGGTGAATAACAACCAAGACACGTATAAGCACGCAAGCGTCGGGCCATTGGTCAAAATACAGAAGAAAAGAGCCTGAAACAATATAAAACAAATAACACTGCCTAAATTATTGTCAGGGTCCGCCAGGTTGGACCTGGAAAGCGGACGTGGGACCATTGGTCGAAAGGCAAAACCATAAAAAAGTAGTATGTTGAGGTGTAATGGAAGCAGGGGTCGTAATGTGGGACCTAGGAGGCTGGCGTTAGGCCCTTGGTCGAACTGTAGAACGGGAAACCGAGGCTACCAACAGAGTCGCGGAGGCGCAAAGAAAGACAACACCGGAACAGTGGCATAGACAGCACCAAATGGTACTGGAGGCGTGTGATACGCCGGAACGCGGAATCGGGGGGCAACAATGGAGTACCTGTAGAAGCTATATATATTTAGTATCAGGAAATCGGTAAGAAATACGTGGTGAGGTCGTCTGGCCAAAGCAATACGCAAACATGGACAAAACCACGTAGACCCATACTTGCGGAAGGTACTTCAAGAAGCGGGAAAGAGAGGCGACACAATGACACCTTGAGAGGTTAACTAATAACGGGAACAATGCCAGGAAACGTAGCGAGGTTGTATAACAATAACGCAGCAAGCCAAAAACTGGGATCGACAACAAGACATTTGTTCAGCTCGAAGCAGCGCTGGGATTGTTTAGGTCCAGAAAGGAGGTACGGAACAGAGAAGACAGTAGGAAGAAAGCCGTAGATAAATAGTGTACATCGGTAACAGGGGGTCGCCAGCGTGGAGCATCCCCAAAAACCGCAACCGAGAAAAACGTAGGGAAAAACAGAAAGTAGGCCGTGTATAGCGAAGTATGGCAGCCTGACAAAAAATGAAGTGTCCATCACCAGGCCCCTGCAAAGGTTAGATAAAAAAAATGAACAACACTAGGTACGTAGGGAAGGCATTCTTCCGGAAACAAGTCAA
>CALKLP010000169.1 GCA_937991965.1 uncultured Verrucomicrobiales bacterium
CAAGCCATCGATAAAGTCGCATACAGCTGGTTTAACCGATTGTGTGCTCTACGGTATATGGAGCTGCATGATTATTTAGAGCATGGGCGCAGAGTCCTAAGTCATCCGGAAGAGCCCACAGGTTTTCAATTGCTCGATGACTGTCTGGATGTTGATTTACCAGATCTAGATAAAGCGCTAGTGCGTGAACTCAAATTAGATGGCACGAAGGACGAGGAGCTTTATCGAGAGTTGTTGTTGGCCCAATGTCGTTCCTTACACAACGCCATGCCGTTTTTGTTCGAACCTGTTGATGATGCAACTGAATTGCTTTTGCCCGAGAACCTCACTAAAACTGATTCCCTCATTCATGATCTAGTCACTGACATTCCTGAGGCGGACTGGCAGAGCATTGAGATTATCGGCTGGCTGTACCAGTTCTATATCTCTGAGAAGAAGGATGCGGTTATCGGCAAGGTGGTGAAGTCGGAAGACATTCCAGCGGCGACCCAGTTGTTCACTCCAAACTGGATTGTGAAATACTTGGTTCAGAACTCGCTGGGGGCGCAGTGGTTGGCTGCTTACCCGGAGTCTCCGTTGAAAGACCAGATGGAGTACTACATTGAACCTGCTGAACAATTCCCCGAGATTTATGAGCAACTGAACGCGGTTACGCCAAAGAAGCTCAACCCCGAAGAGCTGACGCTCATCGACCCAGCAATAGGCTCTGGGCATATTCTTGTTGAGGCATATGAGTTCTTTAAGTCAATCTACCTAGAGCGTGGCTATAAGCGACGAGCCGTTCCAAAGCTGATTTTGGAGAAGAATCTCTTCGGCCTAGATATCGACGAACGAGCAGCTCAGCTGACAGGGTTTGCGTTGATGATGAAGGGGAGGGCGGATGACCGGCGGTTGTTTGACCGAGGGGTAAACCTCAATGTCATGGCGTTAGTTGATAGCTCAAGATTCAATTCAGACGGTCTGGCTTCTCTTCTTCGCAATTCTGAAGAAAACGGAAATCAAAACTACAGCTTGCATCTGGATGATCTTGTTGAGCTTAAGCAGCTGTTCGAATACGGTACCACGATTGGGTCGCTGATTCGGGTGCCAGAGCGACTCACGAATACGCTACCAGCGCTTAAGCAGTTGAGCAACATAACTAGCGAGGATCTTTTTGTGTCGGATGTGCTCAAGGCTTTGCGTCCGCTGGTGCGGCAGGCCCAATTGCTTGCAGCACAATACGATGCGGTAGTAGCGAACCCTCCGTATATGAGTAGCGACTACTTTCCCTCCACACTCAAGAAGTGGCACGGAACAAGGAGTAAGACGAAGAGGACCGATCTCTATGCTTTGTTCACCGAACGGGGACTCGAGCTCACTGTTCCTCAAGGGTCGGTCGCTCTTATTACAAGAGATGGTTGGCTGTCGCAGAAGACCTATGAGGCCCTTCGTTTGTTGGTACTTAATAGGAGTCTTGCCTTAAGTGTTGTTCATTTTGGAACAAAAGCTTTTGGTAGTATTTCAGGTGAAGTGGTATCGACTGTCGCCTTTTGCCTTGCCAATACGGCTGCTCCGAAGTATCGTCCAACTTTCTTTTCACTAACCTGTGGAGACGAACTCGCAAAACGTTGCGCGTTGCTTGAGCGTCGGTGCAAGCTTGTGTCGTTCACTCAGAAAGACTTCCTTTCCATCCCAGGTAATCAGATTGCCTACTCGGCGTCCCCTCAAGTGTTCAATCTTTTTTCCACAGGACTAACCCTTGGGCAGGTTGCTGAACTTCGTGAAGGAATTCACACAGGAGATAACGAACGGTTCATTCGTAGGTGGTCGGAGATAAAGAGTCTCGACATCGAGGCACACGCAAGTTCGTACAGCGACCTCGATGCGCATGGAGGTACTCGCTGGGTCCCCTATAATAAAGGGGGCTGTTTTCGGCGCTGGTATGGTAATAACGAGTTGGTTCTCTCCTTTGATTATAGCTCTCGCCAAGAGATGCAAATGCTAAAGAGCCATGTGCGCCCAAGCGAGAATCTCTATTTCCGAGAGGGTGCCACTTGGAGCGCTGTCGCGAGCGGAAAATTAGGTCTTAGGTTCTTCGAGCAAGGCACCCTTTTTGATCAGAAGGGGCAGGTTATCGTAAGTGAGCGACTCTTTCACCTTACTGGAATGTTGAACTCTGTGGTCGGTGGCATGCTGTCCAAGCTTCTTATGCCTAGTCTCGATTACCAATGTGGAGGTATGAAGAAGATTCCGCATGTCGAATTCGAGAGTAACGCCGCCGATAACGTAGAGCTTCTCATCGCAACAAGTAGGATGGACTGGAACTTTTATGAGAATTCTCGTGACTTTCAATACCATCCGCTTCTGATTACACCCACTGCCAAAGTCAATTCAACAATTGAAACTTGCTACTCGAATTGGATCTCCGAGAACCGCGATTCTTGCGCAAAGATGAAGCGTCTCGAAGAGATAAATAATGGCATTTTCATCGATGCTTACGGCTTGGTAAACGAATTAAACACCGAGGTCCCAATTGAGCAAATCACGCTTACTGTGAACCCCGCATATCGGTACGGCGGAAAGCTTGATGTGGTGGACCAGTGGATCCACTTTCGCCAGGACACCATGAAGGAGCTTGTATCTTATGCGATTGGCTGCATGTTGGGACGCTACAGCTTAGATACGCCGGGTCTTATCTATGCTCAAAGCGGTAACGAAGGCTTCGATGCTTCTAAGTACAGCAGCTTTCCAGCGGATGGTGACGGCATCATGTCGCTCACTGACAAGGAGTGGTACGCTGATGATGCGGCCAATCGATTGGTCGAATTTATCGCAGAGGCATGGGATGAAACTCACCTCGAAGCAAACCTTCGTTTCTTAGCTGACAACCTATCACCTAGGAAAGGCGAAGGCAGCCGAGACACTCTCCGTCGATACTTGTGTGACCGCTTCTTCAAAGACCATCTGCAAACCTACAAAAAGCGTCCAATCTACTGGCTGTTCAGCTCAGGCAAACAAAAGTCCTTTCAGTGTCTGGTGTATTTACATCGCTACAACGAAGGTACATTGGCAAGAATGCGTACAGAGTATGTTATCCCGCTGACAGCGAGGATGACCGCCCATGTTCAGAAGCTGGAAAACGACAAAG
>CALKLP010000170.1 GCA_937991965.1 uncultured Verrucomicrobiales bacterium
CAACAATGAACTCCATCATCAAGCACGTGTCTCCTATGTCGAGTAGCCAGCGCATCCTATCCCCTAAGCAGTTCGACCTCCTCGTATCATCGGAGGGGCACGATCTGGGGCGGTCGGCTTCTTCGGTCCTGGACATCAAGATCATGTACTCCTCCCTGTACATCACCTACACGGAATTGTGCAAGACGTGTCAGCCGAGTTCGAAATGGACCGTGGCTTCCAACGTCGACTTCGTCTCCAAGGCGGAAAAGTTCTTGTTCGAACTGGAGAGATGTATTCACATGGGGGTGACACGAAGCAAGGTCATGCGTGATTCCATCGTCCTGATGGTGGGGATAGGTGAGACGACCGCGTTCAGGGGAGAATCCAGTGACTCCCAGGACTGGGACAAGATCATGGGGGAAAAGTTCTTCGACTGGCTGGCGTACCGGGCCTCGTGTGTGGGTAACGAGATCATCGGCATGACGGACGAGATGTACTACGTCCTCAACGAGGAGTCTAGTGGAGACCTGGTCTCCAAGACCAGAGAAGTATTGATGGTTCCTCTCTCGGACATGTCGAACCGCTCCGGTTTTGTGCAAGACCTCAGCCTCGCGCGCACCTGTTATTCGATTGCTCACCGCGCGAGGAGTATTTTTAGGGGGAATGGGTCGCGCATGAGAGACGTTGCCCGCGTCCTTGAGGCCGTAGTCGGAGAATGGGTGGTCGGACAATCCTGCTGAATGCTTGAGTATTTGATTATTTCAATATGTCTAATCATTCGACCAAAAAGAGAATTAAATTAAAGACTTACTATTATATTATACTACACCTTACTATGGCTGCTGCACAAGTCGCGAAGAAAGTCGCGAAGGCAATAGGCAATATTTTTCTGGGAGTTATCGCGCTGATATTCTCGAGCGTGGTGAACGCTCTCCTAGCAGCCGTTCTCGTTGTTCGGTTCGTCATGATGACAGTCCTGCGCGCCACGAGTAGCGTCGTCGAATTTGTCGGAGAAACCACGATCAACGTGTTTGCCTTCGTCAGGGACACGCTGTTCGCAATCCTTACGTTTGTGGTACAGACAGTTACGAGCATCATTCTCTTTGTACTCAACCAGTTCGTTTCGGTATGGAGATTAGTCGTCACCCTGGTTACGGTACTTCTAGGAGAGACGTGTTACCTGACGAAGAAGGGGGTCGGCCGCGTTTTCGACGCCGCTAAGGACTTCATGGGGAGCCTGGCGACCTTCGCCAAGGGTATGCCTAGTTTAATGAAGGTGGTCAAGGCTCAGGGCAAGGACGTCAAGACTGGGGTAGACGTCAAGGGTGTTTTCAGCCAGGCAATATCTACTATCATAGACACGATCATGTACATCCTGATGGGGGACGAAGGAAAGATCACTGACGGATTGATACCCAACGTTTTCATCGAAGTTTTCAGAGCGCTTCCTCTCACGGTAGATTTGGCGAAGCTCATCCTTGTCGGGACATATGATATATCCAAGGAAACCCTCGTGGTCGCCTTCTCATCCTTGAAGGAACTCCTTTCTCTGACAGAAGTGTTCTCCATCTGTAAGGGATAGGTTTAATGTTTTTCCGGTACTAGTTCATGGTGACCCCGCAAGAAACGGCAGCCCCCTCTATCTCCTCCTTGAGAGAATCGGACGAGTTGCTTATGATTCGAACACTGTTTGCTAGCTGAAGGACCCAGATGATTGTTATGAGAGTAAGCAGGCTGAACAAAAGCATGGTGATTACTAGTTACGATGTACAAATATAATATTCCAAAAATTGGGTTTAAATGAACTTCTTGTTGTAATACATGGATTAAAATATGTTTTAGAATCATATATTGTAAGCAACAGCAGACATGGTGGACTTCAGCGACCTAAACAAGTTCCACTTCATTCTTATAGCCCTGTACGCGGTACTCTTTCTTCTTCTTCTCTTGACTCAGTACATGATTGCCAGTCAGACGGCAAAGATAGAGGAGGTAAGAAAACTCAACAAGGACACTTGGACACTGTAATAGTAAAATTTTATAATTTATAATACTTAAACTCCCATCTTGGGGAACTTTTCTCTGACGGCGTCCGTCACCATCTTGTCCGCCGAGGACAGGGCGGTTAGACCAGAAACGCCAGCGTTGAACCCTAACTTGAAGATCGTGATTCCGTTGGTAATCATGCCTCCGGCAAAGAACATTACGATGGTCATCAGGACCAGCAATACCCTGAACGACAACGGTAACGGTATCCACTTGGTGGTCTTGTCGATGATGCTTCCCCAAACGAACGTCATGTATCCTACGTACGCTTTCAAAGCCATCTTGGCGACCTTGGTGACGATCTTCATCCCCTGCGAGAACATCTTCTTGATGGTGACACCCACCTTCTTCAAGAAGATCCACGCCTTCTCTGCTACATCCCCGATGAAGTCTAGAAGCGCGTCCTTGAAACCAGCCAAGATCTCCAAGAACGCCGGCATTATCTCGTCAAAGATGAACTCTTTCAGCGTCTCTACACCATCCGTTACCTGTGTGTATATGTTGGCCGCGCGCTTCTTGATTGATTCCCACGAGAGGTACGTTTCATAGAATGTCACCACCGACGACCTGACGTTTCCTATGATGAGTGTGATTGTGGCGATTGCGGTGTAGAGAGGGTCCATGGCGTTGTCGAAGATATTTTGCATCGAGATCATGATGTTTTCCACCTTTTCGGATATGAAGTCGAATCCAGGTATGGATGGGAAGTTTAGATTTTCTGGGACGAGATCGGGGATGTCAGGGAGGTCCACCTCTGGTATGTCGATGGCGAAATCTATGTCGGGGAAGTTGACTTCGGGTACACTAGGGATATCCAGATCGGGGATGTCGATGTCGTCCAGGTCGTTAAAAGTCGGAAGTTTTGTAAATGGTGTAATGTCGCCAAACCAAGTCTCTATTTTAACACCCCTGACGGTATTCACGGCTCCCCC
>CALKLP010000171.1 GCA_937991965.1 uncultured Verrucomicrobiales bacterium
GCGATTCTTTTGCTACCACATGATCGATGTATCGTAGCGTTCTCCTCAGCATCATCTAGTCCACACGGTGTAGCGTGTTGTTCTCGACATCATCTACCTATAGAGCGTAGCGTTTTTATTCTTCATCAACCTATTAATACATGCTTCGCATGCGTATAGAGCGGAGCGCTTGTTTCCTGCGCCATCTAGTCCACACAGAGTAAGCGTTTTGTTCGTGATGAAAGAGAAGCTTATTCACTAGAACCTGCGAGTGGCAAGAGAAGAATAATTGATGTACCGATACACAAGCGTAAGCCAACCCAAAGAGCATGCTTTGTCATTTTGTTTGCATCGCGTGGCTTGTTCAGGTCTCACCGTGCAGAATCGCGGATAGAGCTTGCGCCCGAAAGGCTAAGGCCTTCGCTCATAGGATAGACTAAAGTGGAAATGGTCAAGGACCCCCTATTTCGTTCTCCCTGTATAACTTTTCGTCGGAGGGGAGGAACATTGAAAGGAAGGCATTTTTTTAACGCCCATGGCCAGGCGCGAAAGGGTAGCCAAGAAAGAAAATCACGTTGTGATCAAGTAAAACTGGTTGAAGTTGATCTACTCCGGGAACCAAACCTGTGACTTCGTGACTGTACGGTCGACAACCGACCCATTCTGCTAAAAAGACGTAAAATATTATGATTGATGTAGCAACATTAGCACCTACAAACACTCATAAATGCACGCTTGTCGTACCACCACGGTGTCGTTCGTTTGCGAAATGACGCATTTGCCCTCGATTAATCACACGTTCTCTTTCTCCCATTCAAATTGACTTGAAACCTTCAAAATAACAAATAAATTTAATGTATTCCCGCCTTGGACACACGGTTCAAGGTTGGGCCTACCGTAGTCCCTGTTAGAACCGGTTTCTCTCGCGATTCCAAAAATATGGCGAGAAATAAAGTCATCTTCATATTTTTAACCCCCTTTTACCAGAGTTGTGTAAATTTTTCGTCATCATGCACAAATGTTTTTAGACATAAATCGTGCCCATTTTACTTGGTGATAATAAAAATGTGCACATTCGAAACCTCTCGATCACAACTTTCATCTGATTTTTTGTAAATGATACTGTGGATCGTGTGTCATGGGGAGGTATCAATCAAATTTCGCCTATCGGAGCCTTGATAATTTGCATTATTTGCATCTCTTGTTTCGTTTCATGTAGTCTAGTAAGTAAATGTATTGCTAGTGTCGACCGAGGGTCGTCGACATCTGCGGCAAAATTCAGGTTCGTTTTGTTTGTCTGTTTCCTTGCTTTCGTGAGCATGGAGGCCCTGAAAAGGTCAGATAAGCATGTGAGGCCTGTCTAGTGTATTATAGAGGTCGTGTGGGATACGTCGTTCCGTTCAAGGCATTCGAGGTCTGGCGAGGGCAAGTACAGTCTAGATAGAAAGGACGAGACGGTTTCATCTTCGCTTATTATTGGTGTTCATTGTCGCCTTTGATTGATAAATTGATTGGGACTCAGGGCAAGTGTTTTGCCATTCGCCGAGTATTCCAAACATCTTTCTAGAAGCGATCGCATAGACTACTCGTTTGATCCTCGTTCGAAAAACGAAACAACAGCGCGAGGCGCTATACCTTTCTCATCTCGTGGTTCCTTTTTCTCGGCAGAGGCACAAGGCTATCATCGTATCGGCACCCTATGGCCACGCGTGTGTTTGATCCATGAGACACACCGCCCGTCACTGGGCCCGACGCTGTAGTTACGCACCTTGGTGAACACGTCCCAATCCTGTGATGTCGATCGACTCCAATGCGGATTCGGCTTCGGAGAAAACACCTTGATTGTAGTTATTACATAACTTGTGGACGTCGTTTGTTTGTCGTTGCCGCCATAATAGGGAGGGCATGACATAAAACGTCAAAGTCTAAACCACGAAAATGATCGGCACGGACCATGCATCATCTGCAGCGACGACTGAGTGCCAGAAAACTAGAGAGGAGGGTGGCAAAAACACACGTATGCATACAAAAAGGTAGTCTAGACTACAGCCGTTTTATCCGCCGAACACCCAAATAGCAATGCAAGAGAACCACGAGTGAGTACGTAACGACTACATACATACCTGCTCGACAAATATAGCCTGTTGACAGACTCCATCAACTACTGTACTGCGTACGTACAGTCTATCGTCTAAATCTATGGACTCCTCACATGCATAAATGCACTATCTAGGACTGCCGCTGTCTAGACCTGCTGCTCTGCACGTATACTCGCCTGCAACTCTCATCTCTCCGCTTTACGGGTGCATGTAACCACGCACAAGCCAGGATTGAGATGTGTCCCAACACACCTTATAAGCGGCAGAGACAACGAGAAACGGCGAGCACCCACACCGCGGAAAGACTCGTGCTGTGAGCGCATATGTGATACCATCACCAAGCCTCTCCAGCGCTCTACCTGCCAGTATGTACGGATTTCCAACCCTCACGACACGAGAGCACGAAATAGACAGAGACTACCGCCGCGAGGAGCATGTATGTGGGGTTGGTGAAGGGTAGGCGATCGGGCGAGAGCGGGATTGAATTTCTTCGCGATCGGTGCAACTGTGCGAGTACACGGTATGCGTGCGAAAATCCTTAGCCCGCTGTTTACCAATCTACAAAGAAATCGGACATGTGTTAGCTGCCGTGGGGCAGTCATCGAATGTGTCGAAGCAGCTTCACCTAAGGTAGTATGCGCCACCGCGTACGTGTAAATACAGATATAGTTTATAAAGCAAAAAATCCGAGAACTAGCATGAAG
>CALKLP010000172.1 GCA_937991965.1 uncultured Verrucomicrobiales bacterium
TCTCATGTTATTGTGTTATGCGGAATGGTTAAAAAAGAATTGGAAATAGATTATTCCAGCGATTCCTGCTGCGAAACAGTAGTAAGCGAAGTATTGCAATTTACCACGCTTGACGGCTCCCATGACAAGGAAGATCGCAGCTAAGCCGCTGATGAATGCGGCAAGGGCTCCTATGAGGTAAGTGAGTGCCTGATCTGACGAAAGTTCTGAAAAAGCGTCTCTGTCCATGACTACCGCTCCAAGAATAGCTGGGATAGACATGAGAAAGGCGAAGTCAGCAGCTTTTTTTGGCGTAACACCCGATAATAGACCTGCGGTAATGGTCGATCCGCTTCGAGAGATCCCTGGGAGAATTGCGAAGGCTTGTCCAAAACCCATGAAAAGCGCAGTTTTCCAGCCGAGTTCTTTAGCTTTAGGCTTAATGACTTTTGGTGCGAGAAGGAGTGCTCCTGTGACGATGAGCAGGGCGGAAACAAGAACGGGGTTGTCGTAAGCTTTTTTAAAGCTATCGCCTACGGGTGTTAAGGCGACGCCTACTGCAGGCAAGGTAGCTAGGCCAAGGAACAAGATCCACGAGCGTTCATCCTTGAGCTCAGGAGTCCAGAGAGATCGGGTCATATTCCATAATTTACGCCAAAAGTAGAGGAGGACGCTCAACAGGGTTCCGACGTGCAGAATAATCTCAAACACGGTAGTGCCTTCTTCTCTGATCCCCAAGAGGAACTGGGTGAGAACGATGTGCCCTGAAGAAGAGATAGGCAAAAACTCTGCAAACCCTTGCACAATTCCCACGATGATTGATTTCCAAATTTCCATGTGCCCTCCGTGCTAATGTAATAAAATTTATTTGGAAAGAGGAATTATGTGATTTTATGAGAATTATACCTCAAAGGCACAGGTCCATTAGCGTCTCATAAGTTTTACCGTGTTACATGGGTGATCTTGAAGACATGAAATAGCCTCAAAAGCAAGGGACAGAGAAAGGTTTTGGTTTGTTCTTCCTAATTACGATTGGATTCTTTCTTACGCCTTGCGCTTGGAAAAAAAACTGCGCCACATCCAGCACTTTAAACTTGGTAAGGCACTATTCTTTCACGGGAGCATTCTTATTTCTAGATTACGAGATTAATTGCCTCTGAGTCAGAATTCAGTTATTACGGTTTACGTATATTTTAGAACTTCTTCAATGGTGGTAACTCCACTGTAGATGTTGCGTAACCCATCTTGGCGGAGAGTGGACATTCCGAGTTCAATCGCTTTTTGTTTCATGACAACAGATGGGGAACGATCAATGATGAGCTCCTTAATTGGGTCTTTGATATCTAGGAGTTCGAAGAGGCCTTGTCGTCCACGGTAACCGCTTTCACCACACTTCTCGCACCCGACACCAGTGTAGAGGTTCTTATCCCCTAGTTCATGGGGAGAGAGTCCTAGCTGCTCTAATACAGTTTCGTTAGGTTCGTAGTTTGCTTTACACTCAACACAGATTTTGCGCACTAAGCGCTGTGCTAATACTCCTTCTAGGGAGGCGGCTACGAGGAAAGGTTCAACTCCCATATCCACAAGACGCGTGACAGAGCCTGCAGAGTCATTGGTGTGGAGGGTGGAGAGAACTAAGTGGCCCGTGAGTGATGCCTGAATCGCAATCTGAGCGGTCTCTAAGTCACGAATTTCTCCTACGAGGATTTTATCGGGGTCTTGACGTAAAAAGGCACGTAGAATTTTGGCAAAGTTTAGATCAATCGCCTCGTTGGTAGGAACCTGAATAATGCCATCGATATCATACTCCACAGGGTCTTCCGCGGTGAGGATTTTGGTGTCAATCGTGTTGATATCACGTAGGGCAGCGTAAAGTGTTGTGGTTTTACCTGCACCAGTTGGTCCTGTAACGAGGAAAATCCCGTTAGGCTTCCTCATCGTAGTTTTGATGTAGTTATCCACTTGCTCAGGAAGTCCGAGATCTTTCAGGTCGAGGCTGACACTGGAACGGTCCAGAACACGACATACGACACTTTCTCCATATTGTGTTGGAAGAGAGGATACCCGCATATCGACTTGCTTTTCCCCGACTATCTTTACAATTCTTCCATCTTGTGGGACTCGGCGTTCGGCGATGTTCATATTCGCCATCACTTTCACACGTGAAATGATGGGGGTTGCTAGTGACGCCGGAGGAGGCGCCATTTCAATCAGAGCACCATCGACACGATAGCGAATTTTAAAGTCTCCTTCAAAAGGCTCGAAGTGGATGTCGGAGGCCTTTTCTGTGACCGCCTGGTCGAGAACAAGGTCAACGTACTTAATTACAGGCGCGGAGTTGGCTTCGTCCTCAGGATTATCTGATCCCGCGATTGTTGAATCAAGTTGGCTTAAAATTTCTGTGATTGCCGAGCTATCGTTACCATAGTACTGTTCGATTTTCGCACGAACTTGACTGGCAGGCGCGATCATCACCTTAATATCTCTCCCAAGGCTGAAGCCGAGGTCTTCAACTGCTTGTGGGTTTAACGGGTCTTCCAGCGCAACCATGAGCGTTTTTCCTTGAGCTGCAATCGGAAAGGCCCCGTTGAGTCTGGCTTGCCCTGCGGTGAGCAAGGCTAGTGTATCGTGGTCTGGCGCAAATTGATCTAGGTCGATCGCCTCCAAGCCTAATTCGGAGGCAACGATTTGCCAAAGGTCGGTTCTTTGTGAAATAACTTCGTAATCCACTAGAGTGTCAGAAAGAGGCTTACCGCTAATATCAATGGAGTTGAGAATATCTTGGCCTAGTGAGTCATCTACGATTCCACGCCCTTTGAGAATGTTGATCAGTTGTTTGTTATCCATTATGAAAAAAGTTTAGTTTAATTAGGGGAGGAAAGAGTTAGTCCTGTTGGGTCGATGAGAGCACTTCTTCTGCGGATGTAAGTCCTGCAAGAACCTTTCGAACCCCATCATCTCTGAGGGTGCGCATACCGAGCTCTTTTGCTCTTTTTCTGAGTTGAGGTGCGCTAAGATTGTCATTAATGAGGTGCTTGATTTCATCATCTACGAGGAAGATTTCAAAAATTCCGACTCGTCCTTTGTATCCTGTGTTACGGCACTTTGAACATGATCCTGGACCGTAAATCGTTGTTCCTGCACTTCTGCTAGGATCAATCCCAAGAGATTTTAGTTGTTGTTCATTCAGTTGAACAGGTTCTTTGCAGGTATCACAGAGTCGTCTAACAAGTCTCTGCGCAACAATAGCGCGAACAGCAGAGGCGATAAGGAATTTCTTAATCCCCATGTCTGCAAGCCGAGCCACAGCACTGGTAGCGTCATTGGTGTGAAGGGTTGAGAATACCAGGTGGCCTGTTAATGAGGCATTGATAGAGATTGTTGCGGTTTCCTTATCTCGGATTTCCCCGACCATGATGATATTTGGCGCTTGACGAAGCATTGCTCTGAGTGCGGCGGCAAATGTCATTCCAACATCGGCACGCACCATCACTTGGTTGATTCCAGCGAGTTCATATTCCACTGGGTCTTCCACGGTGATGATCTTACGGTCAGGGAGGTTGATCTCGTTGAGACAAGAGTATAGAGTGGTAGTTTTCCCTGATCCGGTAGGTCCTGTTACAAGGATGATTCCGTCTGGTAGACTAACAAGTTCCCTAAATAGGGCGAGATCATCGGACATAAATCCAGCTTGATCAAGCCCAAGACTCACCGAGGACTTGTTAAGAATACGCATGACGATACTTTCACCATGGTTACTCGGCACGCTAGAAACACGCAGATCAATGTCTTTTGATCCAATTTTGAGCTGGATTCGGCCGTCTTGTGGGGCTCGCTTTTCTGAAATTTTCATTGTTCTGCTCATCACCTTGTATCGGGCGATGATCGCAGGGAGGAGCCTCTTGGGGTGTGTCGCTGCCTCAAAAAGTTTACCATCCAGACGGTATCTGACACGTAGCGATTTTTCTAGAGGCTCGATGTGGATATCTGACACTCCTTGTTTTACTGCATCTGAGAGAATCTGGTTCACAAGCTTAATGATTGGGGCGTCAGCCTCAGAGGCGGCCTCTGCTCCCTCTGAGCCAATAACCGTAACAGAATCATCAACCCCGTCTCCACCGACAGATCCGTAAAGGGATAGTAAAGCATCTTGGATGTCAGACGGGGTAGAGACATAGAGTGCGAGTGGTCTCCCCAGCAGTCTCGAGATGGTATCCGTAGCGGTGAAGTTTAACGTGTCAGCCATACAGGCGGATAACTCTGTGCCATCATCTCCGAGTGGAATGATCTTATACTTTTCGGCGATTTCTCTCGGGATCCGAGACTCGATCCCTTGTGGAAACGTATATCTATGCAGCTCCACACGTTGAAACCCAGAGTTCGTAGAGATCACTTTGGCTACAGAGTTTTCATCGATGACTTTTCTACTTAACAGAACGCTCACTTCATCAGTAAGTCCTGGCTGCTCTGCACGAAGGTCTTGAACCACTTCAGGCTCTAATAGGCCAGCTTCTTGAAGTAGGGTGGAAAGGTATGATTGATTTGAATACACTGTAAAAGTAAGGTAATTTTACTTAATAGAAAGTAATATGAGTCATTCATAAAGCTTAAAAGTAATTTTTTAAATTTGCGAACACTTGAATGAATCGATAACGGGTGGGATTCAGGTTTCCCACTCAGATTTACCTGGATTGTAGATTGAAAATGGGCATAAAAATAGGCTTGAAAATATCAAGCCTACTGAATTATTTGAAATTTAAGTTTAGTGGAATTATTCCGCTACGCTTTTTGCAGCATCAACAGCGCCTTCACCGACAGCTTTTACGCCATCAACAGCAGCTCCGCCAGCAGCTTTCACTCCGTCAAGAGCGCCTTCACCTACAGCTTTAGCACCATCTACAACAGCACCACCGGCAGCTTGCGCTCCGTCAACAGCACTTTCACCTACAGCTGCAGCACCATCTACAATAGCTCCACCAGCTGATTTAACTCCATCAACAGCACCTTCGCCAATCGTTTCAGCACCTTCACCAACTGCTTCTGCACCGTCAGTAGCTAATCCAGCAGCACCTTTCACGGTTTCTGTAACAGCTCCACCAGCTTTCGCTGCGCCTTCCTTCACTGTTTCACCAGCTGAGGATACGACTCCCTTAGCTGCGTCGCCGAGGCTTTGTGATCCGTCCATTACAGACTTTCCAGCTTCAACAACTCCTTCCTTCAGTGTATTTCCTGTTTCAGCAGCAACTTCTTTTGTCGCTTCTTTTGCGGATTGTGCAGCTTCTGTAACCTTTTCACATGAGAAAAGAGCGAGACATGTCATTCCTACGAGTAAGTATGTGTTTTTCATAAATGTATTATATTGTATATTGTATATTGTTCCAGAATTGCTCTGGAAGATTCAATTATTACTAATCATATAGTCTTGAATGACAAACAAAATGTCACAAGAATTCTCACTCGAAGAATCCACCTGTGATTTTCTCCCAATCTCGTCTCCGCTTTTTAGTGAGCCTTCCTTGGTCTCCCTCAAGTCTCAGCTTTCTCTCTGTCGCTGCTACTTCACGGGCTTCCTCCACAATCTTAGGGTCGGTATGATCTTCGTATGTCTCACGCGCTAGCGCAGCGGATACTCGTTTCTCAATGATCTGAGTTACGGTAACCTTACGAAAGTAGTTCGCCTCGTGTGCGGGAATGGTCAGTTCATCACCAACTTTCAGTGGGGTGGAGGGCTTTATGGAGTCTTCGCGACGTTTCACTCGGCCTCCTTCACAGGCTTTTGTTGCTTGGCTCCGGGTCTTAAAAAAACGCGTCGCCCAGAGCCATTTGTCAGCTCGCAGAGCATGTTTCGTATCTGCCATGATGAGTTATCTTCATTCAATAAGCTCGTTTGGGAAAGTAAATTTCCTCTCTGGAGGAAAAAATCTCATATCCGTTCTTGATCATTCCTACAAGTTTTCAGAAGTTCGTCTGATATTATGGGACGTGCATTTGAATACCGAAGAGCCTCGAAGGAAAAACGCTGGGACAAAATGTCTAAGCTTTTCCCGAAACTTGCCAAGTCGATCACCATGGCCGCCAAGGAGGGCGGGGATGATCCTGATAGCAACTCGAAGCTCCGTCTCGCGATCGCCAACGCGAAGTCCGAGAACATGCCAAAAGATAACATCAAGAAGGCGATCGAGCGAGCATCAGGGAAGGACGCCGCCAATTATGCAGAGATGACGTATGAAGCTAAAGGGCCACATGGAGTCTTATTCTACATCGAATGCGCGACCGATAACACGAACCGCTCTATCACGAATGTGAAGACCATCATCAATAAGTCGGGAGGGCAAATGATGAACTCGGGTTCGTTTGACTTTATGTTCTCACGGAAGGCCGTAGTCGAGTTTCTGGCGACTGAGGAGATTGATCTGGAGGAAGTGGAGCTGGCTCTCATTGATGCTGGGTTAGAGGAGTTATCTGAGGAGGATGGCACCGTCTATTGTTATGGAGAGTATGCCAGCTTCAGTAGTTTGACAAAGGCCTGTGAAGAGCATGGCCTAGAAATTACCAAAGCAAGCTTACAGCGAGTCCCAACCAACCCTACCGAATTCACGGAAGAGCAACTCGCCGAGATCGAGGAAGTTATCGATAAGCTTGAGGATGATGAAGACGTGCAAGCGGTTTTCGCGAATATCGCGTGAAGTTTTTTAATTTGAGCTGAAAGCTTTTTTCTGAAATTCTTACTGATATGAGAAAAAGAATTCCGTTTTTAATCATTGCTCTGCTGTGTGTTGCTTTTGCAGTGGTATGCATTTTGGCAATACTCAATCAGAATAGTGAGAATAACGTTTTTTTGATGCGCTTTACTCAGCTTACGTTCTTACTCTATGCGATCGGAGGCTCAGTTCTATGGATTTACGCCCTCGTTAAAGCCATTCAAAACAAGGTGATATCCGAATCCGAAAAAATATGTTGGGTATTAGCTATCATATTCTTGAATTTACTCGGAGGGTTATTGTTTCTCTGTTTTGGTAACAAAAAATCGAGCTCTAACTCTATGGGCTTTGTCAGACCTAAAATGTAGAAAGTTAAGAAAAGTTGCTAACTTTTCACTCCTCCTTCATCTGCACTGGCGAGGCTTTGAGCCCGTCTAGGATGGGGTTTCCTTCTTTCCCGATGCGGCCAAACTGAAGCACGCCAGTAGGGCACTGCTGCACACAGGCGGAGCAACGCACACACTCTGGGTCTTCCATCGGGAGTCCTTTGTTGGCGAAGTTCATGATGTCGATGCCCTGGTGACAGACGCTGGTGCAGACATTACAGGAGATGCACTTTTTCTTCTCGGCGAAGATACGGAACTTCCCGAAGCGGGAGTAGATGTGCATCAGAGCCGCTAGTGGACAGGCGAAGCGACACCAAACCCGTCCCGAGAGGTGGAAGTAAAAGGCTACCCCAAGAATTCCAGCAAAGAGTAAATCTACGAACCAATTATATCCCCAAGGTTGTGAGGTTCCACCGCCAGGTGTTCCATAAAGAACTGTGTTAAAGGCTTCCTTAAACCCTGGAATATGAAGCCAAGAGAGGACCTTGAAGCCGAGCATTAAGAAGGCTAGCGCTAGGAAAACTTGCCCGATCATGTTGAGCTTATTCCAGACCGGTCCGTGAGGCATCTTATGTCTGTGCGCATCTCCCATTGTTTCGGCAAGCCCGCCGCAGGAGCAGACCCATCCACAATAAGCACCTTTACCCCAGCGTCTAACAATGAAGGGGATGATGACAAATGTTTGAATGAGACTGATGACCAACCATCCCCACATAGGGTCTGATGTGAACATATTCCAGATGAATAATGGCCATGCGAGGATAAGACCAAAAGCCCTCCAATATTCACGTCCGCTTCCGTAGGAAACTACCGGGAATAATTCATCTGCTATCGCCTTTCCGACTCCAGAGTCAAAGGCTCCATTGAAGCCAGCCCACGGGAGGAAGAGGTATGGAATAAGGAAGAGGAAGATAAGCTGGAAGAACCACAGAAACATCGTCTGACGCTTAACGTATGGAGTTTTACGGCGTTGGATCCTTCTAATACCAAAGAAAACCATCGCACAACAGTAGGCGAGGGAATACCAGAATCCGGGATCACCAACTACATACTTAAGTGTCCCTAGTGGGTATTTAGGGTTAGAGAAGAGTTCTCCCCAGCTAGTCCAGATATTAGTTAAGTTAAAGGGGAAGTTCTCCTTACTGCTCCAGTACTCGTTGATTTTCAGCCATGTTCCACCTTTTTTGACTTGATAGATGAAGGCGAAAATAAGGAAGGAAATAGCGGCCGTAATCCACCACTTTTTGTTCCGCTCACCCGTGATTGAAATTCCTGATCGACGGAAGAAATCGAGCGGAGCTTCTCGACCAATCATGGCGAATACGGCGTCGTTTTCTACCTCCTGAATCTCGCCGTCTTTTCCTTCCTTATATTTGAAGGCTGTCTCGGTGACTTCGACTGGATTTGTATTGAGTGCTAGGGTGAGTTTTCCGGCCGTTGCGAGGTCTTGTAGTTTCTGAGTATTTTCTGGTTTTGGGCGCGTTAAGTCCGGCTTTCGGTAGCTGAAGGTGACATGAGATCCACATTCCGCGAGCGCGATGGCAGCCTCCGCTGCGGAGTCTCCTCCCCCCACGATGGCGACCTTCTTATTGCAATAATCTTTAGGATCATGCAGTCGGTTCATGACCTTGTCTAACTGTTCCCCGGGGATTTTCATTTCCCTGTAATTTCCACTGCGCCCGATGGCGATGATGCTTCGGAGTGCCTTGGTGACCTTAGGCGCCTCGCCCTTGCGCCCGGCATGAATGACGTGCATTTCAGCGCCGTGCTTCTCGACGTGTGAGATTTGAGCCGGGGTGATCTCCACCTGACACTCCGCCATTTGCTCCTTCATGTCTTCGAGGAGCGATTCCTTCTTATCCGAACGTTCCCCATACTGAATTCCCCCTGACGGCTTCATGTCGGTAGGGTAGGTGAAGATGTATTTCCCCTTCGGGAAGTTCTCGACGGTATTAAAGGCTTGGCTGGTCTCAAAGAGAATATACTTGAGCCCCGCCTTCTGTGCCTCCATGGCGGCCGAAATCCCAGAAACACCCGCCCCGATGATCGCGATGTCGTAGAGCTCAGGATCACGCTGCGCCCGCGCCTTCGGGAAATCAGGCTCGGCCATGATCCCTCGCACCGCCTGCACTCCCGTCTCAGAAGAAAATTTCAGGAGCGGGACCCCACTGAGGTCACCTACGATCCTTACCCCTGCGACATTCGTTGTGCCTTGTTCCCCGACCGAGGGCAATTTCTCGACAGTTCCTGCAGGCCATTTACCATGCAGCCATTGGTAATATTTCGCGATCATTATGCCATAGTAGCGAAGCTGATTTAGAAGACAATCTTAATTCTTTGTTCACCCAGGTGGGGCGTTTTTTATTAGGAGCGGGGATTGGTAATTCCTGAATACAGCTGTGTCGATCACGGGAATGCCATTCCCGCTTCCGGGATTACTTCCGATTACGCGAACGAACCGAGAATGGAATCGGGAGGCCGAGGCAGATGTGCTCGTCGCGGATTCGGTTTTCTAGGTAGGCTTGGTAGTTCTCGCTCATGAGACGCTTGTCGTTCACGAAGAGGATTAGCTTAGGCACTGGAATCTGGGCGTAGCGCTCATTGTAGGCGGTGGTGACGTAGAGGATCTTCAGGCGCTTCTTGATGATCTTGTGCTCCGATGGGGGGTTACGGATGATCGCGTTCTGAATGAGTCTGTTGAGTTCACCCGTGCTGAGGGCGTTCTTAGCGCCATCGCGGACCTTCGCGACGGAACGGAAAATTTGGTCGATGGACTGAGATTTGAGAGCAGAAACACTGACAAAGGGGGCGTAGTGGAGGAAGAAGAGCTCGTCCCGCAGGTGCTCTTTCGCTTTTTGCATACGCTCTGGTTTCGGCTTGTCAGGGTAATAGAGGTCGAACTTGTTGGCGATGATGATACAGGGTTTTCCCTCCAGCTGGATTTGGCGCGCGATCTTACGATCCATGGCAGAGACGCCGGCATCGAGATCGACGACGAGGAGCACTAGGTCAGCGCGTCGGATCGCTTTTTCGGTTCGCATCGCGGAGAAAACTTCTACAGAGCTGTCTCGCTTCCCACGGGGGCGGAGACCAGCGGTGTCAATGAGGGTGTGCTTTTCCTTGCCACGACGGTAAGGGATATCGACGGCGTCACGGGTTGTTCCGGAAATTTCAGATACAATGGTGCGCTCATCGTTCATGATGGAGTTAATGAGAGAGGATTTCCCCGCATTTGGGCGTCCAATCATCGCGATTTTGAGACCAACCTCGAGGGCGTGCCCACGGACTTGTTCGATCTCGCTCTCGAAGGTTTCAAAGTGCTCATCAAGGGTTTCCAGGAGCATCGAGAAGTTTCGTCCATGCTCTGCGGAGACGGGGGTGCCACAACCAAACCCGAGCTTGGCGAAGTCGCCAGCCATGGTTTCAAACTCAGAGGTGTCGCATTTATTGAGAATGAGTTCAATCGGCTTATCGGAAGCGCGACGGAGGATTTTCGCGATCGTTTCGTCCGCCATTTGGAGTCCTTGGCGAGCGTCTACCACGAAGAGAATGACATCCGCGGTGGACATCGCGATCTCGGCTTCGACCTGCACATCGCTGGTGAATTCCTCGTCCGCTTCCTCTCCGATTCCGCCGGTGTCGATAAGATCACAGGAAGGGGAGGTGAGTTCACACTTAGCGTGAATTCGGTCACGGGTAATCCCTGGTTGGTCCATCACAATCGCGATTTTACGCGCCGCGAGACGGTTGAAAATGGAGGATTTCCCTACGTTAGGACGGCCAACAATGGCGACAGTAGGGGACTTTTGGAGGATCGGTGCGATATCTTCAGACATGGCGAGTATTATTTAAATTTAAAGAGGGGTTTGTGCTCGTCGTCGGTCTCTGACGGGAGCTGGAGGAGCTTCCACCCGTGGCGGAAGTAAATGACACCAGACCACACTGTAAAGATAGAAGCAAGCACAGTCGTGAAAAATCCAAGAGTGAGCCACTGGAGGAGATAAAAAGAGACGACTGCGATTTGGAACCCCGTGCAAGCCTTACCGGTCCAGTGCGGGAGGAAGCGGATGGGTTTTCGCTTACTCTTAAGCAACCAGACGCCATAAATTATCAAGAGATCACGCCCGACGACAATGATCATGAACCAGAGTGGCATTTGCCACCAGTTCTCTGAATATTGAGCCATAAAAATGATGCTCGTAAGCAGGAGGACCTTATCGGCAAAAGGGTCTAAATACGCACCAAGTTCGGACTTCATGTCAAAAAATCGTGCAATGATCCCATCCACGGCATCAGAAACGGCCGCCGTGGCAAACAACACACAGGAGACAATGCGATAAAACTCCTGTGGGGCTTCATCTCCTAGTGATGATCCATAGCGGAGCACAAACCACCCATAAATCGGCACCAATCCCATGCGGAACAAGGTGATGTATGTAGGAATGGTAATGCCTCTCACAGTTTAGGAATAATCCCTATGAATGTCAGGCGATGCAAGACAATACGGGTGTGCACTTCGAATAGAGGGAGCTCTATTCGGCTTGTATGAATACATTTCAATCATTCGATTTCTTGATGTGTGCTAGATCGTATGTTTTATGGTGCTATGGCGTTGGCTTTAGCAAATATGAGTGGGGATGTGGTGATGACTGAGGCTGGGAAGTATGAGATGTTACTTGCCGCGTCTCGTGAAAGCCCGCGCTTGCGTATGATTCAGCCGATTCAGCGTGCGGATTCTGATCCAGTGCAGCGGCTCTTGAACGCCTTTCAACCCGGGACGTATGTGCGCCCTCATAAGCATCCTTCCGCAGGTGCAAGTGAAACAGTCGTGCTCTTGCAGGGAGAGCTAGGGATCGTGATTTTTGATGAGGCGGGAGCGGTAACGCAAACGATACGGTTGAGATCAGGGAGTCTCGTAGATATTGCGCCGAACGTTTGGCATGCGATGGTATGTCTGGCGCCAGATACTGTGATCGCGGAGTTTAAGAAGGGGCCGTATGACTCTGAGACGGATAAGGAGTTTGCTCCATGGAGCAGGGAAGACGGTGAGGATTTAGTTCGTGAACTAGAGAGCTTGTTTGATAATTGAATCATTAAAATCGATGTTATCATAATGAGTATCAATTTCATCAATTTTAAAATTTACGCTAGGGTCTAGTCATATGGAAACAGTAACTACATCCTCATGGCGCTCGTATTGGTCGCTCCTTATCCTTCAAGGTCAGAACGCCTTTAATGATAAGATCGCCCAGTTTTTAATCATTCCCCTAGCGTTTTGGCTGACGGATCACACGGAGGCGAATTACGGCTCCATTCAGCACATCTTGGGAGTGATCATCGTCTTTCCTTATTTGCTTTTAGCTCCAGTGGCGGGGTGGCTCTCGGACCGATTCCCGAAGTCTCATGTGATCCGTGGCGCGGTCTTGATGCAGACGGCCATTTTTGGGATGATGTTGCTAGCGGTATGGGCGGGGCAGTTCTGGTTACTGGTTGGTGGATTTTTCCTGCTGGCGATTCAGTCCACTATTATGAATCCAGCGAAACGTGGACTGATTAAGGAACTCGTAGGCGAGGAGAAGCTTGGTTCGGCCAGTGGCCTTTTAGAAATGTCAGTGGTTCTGGCGGTATGTATAGGGCAGATTACGGCTGGGTTTTGGTTTGCCCGTGAGCTACGTTTAGCCGAGGACGGCTGGAGTGCGATGATTACGCCGATGTTAGTTCTGCTAGGCGCTACCTCATTGCCGATAGCGCTTTCCTTTTTTGTCAAAAATACGGGGGCGATGGGGGCGCCAAAGTGGACGGCCAGCCAAGCCTTTGGGCACATCGGTCAGTTGAAAACGATTTTTGGGAATCGAAGCATCAAGTGGTGCGCTCTCGGAAAGTCCTTTTTCTGGGGATTTGCGGGAATTCTCAATCTTTGGCAAATCGCGATTGCGCGTGAGATGGCAGATAGCTCAGGCCGTGAATTAGGCGTGGTCTTATCGGAGATTATGATTGCCGCCAGTGGGGGAGTTGTTCTGGGTGGAGTGATCGCCTCGTTACTTTCGCGAAAGCGCATCGAACTCGGACTGGCTCCTATAGGTATCCTCATCATGATGATGGGCACGATTCTGCTAACTCTGAATCATACGGGGGAAATATGGATGTATGTCGCCTTTGGAATGGCTGGGTTTGGAGGTGCATTTTTCCTCGTGCCTGTGAATGGGCAGTTGCAAAATCTCGCTCCTGCTAATCAAAGAGGGCAGATTTTGGCGGGTTCCTCGGTATTGGATTGCTTACTCGGTTTAGGGGCGATTGGGTTTCAGTTTGGCCTTACGGCGGTGGGATTACCGATGTTTGCACAGGCTCTTGTTCTTACAGCCATCATTCTGGGAGTATTGGTCGTGGCGTTGCGGATGTGTGGGCGTGATCTTGTGCGCTTCGTGCTCCGCTATTGTTTCCAGCAGTTGTATAAGGTGACGGCCAAGGGGGTAGAGAATATCCCTATGGAAGGAGGCGTTCTTTTGACCCCAAATCATGTTTCTTACTTGGATACGCTGATCCTGAGTTGCGCTTGTCCGCGTCCGGTTCGTTTTCTGATGGTGCGGGATTGTTTCGATACTCCTGGAGTGGGGATGTTTGCGCGGTTTTTTGATACCATTCCGATCTCTCGAGAGCGAGCGAAGGAGGCGATTACGAAGGCCGCGGAGGCACTAGAGGAAGGAACAGTCGTGTGTATTTTTCCAGAAGGCCAGTTGACTCGCACAGGTGCTCTGTGTGAAATTAAGCGAGGGTTTGAAATGATAGCTCGGAAAGCTAAAGCACCGGTAGTCCCCGTCTATATGGATGGGTTATGGGGAACGATGACGTCCTTTGAGCGGGAAAAAATGTTCTGGAAAACTCCGCGCAATTACCCGCGTGGAGTGCGCATTCACTTTGGAGCGCCGCTAGAGGGGAAGGCCGAGGTGACGACACAAAACTTGGAGTCATCGCTGTATCGATTAGGCCATGCTGCCATGCAGGAGCGTAAAGAAGTGACGCAAGAGAGTTGGATTCGCCGCCGTGTTAGAGGCAGTAATTTACCAATGGCGTTAAAGAATCAAATTCAGGTGATGGATTGGGCCAGCTTACAGCCGTTTGTCTTTAATGCATTGCAGTTACGTGAGCTGACGGTGTTTCGTGATCGTAAGCAGATCGGCTTTGAAGAGGGTATGGAAGGGGAACTGGTGATCTCCTTGCTAGCGGCGATTTCGCGATGCAAGGTTTGGATTTTGCAGAAGGGCGAAAAGCCAGATTTCTCTGCCGCGAATGCGTGTGACTTTCTCTTTACAGGGGAAGCACTCAGCCCTGTGAAATCTCAGATTCGCAA